>JBEHXI010000167.1:0-16928 GCA_048498775.1 Actinomycetota bacterium | reverse complement strand
GATTCCCGCCCCCCCCCCCCCCCTCCCCCCACCCCCCCCCCCCCCCCCCCCCCCCCCCCGGCCCGCGGGCCCGCGGATCAGCCGTCGGCGCCCACGGCCCGACCGCGGGTGAGCCGCGCGGCGACGGCCCCCAGCACCAGGACCACCGGCACGGTGAGCCCCAGCCAGGTGGCCGTGGCGGGGTCGCCGCCGATCAGCGTCGTGAAGTTGGCGATGATCAGCCAGATGGTGCCCGCGACGCCGAGGGCGCCCAGGGCGGGGGCGATCACCGTGTTCCACAGGCGGGTGTCCAGGCGCTCCCGCCGGAAGAAGACGATCACCGAGACGGAGGTCAGGAAGTACAGCAGCATCATCGCGAGGACGGCGACACCGCTGAACCAGGAGAAGAGCGTCAGCACCGGGTCCTTGCCGGTCACCGCGAACGGCACGACCAGCGCCAGGGCGATCACCGTCTGCACGCCGCCCGCGACCCACGGGGAGTGCCGCTTGTTGAGCTTGCAGGTCGCGCGGGGCAGCAGCCCGTCGCGGCCGAGGGAGTACATGTAGCGGTTCGCGGAGTTGTGGAACGCGAGGATGCCCGCGAAGAGCGAGGTGGCGAGGAGCACCGGCAGGACGTTGCCGACCCAGGCGCCGAACTGGGCGGCGATGGGCGCGAAGACGAAGTCCGTGGCGTTCCCGCTCTGCACCGCCTTGCCGGCGGCCGCGGCGACCCGGGAGGCGCCGTAGGACGAGACGAGCATCCAGGAGCAGAAGGCGAAGAACCCGGTGATCACGGCGACCGACAGGTAGGTGGCCCGCGGCACCGTGCGGCGCGGCTCCTTCGCCTCCTCGCCGTAGATCGCGGTCGCCTCGAAGCCGAACATCGACGCCACCGCGAACATCACCGCCACACCCGGCGCCCCCTGGAGCGCGGCCCCGGCCGAGAAGCTCCCCGTGAACCCGAGCCCCTCGGGGCCGCCGCCCTTGGCCAGGGTGACCAGGCTGAAGACGAGCAGGATGCTGAACTCGGCCATCACGAAGACGGCCAGGACCCTGGCGCCCATCTCGATGCCCGCCGCGCCCAGCGCCTGCACCACGGCCATGGTCACCACGGCCCACAGCCACCAGGGGGTGTTCGCACCGGTGTACTGGGTGACCAGGCCGCTGACGATGGAGCCGTACAGGCCGTACATCGCGGCCTGGATCGTGCAGTAGGCGAAGAGCGCGACCCCGGCGCTGCCGGTGCCCGTGGTGCGGCCGAGGCCCTTGCCGATGTAGGTGTAGAAGGCGCCGGCGTCCACCACATGGCGCCCCATGGCCACGAAGCCGACCGAGAACAGCAGGATCACCACACCCGCCGCGGCGTAGGCGGCCGGGGTGCCCGCGCCGTTGCCGAGCGCCACGGCGATCGGTACCGCCCCGGCGATACCGGTCAGCGGCGCCTGTCCGGACAGGACGAAGAAGAGGATGCCCATCACGCCGATGGCGTTGGGCTTGAGCTTGGCTGCGCTGGGCGCGTCCCGCACGGTCTGTTGCCTTGCGACCGTTTGACTGTCCACGCGGATCACCTGCCGGGGAGGGGAAAGGGGGATTGTTTAGAGCCAAACGAGTTGCCTCATGGTGGGCTGGAACTATCCGTTTGACAAGGGGTTGAGCCCGGATTCCGGTCTCACCGGAGGTTCGTTGCGTGCCCGTGACCCGAAGCGGCGCACGCGATCCCCGACAGCCCCGGCCGCGTCCGTCCCGGCCGCCGGTCGGTACGGCGGTCCGGTCCCGTCGAGGGCACAGGTCCGGCGCAGCGTACCCGCCCCCGGCACGTCCCGGGACGGACTGTGACACGCGTGACAACCCGGGGCGTGCCAGGGCCGTGGGCCGCCTACGGCGGGTGGCTAGGCCTCGCCCGGCCCGCCCTGGGCGCCGGCGAGCCGCCGCAGCAGGCGGCGCAACTCGTCGATCGCGGCGTCGGTGGTGCGCCGCTCGCCCATGGTCAACTGGTGCAGCACCAGGCCGTCCAGCGCCGAGAAGACCAGCAGGGTCAGCGCGGGGCCGGCACCGTCCGGGAGGATGCGGGCCAGCTCCCGCTGGGCGGCCGCGTAGTACTCGTCGTACAGGGCCCGCACCTGGGGCAGCAGCTCGGGCCTGCGGCGGGCCTCCAGCAGCAGCTCGTACTGGAACGCCTGGACGTCGGGATCCGCGTCGACCATCGCCGACACACCGCCCGCGAAGTCCTCCACCCGCCCGGTGCCCGGTTCCAGGACGCTGCTGACCAGGCTGGTGCGCACGGTGTAGGCCAGCGCCTCCTCGATCAGCGCGTCCCGTGAGCCGAAGTGGTGCACCACCAGACCGTGCGTGACCCCCGCCTCCTCGGCGACCGCCCGGTACGTCAGGTGGCGCAGCCCGCGGCGCGCCACGACGCGCACGGCCGCGGCCAGCAGGGCCTGGCGTCCCTCCCCGTAGCCCAGCCGCTTGCGGGCCGCGGGCTTGCGGCCTTTCGGGGCGGGGGCGGAGTCGGTCATGCCAGTGACCCTACCGGGCGGCCGGTGAACGGAGCGGGCCCCGTCCGGCTCAGTCGCGCCGCGGCGGGCGGATGCCGCGGAACTCCCAGTCGCCGCCGAGCGCGGTGGAGCGGACCTCCTCCGACGCGGTCGGCTGGGCACCGACGTCGGTGCGGATCGGGGTGGGGCCGGTGACGATGTGGTTGGTCAGCCGTCCCAGTCCCTCGACCTCGACCTCCACGACGTCGCCGGGCCGGACGGGCCGCGAGTTGGCGGGCGTCCCGGACAGCAGGACGTCACCCGGGTACAGGGTGATGGTGCGGGCGATGTCGGCGACCAGGTAGTGCATGTCCCACGTCATCTCGTCGGTCGAGCCGTCCTGGACGACCTCGCCGTTGACGTAGGTGCGCAGGCGCTTGCCGTGGAAGTCCCAGCCGGTGACCAGGCCCGGGCCGAGCGGGCAGAGGGTGTCGGAGCCCTTGACGCGCAGCATGGAGCCGGCGTCGGTGTCGCGGAAGTCGTGCAGGCCGTAGTCGTTGGCCACCGTGTAGCCGGCGATGTACTCCCCCGCCCGGTCCGGGGAGATGTTGCGCGCGGTCCTCCCGATGACGATGGCGACCTCGCCCTCGTAGTTGAGCCACTCGCACCCCTGGGGGCGCACCACGGCGCCGCGGTGGGAGTTGAGGGCCGAGACCGGCTTGTGGAAGTAGGTGGGCGTGCCGGGCAGCCCGATCCGGAACTCCTCGACGCGGCTGCGGTGGTTGAGGTGCACGGCGATGATCTTCGACGGCACGACCGGGGGAAGGTGGTGGGCGTCCTCGATCCGCACCTGGCGGCCGTCCCCGGCGACGAGGTCGTCCCCGTCGACGGTGACCTCGACGACGGCGCCGTCGAGCAGGATGCGGCGGTACTCGGTGGTCTCGGCTCGGCGTGCGGCCATGTCAGGGCTCCTGGTGGGCGTGCGGGTCGACGTGGTGGTGCGGATCGTGCCGGCCGGAGGGGACGGCGGGGCGCTCGGTGCCCGTCCAGCCGCCGGCGGGCCGGTCGAACCAGAGATGGACCTGGCCGGTGCCGATGGAGTTCTCGTAGGCGCCGTACTGGCGGGCCCGGGCGGTGCAGGCCGCCTCGCCGAGCGCGCCGGCCATCATCAGGTAGTGGAAGAACTTCGCCTCGGGCTTGTACTGCCAGAACTCGTCCATGGTGGCGAGGACCTTGTCGTGGCGGCCCTCGGTGAACCAGGCGATGCGCTCGTGGTCCGCCTCGCGGGCCTGCGGGCTGAAGATGTGCGACGGGTCGCTGGCCTCGTGGTCGCGCAGTTCGCGCAGCGGCCAGAAGGTGTGCGACAGCGCGCCGGAGGCGATGAGCAGCACCTTGCGGCCGGGCGTGGCGGCGATGCCGTCGGCGAGCGCCCGGCCCAGGCGCAGGTGGTCCTCCATGTCGCCGGTCTGGCACACCCCGATGGTGACCCACCGCTTGTCGGGCAGGCCCTCCCCCAGGAACTTCCACAGGTTGACGGTGGCGTAGTAGATCGGCAGGTAGGCGTCGTCGATCGCGGTGATCCAGGTGCCGTGCCGTCCGGCGAACGCCGCGATGTTGTGGGCGAGTTCGGGGTCGCCGGGGAAGTCGTAGGGCACCCGGCACATCCCGCGCGGCAGTTCCTCGGAGGTGAACAGGCCGGCCCGCCGGTCCTGCGCGGTGACGACGAACTCCACGGTGGTGGCCCAGTGCGAGTCCAGGACGACGACGGTGTCGTAGTCGGCGGTCTCGAAGACGTCCGCGCGCAGCTGCTCCAGCCCGGTGACGAGGGTGATCTCCTTGCCCTCGTTCAGCTCCAGGCGCGCCTCGCGCGGCATCATGATGGTGGGGACGTGCGCGAGCAGGCCCGCCCCGACGATCTCACCCATGGTCGCGCCATCCCTTCGGTGCGGTGACGGTGTTCTTGACGTCGCAGTAGAAGTCGAAGCTCCAGGTGCCGCCCTCGCGGCCGACGCCGGAGTGGCGGGAACCGCCGAAGGGCGCCCGCAGGTCGCGTACGAAGAAGCAGTTGACCCACACGGTGCCCGCGACCAGCCGCGCGGTGACGCGCTCGGCGCGCTCGCGGTCGCCGGTGGCGAGGGTGGCGGCCAGGCCGAAGCGGGTGTCGTTGGCCAGGCGCACCGCCTCGTCCTCGTCGGCGAAGGTCTGCAGCGTCAGGACCGGCCCGAAGACCTCCTCCTGCACGATCTCGCTGTCCTGGGCGACGTCGGTGAGCAGGGTCGGCGCGTAGTACTGCCCGTCCTCGCGGTGCCCGCCGATGACGGCGCGCGCCCCGGCCGCCAGGGCCCGCCGTACGAAGCCGTCGATCTTCTCCAGCTGGCGCGGGTGGATGTTCGGGCCGATGTCGGTGGCCTCGTCGCGCGGATCGCCCTGCGTGAGCCGCGCCGCCTTCGCCACGAAGCGCCGGGTGAACTCCTCCGCGACGCTGTCCTGGACCAGGAGGCGGGTCGCGGCCAGGCAGACCTGTCCGGCGTTGTCGTACTGCTCGACGGCGAGGTCCACGGCGAGGTCGAGGTCGGCGTCGGCGAAGACCAGCAGCGGGGACTTGCCGCCGAGTTCCAGGCTGAGCGGGGTCAGGTTCGCGGCGGCGGACGCGGCGATCCGCCGTGCGGTGGGCACCGAGCCGGTGAAGCTGACGCGGCGCACGTCCGGATGCGAGGTGAGGGCGTCACCGATCTCGGAGCCGTAGCCCTGGACGACGTTCAGCACGCCGGCGGGCAGTCCGGCCTCGGCCGCGATGTCGGCGATCAGCGAGGCGGTCAGCGGTGACCACTCGGCCGGCTTGAGGACCACGGTGTCGCCGGCGGCGAGGGCGGGCGCGATCTTCCAGGTGGCGAGCATCAGCGGCGCGTTCCACGGTGTGATCAGCACGCACGGGCCCGCCGGGTCCCAGGAGACGTGGTTGGTGTGGCCGCGGGTGTCGAAGTCGTCGTGTTCCAGGCCCAGCAGCCAGTCGGCGAAGAACCGGAAGTTGTGGGCGACGCGCGGCATCACCCCGCGGCGGTGGGAACGCAGCAGGGCGCCGTTGTCGGTGGTCTCGACGATGGCCAGGTCCTCCAGCCGCCGCTCGACGCCGTCGGCGATGGCGTGCAGGACGCGGGCCCGCTCGGCGCGGGAGGTGGCCGCCCACGCCGGGAAGGCGGCCTTCGCCGCGGCCACCGCGGCCTCGGCCTCCGCCGGGGTGCCGCGGGAGATCTCGCCGATCGTGCCGCCGTCGATGGGCGAGGTGTCGGTGAACGTCTCCGCCGACGCCACGCGCCTGCCGCCGATCCAGTGCCGGGTGTCGACGGCCACCCCGGCCACGGTGGTGATGTGTTCGGTCATGTCCGGTCTCCAGATGCTCTTCGGGTCACTCGGATGGGGAGGTGCCGGATCGCAGCAGGCGCCCGCCGTCCCAGACGACGCCGACCTGGCGGTAGTAGGCGGCGATCGGCTCGCGGATCTCCAGGCGGGCCAGCTCCTCGGTGGGCGCCTCGAACAGCTCCAGTTCCGCGTCCCCGCGCCAGGCGGGCCCGGCCTCGAAGGAGGCGGCGCCGGACTCCACCAGCTCGTCCAGGGCCGGTGCCCCGCCCTTCTCGATGGAGGGCAGATAGCGGTGGTGGGCCATCGGGTGGCCGTTGACGAACCCGTTCGTCTGCGACGGCTCCCGCAGGGTGACCACGGCCTGGGCCAGGCGCCGGTCGGCCGCGGCCAGGGTCGCCCCGAACCGGGCGCCGGCCTCGATCCGCGGTGCCGGGCCGTAGGGGTGCGGACGGGTCTGGTGGATCGAGCCGAGCTTCTTGGGATAGCCCTGGTGCAGGCCGCGGGCGATCGCGAAGTCCTTGTCGACCCAGATGTACACGCAGCGCGAGTACGTCCGCCCCCGGTAGGAGCAGCGCACGACCGCGAAGGCCTCCTTGTACTGGGAGCGCACCGGGTCCAGCAACTCCGCCCCGCCCGAGGAGCAGGACTGCCAGTCGGCCCAGATCAGCGCGACCGCGCCCGGATCCTCGTCGGCCAACTCCAGCGGCTCGGGCAGCAGTTCGCGCACCCGGGCCGGGTCGGTGCGGTACTCGACGGTGAGCAGGTCACCGGAGTAGAGCCAGGGGGGCGAGGGGATCAGCGACGAGGCGCCGGTCGCCGTCCTGGGAGGGAAGTAACCACGGACCAGAGACATGACGGGGATTCCTTACGCGATGGCTGCGGGCTGCTTGAGCAACTGGGCGCGGTAGCGGGCGGCGCCCGCGGTGGCGGCCGGGCCGCCGAGCGCGACGACCCCGACGAGGGCGCCGTCGGCGTGGTAGCCGAAGAGGAGGTCGCCGTCCGGATCGCCGTCCGGATCGCCGTGCAGGACGCGCACGTCGGCGGTGCCGAGGGCGGGGGCGCCGAACGACTGCAGCCGGAAGTCGTGCTGGTCGCTCCAGAAGGTCGGCAGCGGCGCGAAGGGCGGCAGGCCGGCCGGGTCGCCGGTGAGGTGCGCGGCCAGAGTCCGGGCGGCGTGCCGGGCGGTGTCGGTGGGGATGGACCAGTGCTCCACGCGGCGGGGCACGGCGTCGTAGCGGGCGTTGGGGAACCGGGCCACGTCGCCCACCGCGACCGCGTACGGGAGTCCCTCGATCCGCAGGTGCTCGTCGGTGCGCACGCCGTCGGACAGGTCGAGTCCGTTGTCCCGCAGCCACTCGGTGTTGGCGACGGAGCCGACGCACTCCACCACGGTGTCCGCGGGCAGGACCGTCCCGTCACCGAGGACGACGGCGGTGACGCGGTCGTCGCCCTCGAATGCCGCCACCCCGGCGCCCAGGGCGAAGCGCACATGGCGCCGCAGGTGGCGCCGGAGCAGGTTGCGGGCCGGCGGTTCGCCCAGCGTGCGCAGCATGGGCAGCGGCTCGGGGTCGACAACGGTCACGTCGGTGACGCCCAGGCCGATCGCGGTGGCGGCCACCTCGCAGCCGATGAACCCGGCGCCCACGACGACCAGCCGGACGCCGGGCCGCAGCAGCTCCTCGCGCAGGCGCCGGGCGTCGTCGAGGGTGCGCACGGTGTGCCGGCCGCTGCCGGGTCCGGACGGGCCGGGGCAGCCCAGGCGGCGGGGCCGCATGCCGGTGGCCACGACGAGTCCGTCGAAGGCGAGTTCCCGGCCGTCGGCCAGGACGGCCACGCGCTCGGCGAGCCGGGCGGCGGTGACCGCGGTGCCGAGCCGCCACTCCACGTCGGCGGCGACGGCGCGCGGGGTGAAGGCGAGCGACTCGAAGGACGCGGTGCCGGCCAGCACCTCCTTCGACAGCGGCGGGCGGTTGTAGGGCATGTGGGGTTCGTCGCCGACGACCGTGATCGCCCCGGTCCAGCCGGCCGCGCGCAGCTGCTCGGCGGCCCGCAGCCCGCCCAGGGAGGCGCCCGCCACGAGGACGCGGCGGCCGCTGCTGTGGGATGTCACGGGGTCAGTCCTCGATCCGGATGGCCTGCAGCGGGCAGACGTCGGCGGCCTCCTCGACCTGGTCGCGCAGCGCCTCGTCGGGGTCGCTGACGTACGCCAGCCGCCCGTCGTCGTCCATCCGGAAGACATCGGGGGCGGCGAAGACGCACTGGCCGTGGTCCTGGCATTTGTTCATGTCGACGACGACCTTCATGGCCGGTCCTCCTGGGGGTGAGGGGCGCCGGGCGCGAGCGCGGAACGTGAGGCGGGGAAGAGGGCCCGGCCGGGGAACGCTGTCCTCCCCGGCCGGGCCCGGCCAAAGGGGCCGGAGAACCGGCCCCCAACTCGTTTGGCTTCAAACAAGATAGGAACGGGCCTCCCCCTGGTCAATACCTATCCGGATGGATAAATTTTTTCGCCCCACCCCTTGCGCCCCGCGATGGGCATCCATACCGTTTGGCTTCAAACGAATGGCGGGGGCGCCCCGCCCCTCCCCCTCCAAGCCCTCCCCGTCCGGCCGCGGCCCGGGAGCGGCCCTCCCATCGCCCGCCCGAGGAGACACCGGTGAGCGCACACGACACCCCGCAGGTCCGCCAGCACCTGGACCGGCTGGCAGGCCAGGGCATCGACGTCGTCCGGGTGACCTACCCGGACCTCATCGGCACCGAGCGCGCCCGCGACATCCTGCTCGACCAGCTGCCCTCGGCCCTCGCCCACGGCCTCGCGTTCTGCCGCGCCGTCTACCACACCAGCCCCCGGGGCGACGTCGTGCCGGTCGCCGGCGGCCTGGAGGCGGGCCTGCCCGACATCTGCGTCCGCCCCGACCTCGCGACCCTCACCCCGCTCCCCTGGGAACCCGGCGTCGCCTCCTGCCTGGGCGAGGTCACCGACCCGGCCACCGGGCTGCCCGCGCCGGAGTCCCCGCGGGACCTGCTCCGCGCCGTGCTCGACCGGTGCGCCGAGCACGGCCTGCGCCCGGTGGCCGGCCCGGAGCTGGAGTACTTCCTGTGCGACGCCGCGCCCGGCACGGCCGGCGGCTGGCGGCGCTACAGCGAGGACACCGGCCACGTCTACACCGCCGGACTGCGCGCCGACCCCGCCAACCACCTGCTGCGCGTGCTGCGCTCGCTGCGCGACCTGGGCATCGGCGCGCTCAGCGGCAACCACGAGTTCGACGGCGGGCAGTTCGAGGTCAACCTCACCCACTCCGGCGCCATGAGCGCCGCGGACCGCGCCTTCCGCCTGAAGTCCGCCGTCAAGGAACTGGCCCGCCAGGAGGGCCGGCTCGCCACCTTCATGGCCAAGCCCTTCAACGACGCCGGCGGCTCCGGCTTCCACCTCCACCTGTCGGCTGAGGACGAGGCCGGGCGCAACGTCTTCGACGACCCCTCGGCGCCCTACGGGCTGTCCGCCACCGCACGCCACGCCGTCGCGGGCCTCCTCGCCCACGCCCCCGCGCTCGCCGCCCTCCTCAACCCGACCGTCAACTCCTACAAGCGCTTCGGCCCGGACACCCTCGCCCCCTGGCTGGTCGACTGGGGACTGGACAACCGCAGCGCCATGGTCCGCATCCCGCCCGAGCGGGGCGCCGGCGCCCGGCTGGAACTCCGCCTGGGAGACGCCAGCGCCAACCCCTACCTGGCGATCGCCGCGACCCTCGCCGCCGCGCTGCTCGGCGTCCTGGCCGGCGAGGAACCGCCCGCCCCGCTGGAGGGCTACGGCTACGACACCGCCCGGTCCGCCGTCCTGCCCATGACCCTTCCGGCGGCCCTCGACGCCCTGGAGGCGGACACCGCGCTGACCGGCGTCCTCGGCAAGGACTTCACCGCCTCCTACCTCACCTACAAGCGCGACGAGGTCGAACGATTCCAGCGGCACGTCACCGACTGGGAGTTCACCGAATACGCCATCCACCTGTGACCCGCCCCGTGAACCCCCGCAGGAGCCACCCGATGACCGCACCACTCGCCGACGTGACCGAACCGCTCGCGCTGGCCGACGTCGACCTCGCCGACCTCGGCAACTTCACCGACGGGGTCACCCCCTGGCGGATGTTCCACACCCTGCGCCACCAGGACCCCGTGCACTGGCAGCCCGAGCCCGAGCCCAACTCCGGCTTCTGGGCCGTCACCCGCCACGCCGACATCGCACGCGTCGACCGGGACGCCGAGACCTTCACCTCCACCCGGTTCGTCAACCTGGAGGAGGTCGACGACGACCAGATCGCCAAGCGCGCCTCCATCCTCGAACTCGACGGAGTCCGCCACCGCGCCCTGCGCGGCCTGATCCAGCGTCAGTTCGGCGCGAGCGTCATCAACGGCTACACCGACTTCCTGCGCGGCCTGACCGCCAGGACTCTCGACAACGCCCTGGCCAAGGGCCGCTTCGACTTCGTCAAGGAGGTCTCGGCCGACTTCCCCATCAACGTCCTCGCCCGGCTCCTCGACGTGCCCGAGGAGGACAACCAGCAGCTCATCAACTGGGGCAACCGCATCATCGGCAACACCGACCCCGACTACGCCGACGTGCTGCTGCACAGCGCGGAGAGCGAGAAGTACCGCGATCTGCCGTTCCGTTCCCCCGCCTCCCTCGAGGTCTTCGAGTACGGCCGCGAACTCGCCCGGCAGCGCCGGGGCAAGGACGGCACCGACCTGGTCTCCAGGCTCGTCAACTCCACGCCCAGGGACGGCGTCCCGCTCTCCCCGCAGGACTTCGACAACTACTTCCTGCTCCTGGTCGTCGCCGGCAACGAGACCACCCGCCACACCATCACCCACTCGATGCTGGCGCTCATCGAGCACCCCGACCAGTTGGCCCGCCTCAAGGACGACCCGTCCCTGATCCCGGCCGCGGTCGAGGAGTTCCTGCGCTGGGCCTCGCCGATCTACCACTTCCGCCGCACCGCCACCCGCGACGTCGAACTCGGCGGGAAGTCCGTCAAGGAGGGCGACAAGGTCGTCATGTGGTTCGCGTCCGGCAACCGCGACGAGGACGTCTTCGGCAACCCCTACGACTTCGACGTCACCCGGCAGAACAACGACCACATCACCTTCGGCAAGGGAAGCCCGCACCTGTGCCTGGGCAACCTCCTCGCCCGCACCGAGATCCGCATCATGTTCGAGGAGCTCATCCCCCGCCTCGCGGACATCCGCCTCACCGGCGACATCCCCCGCGTCCGCTCCAACCTCGTCAACGGCATCAAGCGGCTCCCCGTGGAGGTGACCCTCGCCTGAGCGGCACCGGGGGCACCGGGTGTCCGGCGAGCGCGCGGCCGGTTCACACCCGGTGCCCGGTGAGGTCGATCGCGTGGACGCGCACCGGGAAGCGGTACACCGGGTGCGTCGTCTCGCGCTCCGGGACCATGCCGAGCTTGCGCATGACGTTCTCGGAGGCCGTGTTGCCCACCCGGGCGATGCTGACGAGACGGTCCAGGCCGCGGACCTCCCGCGCGAACTCCATTGCGGCGCGCGCCGCTTCGGAGGCGTAGCCCCGGCCCCAGTACCGCCGGCCGAGCCGCCAGCCGATCTCCACGGCGGGCAGGATCTCCGGCAGGAACCGCGGCACCGCCAGCCCGGTGAACCCGATCAGTTCGCCGGACGCCCGCAGTTCGACGGCGAACAGGCCGAAGCCCTGGCCGTCCCACTCCGCCTCCCACCGCTCGATGGCCTGGGCCGTCTCCTGCGGGGCGAGCACCGATCCGTCGCGGATCCAGCGCATGACCTCGGGGTCGGCGTTGATCTCGGCCATGGGGGCGAGGTCGTCGGCGCACCAGCGGCGCAGCAGGAGGCGGGGGGTGCGGATCTCGGTCACGGCATCCATCGTGGCGCGACGCGGCGCGCGGCGGCGTCCCCCGGAGAGCCGGTCACTCAGAGCTCCCGACGGGACGGCCGGTGACCGACGCACGGTAACGGCCGGGGGCGTCGCCGAACTCGCGCTTGAAGGCATGGGCGAACGCGAACGGCGACGCGTAGCCCACGGCGCGGGCCACCGCCGCCAGGGTGGTGTCCGGGTCGCGCAGCAGCCGGGCGGCCATGCCCATCCGCCACCAGGTGAGGTAGTCCATCGGCGGCCGGCCCACCAGGGCGGTGAAGCGCCGGGCCAGGCTCGACCGGGAGACCCCGGCCCGCGCCGCGAGCGTCTGCAGGGTCCAGGGGCGCGCGGGGTGGTCGTGCATCGCCCGCAGCGCGGCGGCCACCGCGGGATCGGTGAGCGCCCGCGACCAGCCGGCCGCGCGGCCGGCGGTGGCCTCCTGCTTCAGCCAGGCCCGCAGGATGTAGACCAGCAGCAGGTCCAGCAGCGCCGGGACGGCGGCGTCGCCACCGGAGCGGGCACCGCCGGTCTCCCGGCCGAGCAGGTCGACGGCGGCCCTCAGCTCCGGGTCGCTGCCCACCCGGGCCGGCAGGTGCACCACGGCGGGCAGTTCGGCGAGGAGCGGGTGCGCCCGCGCGTGGCTGAGCCGGTACGTGCCGCACAGCAGCACCGTCGTGCCCGGGGAGTCCGGTTCCGCCGCGTGGTCCGCCGGGCCGCCGTCCGCCGTGCGGGCCCACTCCTCGAACGGGACGGCCGGGCGGCCCGCGCGGGGGTCCGCCGCGGCGTCGGCCAGCAGATGGGCACTGCCGTAGGGCAGAAAGACGACGTCGCCGGCACCGAGCGGAACCGGATCGGTCTCCTCGGACCACAGCAGGCAGCTGCCCTGCAGGACGATGTGGAAGCCGGCGCCGTCGTAGGGCGCGAACCGGAACCGCCATGGGGCGGTGACCCGGGCGCGCGACGCCGACGGCTTCCCGACGCGCGTCGCGGTCACCGCGTCACTGAGGACGTCCACACCGCCATCGTAGCGTTCGGCGCACCACCGAGACGTTCACGTATGCGGGCGGGCCCCTGGCGTATCGATCATCCCACTCCCGGGTCCGTAGCGTGGCGGTCAAGGACGCCAACGGAGAGGACGGCGCAGTGCAGACCATCGTGCTGGGGAACGTGGAGATCACCCGGGTCGTGGAGGTGTCGGGGCCGCTTTCCACCGCGTCCGCGATCGTCCCGGACAGCGGCCCGGAGATCTGGCGGGAGAACGAGGACTGGCTCGTCCCGGACTTCTGGAACCCCGAGGACGACGCCTATCCGGCCGCCGTCCAGACCTGGGTCCTGCGCAGCGAGGGCCGGACGGTGCTGGTGGACACCGGGGTGGGCAACGACCGCAGGCGCCCGCACACCCCCGTGTTCGACGGCCTGCGCACCGACTTCCCGGACCGGCTGCGGCAGGCCGGGGTACGGCCCGAGGAGGTCGACGTGGTCGTCAACACCCATGTCCACGCCGACCACGTCGGCTGGAACACCCGCGCGGAGAACGGGGAGTGGGTGCCCACCTTCCCCAACGCCACCTATCTGATCCCCGCCGCCGACGATGTCTTCTTCGACCCGGAGCAGGCGCACCGCAGGCCCGCGCCGCGCGACGAGGCCGAGCGCCGCCGGCGCGAGGGCGGTGCGCTGGTCCACCAGGACAGCATCGCGCCGGTGCGCCGCGCCGGGCAGGCGCTGTTGTGGGAGGGCGAGCACCGCATCGACGGCAACCTCGTCCTGGAGGCCGCGCCCGGACACACCCCCGGGTCCGCGGTGCTGCGGCTGGCCTCCGGCTCGGACCGGGCGGTGTTCGTCGGCGACCTGCTGCACTCTCCGGTGCAGATCCTGCGGCCCGCGCTGAACAGCTGCTTCTGCGAGGACGGGCGGCAGGCCGCGGAGAGCCGCCGGCGGGTGCTCGCCCGCGCGGCGGACACCGGTGAACTCGTGGTCCCGGCCCACTTCGGAGGGCACGGCGCCGCCGAGATCCGGCGTGACGGGGACCGCTTCGCGATCAGCGGGTGGGCCGGATTCTCCCGCTGAGGGAACGTGATGCCCCACATAGTGAGCACTCAGTGCCGTTCTGGAGACTCCTCGGCCGGTCACCGGTGTTAACGTCCATGCATGACCTCGGCATCCAAGCCCCCGATGCGTGACCTGATCGTCGCCGCCGCGTTCCAGCTGTTCACCGAGCGGGGATTCGAGCAGACGACCGTCGACGACATCGTGGCCCTGGCCGGGGTGGGGCGCCGTTCGTTCTTCCGCTACTTCCCCTCCAAGGAGTCCGTGGTCTTCCCCGACCACGACGGCTGCCTGCAGGAGATGACGGCGTTCCTCGCCGATCCGGCCGGCGACACCCAGGACCCCGTCGCCCGGGTGTGCGACGCGGCGCGCATCGTGTTCGGGATGTACGCGGCCGACCCCGACTTCTCCGTGCGCCGCTACTCGCTGACCCGGCAGATCCCGGCCCTGCGGGCGCATGAGCTGTCCGTGGTGTGGCGCTACGAACGCACCTTCGCCGACTACCTGCGGGCCCGCTTCGCCGACCGTCCCAACGGCGATCTGCGCGCGGAGGCGATCGCCGCCTCGCTGGTCGCCGCGCACAACCACGCGCTGCGGATCTGGCTGCGCTCCGGCGCGCGGGCCGACGCCTGGACCGAGGCCGACCGGGCGCTCGGCTACGTCGCCGAGGCCTGGGCGGAGGCGCCCGAGCGCGACGGGGCCGCCGGGGAGCGGGAGGCCGACGATGTCGTCGTCCTGATCACCAAGCGCGGCACCCCGATGTGGCGGGTGCTCCGCGGCGTCCAGGAGGCGCTGGAGTGACCCTGCGGGACGCTCCGATGTGACCGGCACCACACAGGGAACTCAGTGCCTTGTGCGCTGGCACTGAGTGTCATAGTCTCCCTGCTGTGCCGAAGACCGCACCGGCGCCAGGGCACCGTCGTGCCCTGCCCGGCCGGCGCCTCGTCCCACCCGCGCCGCCGGAGGACAGGGCGCGGCCTTCTCACCCAACCGTCCGGGAACCTGGGTCGCTGTCGGAGCTTTCGAGGGAGCGAGCTATGACGATCACCATTGGCGAGGTGTCCACCACCGGCACCGAGCTGCACTACCTCCGTTGTTGCTGGTGCGGCACCGCGATGGAGCACAGCCGCCTGTTCTGCCCGGTCTGCGGCTCGACGGAGGCGGACGAGAGGACCAGCACCGGTCTGGGCAACATCCGCCGCATCATGCGCGTGATCCGCCCCGAGCACCGCGAGGACGAGCTGCGGCAGATCTGCACCGTGGACCTCGAGGAGGGCTTCACGGTGCTGGCGACCGTCCGGCCCCAGCAGATGGGCGCCGTCCCGGAGGGCACCAGGGTCCGGCTGCGGTCGATCGGCGGCGGGCACCCGGCCCTCGAGTTCACCCCGCGCTGACCCGGCCCCTCACGCACCCCCTACCGACAAGGGATCTCCATGAGCACCAGGATCGTCGTCACCGTGAAGTACGTCCCCGACGCGACGGGCGACCGGCGCTTCGCCGAGGACACCACCACCGACCGCGACGCCGTCGACGGCCTGCTGTCGGAGCTGGACGAGTACGCCGTCGAGCAGGCCCTGCGGATCGCCGAGGCCGACGGTGACGCCGAGGTGACGGTCCTGACCGTCGGCCCGGACGACGCCAAGGACGCGCTGCGCAAGGCGCTGTCCATGGGCGCGGACAAGGGCGTGCACGTCAGCGACGACGCCATCCACGGCACCGACGCGATCGGCACCTCGGCGATCCTGGCGAAGGCCGTCGAGAAGGCCGGCTTCGACCTGGTCGTCTGCGGCATGGCCTCCACCGACGGCACCATGGGCGTGGTCCCGGCGCTGCTCGCCGAACGGCTCGGCGTGCCGCAGGTGACCCTGCTGTCCGAGGTGTCCGTCGAGGGCGGCGTGGTCCGCGGCCGTCGCGACGGCGACGCGGCCACCGAGCAGCTTGAGGCCGCCCTGCCTGCGGTGGTCTCGGTGACCGACCAGTCGGGCGAGGCCCGCTACCCGTCCTTCAAGGGCATCATGGCCGCGAAGAAGAAGCCGGTGGAGACCTGGGACCTCGACGACCTGGGCATCGCCGCCGAGCAGGTCGGCCTGGCCGGCTCCTGGACGGCCGTGGCGGACATCGCCACGCGCCCGCCGCGCGCCGCCGGCACGATCGTGAAGGACGAGGGGGACGGCGGCAGGCAGCTCGCCGAGTTCCTCGCCGCGCAGAAGTTCATCTGAGTCGGCCCGGCCACTCACGCCCCATCAGGCCCAGTCAGGAGAGACGACAATGAGTGAGGTCCTGGTCCTCGTCGACCACGTCGACGGCGCCGTCCGCAAGCCGGCCCTGGAACTGCTGACGCTGGCCCGCCGCCTGGGCGAGCCGTCCGCCGTGCTGCTCGGCGGCGGCGACGCCACCGCCGAACTGGCCGCCAGGCTCGGCGAGTACGGCGCCGCCAAGGTCTACGCGGCCGACGCCGCCGAGTTCGCCGAGTATCTGGTGGTCCCCAAGGTGGACGCGCTGGAGCAGATCGCCCGGGCCGTCTCACCGGCGGCGGTGCTGGTCACCTCCTCGGGCGAGGGCAAGGAGATCGCGGCCCGGCTCGCGCTGCGCCTCGGCTCCGGCATCATCACCGACGCCGTCGACCTGCAGGCCGGCCCGGACGGCCCGGTGGCCACCCAGTCGGTCTTCGCGGCCTCCTACACCGTGCGGTCCGCGATCACCCACGGCACCCCGGTCATCACCGTCAAGCCGAACGCGGCCGATCCCGAGCCGGCCCCGGCCGCGGGCACGGTGGAGACCGTGACCGTGACCTTCTCCGCCGCCGCGACCGGCACCAAGGTCACCTCGCGCACCCCGCGGGAGTCCACCGGCCGCCCCGAGCTGACCGAGGCCGCGATCGTGGTCTCCGGTGGCCGTGGCGTCAACGGCGCGGAGAACTTCTCGATCATCGAGGAGCTGGCGGACGCGCTGGGCGCGGCCGTGGGCGCCTCCCGCGCCGCGGTGGACGCCGGCTGGTACCCGCACACCAACCAGGTGGGCCAGACCGGCAAGCAGGTCTCGCCGCAGCTGTACATCGCCAACGGCATCTCCGGCGCCATCCAGCACCGCGCCGGCATGCAGACCTCCAAGACGATCGTCGCGGTCAACAAGGACCCCGAGGCGCCGATCTTCGACCTGGCCGACTTCGG
>JBEHXI010000166.1:0-16946 GCA_048498775.1 Actinomycetota bacterium | reverse complement strand
CTCCTCGGGCTCCGCCGCGGACTCCTCGGGCTCCGCCGGGGGCTCCCCGCCGGACGGGGCGGGCGGCGGCAGGAACGTCAGCTCCACGGTGGTGCCGCCGGCGCCGTCCAGCAGCGGGTACGGCCCGGCCACCGGATCCACCGGCCGCCCGTCGACATGGGTGAGCACCGAGCCCTCCCGGATCCCGGTGCCGGCCAGCGGGGAGCGCGCCTTGGGATCGGAGGACTCCCCGGGCAGGATCCGGCCGACCACCCAGCCGCCGTCCTCACCGGGCCGGAAGTTGGCGCCCAGCAGCCCGATCGGCCGCTGGTAGTGCGCCGGCCCCTCGTTGCGCCGCGCCGCGGTGCAGTAGGCGTGCGAGGTGCCGAGTTCGCCCAGCACCTCCCGCAGCAGGTCGGCGAACTCCTCGGGGGAGGCCACCCGGTCCACCAGCGGCCGGTACTGCTCCAGCACCCCCGTCCAGTCGATCCCGCACATGTCGGGCGCCCAGAAGTAGTCCCGCACCAGCCGGCCCGCCTCGTGGTACGCCTGCCGCCACTCGGCCGCCGGATCCACCTCGTGCAGGATCCGCCGCATGTCCAGGACGACGGTGGACTCCTCGTCGCCGCGCTCGTAGGCCGGCACCACGGACAGCTCGCCGTCGTCGTAGACCACCAGCCGGCCGCCGTCCCCGCTGACCTCGTACCAGTCCATGTGCCGGACCAGCTCGGTCTGCTTGCAGCGGGCCATGTCGAAGTACTCCAGGGTCGGCCGCGGCGAGGGGTCCGCCGGGTTGGCGAACGTCTCGCCCAGCGCGCCCGAGATCGGCCAGCGCAGCCACACCAGACCACCGCGCACCGCCGAGAGCGAGGAGTACTTCGACGCCGGCACCGGGAACGGCGTCACCCGGCTCGCCAGCCCCTCCGCCTCGACGACCACCGGCCCCTCGCCCGCGAACTCCCCGGCGAACTCCTCCGGGTCCATCCCGCCCGCCACCGGCCGCCCGTGCACCGGCAGCGCGAACGGCGACGGCGTCGCGGAGTTCAGCGGCACCAGGTACGGGCGGCAGCCCAGCGGGAAGGACAGGTCGCCGGTGTGCACGTCGTACACCGGGTCGAAGCCCCGCCAGGACAGGAACGCCAGATAGCGGCCGTCCCGGGTGAACACCGGCTGCTCGTCCTCGAAACGGCCGCCGGTGACGTCGATGACCGTGCCGTCCGAGAGCCTGGCGATCCTGATCTGGCGCAGGGTGCGCCCGATGCCGGGATGGGACCAGGCCAGCCAGGCGGAGTCCGGGGAGAACGCCAGGTCGCGCACCGGGCCGTTCTCGGAGCGGACCAGTTCGGTGACCGTCCCCGGCGAGGCCGCGGCGGGCGGCTCCTCGGGCAGCCCCTCCTCGTCGTCCCGCGGCGCCTCCGTCGGCCCCTCGCCGGTGGCGATCAGCAGCAGCCGCCCGTCGTGGGCGGCCACCGCCAGCGTCGAGCCGTCCGGGGAGCAGACCAGTTCGTGCACCCGGCCGACCCGCCCGGCCGCCAGCCGCCGCCCGCCCGCGTCGTCCACCGAGGTGCGCCGCGCGGTCGGGCGCCCCGGCAGCGGGGCGATCTCGATGGCGTCCTCGCCCTCCGCGTCGGTGACGTAGGCCAGCAGCCCGGTGTCGCCGAGCATCTTCGGCAGCCGGACCCGCACCCCGGGCTGGTCGGTGATGGTGCGGGCGGGCCCGTCGCGGTGGGTCAGCCAGTACAGGCTGCCGCGCACGCACACCGCGCTTGCCCGGCCGGTGGTGTCGCAGGCCAGCCCGGTGACGTTGCCCGCGGCGGGCACCTGGTAGCGGCGGCGGCCGTTGCGCGGGCCGCCGAGCCGCACGTCGAGGCGGCGCGGCACACCGGCCGGGTCGTCGAGATCCTCGGCCAGCCACAGCCCGCCCGCGCACTGGTAGACCACCCGCCGCCCGTCGGTGGCCGCGTTGCGTGCGTAGAACTCCGCGTGGTCGGTGTGCCGCCGCAGGTCGGAGCCGTCCGGCAGGCACGAGTACAGGTTCCCGACGCCCTCGTGGTCGGAGAGGAACGCGATCCGCCCGCCGACGAACATCGGGCAGTCCAGATGGCCCCCCAGGTCGGCCAGCAGCCGGGTGCCGTGCAGCCACAGCCGGCCCGTCGCCCCGCCGCGGTACCGCTTCCAGGCGGCCGGCTCGTGCGGGGGAGTGCCGCTGAGCAGCAGCGTCTGGTGGCGTCCCGCCACGTCCGCGACCGCGATGTCGGAGACCCGGCCCCACGGCAGCCGCCCGCCCGGCGAACCGTCGGTGGGCACCGAGTAGGCGTGGCAGTAGTGGGAGAACGGCTGCTCGTGCGAGGAGATCGCCAGGATCCGCCCGTCCGGCGTCCAGGAGCACACCTTGGTGTCCGTGCTGCCCCAGTACGTCAGGCGCCGGGCGGGGCCGCCGTCCGCCGGGGTGAGGTAGATCTCCGGGTCCAGACTGCGCCAGGTCGTGTAGGCGATGCCGCCGCCGTCCGGGGAGAAGCGGGGGTGCCCCATTCTGGTGCGGTCGGCCGTCAGCCGCCACGCGCGGCCGGGTTCGTCCCCGGGGGCGGCGAGCGGCGCCACCCACAGATCGTCCTCGGCGACGAAGCAGAGCCGGTCGCCGTGCAGATGCGGAAATCGGAGATACGCGCCGTCTGTCACGCCTCCCATGGTTTCGGCCCCGAATGGCCGAGGCAACTTTTTCGGCCGGGTCCGCCGCCGGTTTTCGCCGGGCCCCCGGCCGGATTGCCCGGGCCCGCCGCCGAAGAGGTGTTCGGCGCCGTGCACCATGGAGTGGGTGTACGGCGACGACCAGACGGGGTGCGCACAGTGGTGGAAGTCCACGGCTCGGTGGCGGACGGCTTCGAGCCGGTGAGGAACGCGTTCGCGCGTGGCTTCGCCGAGCGCGGCGAGGTGGGCGCGGCGGTCGCCGTCTACCGCGGCGGCGAGAAGGTCGTCGACCTGTGGGCGGGCGCCGCCCGCGCCGACGAGCCGGACGGGCCCGCCTGGCAGCCGGGCACCGCGCAGATCATGCGCTCCGCGACCAAGGGCCCGGCCGCCGCCTGCCTGCTCCTGCTCCACCAGCGCGGCCAGCTCGACCTGGACGCACCGGTCGGCACCTACTGGCCGGAGTTCAAGGCCGCGGGCAAGGAACGCGCCGTGGTCCGCGACCTGCTCACCCACCGCGCCGGCGTGCCCGCCCTGGACACCCCGCTCACCGTCGAGCAGGCCGTGGACGGCGTCAGCGGCCCGCGGGCCGTCGCCGCGCAGCGCCCGCAGTGGGAGCCGGGGAGCGACCACGGCTACCACCCGCACACCTACGGCTGGCTGCTCGGCGAGCTGGTGCTGCGGGCCACCGGGCGCACCCTGGGCAGCTGGTTCGCCCAGGAGCTGGCCCGGCCGCTCGGCCTGGAGATGTGGCTGGGGCTGCCGCCCGAGGAGGAGCACCGGGTCGGCCGGATCGCCGAGGTCGCCCGGCCGGAGGTCCGCGGGCTGCATGTCCGGCCGAAGGGCTCGGTGGTGCGGGCCTACACCGACCCGGACTCGCTGACCCGCCGCGCCTTCGGCGCCGTCGCCGGGCCGATCGACGAGAACTCCCCGCGCTGGCACGCGGCCGGACTGCCCGCCTCCGGCGGCATCGGCACCGCCCGCGCCCTCGCCCGCTTCCACGCGGCGCTGATCGGGCCGGCCGACGGCCGCGGGCCGCTGTTCGCCCCGGCCACCCTCACCGCCGCCCGCAGCGCCGAGTCCGACGGGCCGGACCGGGTCCTGGTCGTCCCCACCCGCTTCGGCCTGGGCTTCATGCTGCACGGGCCGTCCTGCCCGATGCTCGGTCCCGGCTCCTTCGGGCACCCCGGGCGGGGCGGGTCGCTGGGCTTCGCCGATCCGGAGGCGGGCGTCGGCTTCGGCTATGTCACGGCCGGGATGCAGCAGTCGGTCACCGCCGACCCACGGCCGCAGGCCCTCATCCGGGCGCTGCGCGGCTGCCTGGCCTGAACCGCCCCGGCTCTCGGGCGTCCTGTACGGAGCGTCGCCGCCCGCCTACGCTGGCGCACATGACGCTCCCGCTCCCCTCGCGGCGTTTCGACGGGCACGTGGCCTGGGTCACCGGCGCCGGGCGGGGCATCGGCGCGGCCGTCGCCCGCCGCCTGGCGGCCGAGGGCGCGCGGGTACTGGTCACCGACGTGCTGGCGGAACGCGCCGAGCGGGCCGCCGCCGCGATCGACGCGGCCGAGCCGTTCCCCTGCGACGTCGGCGACGACGACGCGGTGCGCGCCACCGCCCGTCACGCGATCGAGCGGTTCGGCCGCCTGGACGTCCTGGTCAACAACGCCTGCTCCTGCCATGCCGACGCGGACCGCCTGGAGGACCAGGACGACGCCTCCTGGTTCGCCGACTTCGACGTCACCCTGCACGGCGCCTTCCGCTGCGCCCGCGCCGCGCTGCCGCACCTGGCCGCCTCGGGCCGCGGCGCGATCGTCAACATCGGCTCGGTCAACGCCGAGGTGTACTTCGGCAGCCACGCCTACAGCGCGGCCAAGGCGGGCCTGGCGAGCTTCACCCGCACCCTGGCCGTCCGGTCCGCGCCGCGCGGGGTGCGGGTCAACCTCGTCGAACCGGGCACCGTGCGCACCGACGTGTGGGCCGGCCACGAGGCCCTGCTCGAACGCGCCCGCCACTGCTACCCGTTGGGGCGGGTCGGCGAGCCGGACGACATCGCCGCCGCGGTGGCCTTCCTCGCCTCCCGCGACGCCGCCTGGGTCACCGGGGTCACGCTCCCCGTCGACGGCGGGCTGCTGGTCAGCAACCTGGGCATGAACGCGGCCTTCGAGGGGCCCGTCTGACGAAGGCCGTGGAGGCGGCGGAACGGCGGACGGGTGACGAGGTCAGCCCGCCGCCGCCAGGATCGCGGCCACGATCGGGCCGGCGAACTTGTAGCCCTCGCCGCTCTTGGGCACCACGGCCGCCGCCGCCACGTCGTCGCGGTAGGCCAGGAACCAGCTGTTGGGCTTGGACTGCCCGTCCACCTCGGCGGTGCCGGTCTTGGCGCCGACGTCCCCGCTGAGGCTGCCGACCGCCGGCTGCGCGGTGCCGGCCTGCGCGGTCAGCTTCATCATGCTGCGCAGTGCGGCGTCGACGGACGCGGGCAGCGGACGGGCCGCGTGCGCGAACGTCCGGTCGTCCACGGACTGCGGCACCAGGTACGGCTGGTGGAACGAGCCGGTGCGGGCGGTGGCCGCGACCGACGCCATGGTCAGCGGGTTCATCTGGACGGTGCCCTGCCCGATGAACGTCATGGCCTTCGCGGAGGTGGTGGCCGGCGGCACCTTCCCGTCGAAGCTGGCGACGCCGACGTTCCAGTCCAGGCCGATGCCGAACACGTCGCGGGCCTCGTTCTCCACCGCGCCGTCCGGGACGAAGCTGCCGGTGGAGATGAAGGCGGTGTTGCAGGACGCGGCGAAGTCGTTCGCCATGGTGGCCTGCTTGATCTCCATGTTGTCCACGTTGTGGAACGTCAGGCCGCCCACCGAGATGTTCTTCGGGCAGTCGAGCGGCGAACTCGGCTTCAGCTTCCCGGTCTCCAGCACCGTCGAGGCGGTGATCACCTTGAAGGTGGAGCCGGGCGCGTAGTCGCCCATCACGGCCTTGTCGTAGCCGTTCGCCGGGTTGTTGGCGATGGCCAGGATCGCGCCGGTGCTCGGCTGGATCGCGACCACGGCCGCGTCCGGGCCCTTGGTGGTGACCGCCTTCTCGGCCGCGGTCTGGAGCGCCGGGTCGATGGTCGTCGGCAGCGGGCGGCCGGCCTTGGGCACGGTGAGCACCCGCAGCGTCGGGCCCGGCCGCCCGTCGGCGTTCCGCACCCGCACCACGGTGCCGGGAACGCCGGAGAGCTTGGTGCCGTAACGGGACTGGAGCTCGGTGATCACCGGCGCGAGCGACGGGTGGTCGGCGGGCTTGAGCGGCTTGCCGTCGCGGTCCAGGATGGCGACCGGCGCGGGGCTGGAGACCGCCGCCTGGAGCGACTGCCCCGGCGCGAGCTGCGGGTGGAGCACGGTGGGCGCCCACTTGACGACGGCGTTGCCGGAGTCGCTGTCCCGCACCACGGTCAGCGCCGAGGCGTAGTCCCAGGCGGTCTTCTGGTCGTCGTAGTCGATCTGCGCCTTGACGGTGAACGGCACCTGGGAGGGTGCGGCGCCCGCGGTCTGGTCGCCGGCGGCCCCGTTGGCACCGGCAGCGCTCGCGGCGGGCGCGGGGGCGGTGCGGGGCGTGCCGGGGGTGAGCGTGAGCCCAGTGACGTGCAGGCCGCTGTGGTACGCGTCCAGCTGGCCGGCCGCCGCGGCCGGGTCGTCGGTCAGCGCCGCGGCCTTCTGGACGTCGCCGGACGCCCACGCCGTCAGGAAAGCGTCGGCCGTGCCGCGTACCTCGTCCGCGCTGGGCGGGCCGGTCTTCTTCGGCGCCGCGGCGCCGTGGGCCGCCGTTCCCGCGTCACCCGCCGTGTTCTGGTACAGGCTGTACCCGCCGAACCCGACGGCCGCCACCACCACGGCGGACACTCCGCCGATGACGGCGCCCTTCGCTCCTCGCTGCATTCCCTCGCGTTCCCTCCGGATCAACGCCCCAGCACCCCGGGCGGTGAAGAGCGTGACGCGGACGAACTCTATGGCACAGAAGTGACCAGACGGTCAAGACTCCGCAACCACCAGCCATCGACGGGCCTTGGCCAGCGCCTTTCGGCCAGATATTCGTCTTGTCCGAACGGTGGGCGGCGGGCCCGGCACGGGCCCGGCCGCCCCTCAAGCCGTCAGATCCAGGTGTCCAGCCACATCCGGTTGCGCCAGGCGTCCATCGGAATGGGCATACCGGTATAGAGCGGATAGAAGTAGATGAAGTTCCACACGATGAGCAGGACCAGGGTGCCCGCGCCCACCGCGCCCCACATCCGCCGCCGCTCCGAGGCACCGGCCGGGCCGAGCATCGCCCCGATCATCATCGCCACCGCCAGGCACAGATACGGCACGAAGATCACGGCGTAGAACAGGAAGATCGTGCGCTGCTGGTAGTTGAACCACGGCAGATAGCCGGCGGCCACCGCGCACAGGATCGCGCCCGCCCGCCAGTCCCGCCGCAGCCCCCACCGGAACAGCAGGTAGACCAGGGCGAAGCAGGCCGACCACCACAGCAGCGGCGTCCCGATCGCCAGGACCTCGCGGGCACAGCCGCCGACCGCCGTGCAGCCGGACTGCCCGTACTTCGGCGACTCGTAGAAGTACGAGACGGGACGGCCGAGAACCAGCCAGCTCCACGGGTTCGACTGGTAGGTGTGCGGCGAGGTCAGGTGGACGTTGAAGTCGTAGACCTGGTGCTGGTAGTGCCACAGGCTGCGCAGCGGCGCCGGGATCCACGACCACGGCCCGCCGCGGCCGTCCGCCCAGTGCCGGAAGTAGCCGTTGCCGGTGGCGAACCAGCCGCTCCAGGACAGCAGGTAGGTCGCGAGCGCCACCGGGATCAGCGAGACGAACGCCGGGAGGGCGTCACGGCGCAGCATCGCGGTGTACGGCCGCGCGGCACCGGCGATCCGCCGCGCCCCCACGTCCCACAGCAGCGTCATCACCGTGAACGCCAGCAGGAAGAACAGGCCGTTCCACTTGGTGGCGCAGCCCAGCCCCAGCAGGACCCCGGCCGCCAGCCGCCACGGCCGCAGGCCCAGCCGCGCGCGCACCCCGTCCACGTCCGGCAGCCCGGCCGCCAGCCGGGCGCGGGCCCGGTCCCGGTCGACCAGCAGCGCCCCGAACCCGGCCAGCACCCAGAACATCGCGATCAGGTCGAGCAGCGCCGTGCGGCTCATCACGAACTGCAGGCCGTCCACCGCCATCAGCGCGCCCGCCAGGCAGCCCAGCGCCGTCGAACGGAACAGCCGCCGCCCGATCCGCGCCAGCATCAGCACCGACAGCGACCCCAGCAGGGCCACCATGAACCGCCAGCCGAACGGGTTCAGCCCGAAGACCCACTCGCCGAACCCGATGACCCACTTGCCGACCGGCGGGTGCACCACATACGACGGGTCGGCGCTGAGCGGGATGCGCTGCGGGTGCCCCAGGATCAGGGTGTTGGCGGTGTCCGGCCAGGTGCCCTCGTAGCCCAGGTGCCACAGCGCCCAGGCGTCCTTGGCGTAGTACGTCTCGTCGAATATCACCGCGCGCGGGCTGCCCAGGTTCCAGAACCGCAGCAGCCCGGCGAGGAACGCGACCAGCAGCGGGCCGCCCCATCCCGACCAGCGCGCCAGCCGCCCGGCCAGGCCGGGTCCCAGCCCGAGCCGCTGCCACAGCCAGGCACCCCCCTCGCGGAACGGCGGCACCAGGCGCTCGGCGGCCGGGACGCGCGGCCGCTGCACATACCCGAACCGCCGCAACCGCCGCTGCCATCGGCTCGGCGGTCCGCCCGCCTCCCCCGACGCGGTCGCTCCGGCCGGCCCCGGCCCGTACTCGGCCTCAGTCGCGGTGTCTGTGGTCACCGGCCCATCGTAGGGAAGCCGCCTGTGGTTGGTGGCCGCATCCCGCGCTCGGCGCGCTGCGCGTGCGCTCCCCCGGGTGGGGGAGGATGGGCGGCGTGAGTGGAGTTCTCGTACTGGCCGGCACCCCCATCGGCGACCCCGCGGACGCGCCGCCCCGCCTGACCGCCGAGCTGGCCTCGGCCGACGTGATCGCCGCCGAGGACACCCGGCGGCTGCGCCGGCTGACCGCGGCCCTCGGCGTCACCCCGGGCGGACGCGTCGTGTCGTACTTCGAGGGCAACGAGACGGCCCGCACCCCGGAGCTGGTCGAGGCGCTCGCCGCCGGATCGCGGGTCCTGCTGGTCACCGACGCGGGCATGCCGTCGGTCTCCGACCCCGGGTACCGGCTGGTCGCCGCGTGCGTCGAGCGCGGCATCACGGTGACCGCGGTGCCGGGGCCGTCGGCGGTGCTCACCGCGCTGGCCCTGTCGGGGCTGCCGGTGGACCGCTTCTGCTTCGAGGGCTTCCTGCCGCGCAAGGCGGGGGAGCGGCTGGCCCGGCTGCGGGAGGCGGCCGGTGAGCGCCGCACCCAGGTGTACTTCGAGGCGCCGCACCGCCTGGCCGACACCCTCGCCGCGATGGCCGAGGCGTTCGGCGGCGAGCGCCGCGCCGCGGTGTGCCGGGAGCTGACCAAGACGTACGAGGAGGTCAGGCGCGGCCCGCTGGCGGAGCTCGCGCACTGGGCGGCCGGCGGGGTGCGCGGGGAGATCACCGTGGTGGTGGAGGGCGCGCCGGACGCCCCCGCGGCCGGCCTGGACGCGGCCGAGCTGGCCCGCCGGGTCGCGGTGCGCGAGTCCGCCGGGGAGGCGCGCAAGGCCGCGATCGCCGCGGTGGCCGCCGAGGCCGGGGTGCCCAAGCGGAACGTCTTCGACGCGGTGGTGGCCGCCAAGACGGCCGCCGGCCCGCGCTGACCCGGCCGGCCGGCCGGCCCTCCCGCCCCGCCCTCCCGCCCCCGTACGCACAAGAGGCGGCAAAGTCCTACCGTGGGGAGGTAAAGGGTCTGCGACCCCATCGGCGGCCGCACCCCACAAAGTCGCCAAATCTGGCTCAAGAGACGGGAACCCCTGCTGCGGGCGCCCCCGAAGAGGCGTTCGCTGGTGGTGGGAAGTCCCGCTCCGGACACGCGTTTCGGAGGGCAACAGGAGCTGCCATGAGCGAGACCATCGGCACCCCGTCCGCGGAGACGGTGCACGAGTCGTACGCGTTCGCCTGCATGCGGTGCGGGCACGGCTGGGAGCAGTCCTACGAGATACGCCACCACACCGACGAGGCCGGCCGGATATCCGTCTCCTACCACGTCGGCGGCAGCCGGGTGCCCTCACCGCTGACCCGCCCGTCCTGCCACAACTGCGGCGGCCATGTGGTGCGGATCATGCGACCCGGGCGGGTCGCGGGGGCCCGCTGGGGACACGCCTGGCACCGGCCGGCCGCGCCGCAACCGGACGCCGGGACCGCCGCCCAGCAGGGCGACCGGGCCTTCGACGCCCCGGCCGCCGGGCCGCTGCCCACCGAGCCGCCCCAGCACCACCACCACTGGCGCCTGGCCGACCTGCTGCACCTGTTCCACCTGCACGGCAGGAACCACCACCACGACGATCAGGGCGGCGACCGGGCCGCCTGACCGCGCGCCGGACCGGCGGCGGCCCGCCCGGCGGCCGGACCCGTAGGATCCGACAGCATGGACGACAAGACCACCGCGCCGCCGCTGCCCGAGCCGCTGCGGGTGCCGGTCGCCGACTCGCACACCCACCTCGACATGCAGGGCGGAACCGTCGAGGAGGCACTGGCCAAGGCCGCCTCGGTCGGGGTGACGACCGTGGTCCAGGTGGGCTGTGACCTGGCCGGATCCCGCTGGGCCGCCGAGACCGCCGCCCGGTTCGACGCCGTCCACGCCACCGTGGCCCTGCACCCCAACGAGGCCGCGCGCGTCGTGCACGGCGACCCGGACGGCTGGTCCCGGCAGGGCGCCCGGCCCGCCGGCGGCATGGCCGCGCTCGACCGCGCGATCGACGGGATAGCCGAGCTCGCCGCACTGCCGCAGGTGCGGGGCGTCGGCGAGACCGGCCTGGACTGGTTCCGCACCGGCCCGGAGGGCGCCGAGGCCCAGATCCACTCCTTCCGCCGCCACATCGACATCGCCAAGCGCCACGGCAAGGCCCTGGTCATCCACGACCGGGACGCGCACGACGACGTCCTGCGGGTGCTGCGCGAGGAGGGCCCGCCGCCCACCGTGGTCTTCCACTGCTTCTCCGGCGACGCCGCGATGGCCAAGGTCTGCGCCGACGCCGGCTACCACATGTCGTTCGCCGGCAACGTCACCTACAAGTCGGCGCGGGCGCTGCGCGACGCGCTCGCCGTCGCCCCCCTCGACCTGCTGCTGGTGGAGACCGACGCGCCGTTCCTGACCCCGGTGCCGTACCGCGGACGGCCTAACGCGCCGTATCTCGTTCCGGTCACCCTGCGGGCGATGGCGGACGTGAAGGGCGTTGACGAGGACGAGCTCGCCGCGGCCGTCGCGGCCACCACGGCACGGGTCTTCGCCTACTGAATGTCGCTGCCCGCGCCCGTTCCGGAGCACCTCCCTCCGGCATCCGTACGATGATCGCCCGCCGCGACACAGTGTGACGGGCTGGTTGGGGACGGTCACCGCGCTCGGCTAGGGTCCGCCTTCCCGAGTAGGGACCACCAGTGGAGTCGTCGTGAGCAGTTCGCCGGGCAGCCATCGCGCGCGTGGACGCGGACCCAAGGCCGCCGCCGCGTCCATGACCGTCCTCCTCACCGGGCAGGCCGGGCCGGCCGCGCGCATCCCCCGCCAGGGCCGCCCCGCCGCCCACCGCGCCGTCCACCGCAGACACGCGGCCCGCCCCGACCCGCTGCGGCAGCTGCTGCCGCAGGCCCTCGTCGTGGCCGTCCTGGCCGGCGGCACCTGCGCGCTGCTCGCCGGCGACAAGGAGATCCACCTCAGCGTCGACGGCGAGCCGCGCATCCTGCACACCTTCGCCGGCACCGTCCCCCAGCTGCTGCGCGAGCAGCACATCGAGGTCGGCCCCCACGACCTCGTCGCCCCCGGCCGCGACGCGCCCCTGCACGACGGGGACGCCGTCGCCGTCCGCTACGGCCGGCCGATCGCCCTCACCCTCGACGGGCGCTCCCGCCAGGTGTGGACCACCGCCCGCACGGTCGCCGACGCGCTGCGGCAGCTCGGGGTGCGCGCCGACGGCACCCGGGTCTCCGCCTCCCGCGACGAGCCCATCGGCCGGCGCGGACTGAGACTGCGGGTGCTCACCGAGCGGACCGTGACCGTGCTCGCCGACGGCCGGGAACGGCCGGTGCGCACCAGCGCCGCCACCGTGCGGGAGGCGATCGAGCAGGCCGGGATCGCGCTGCACCGCCAGGACTCGGTCTCCGCCGACCTCGACAGCTTCCCCCACGACGGCCAGACGATCTCCATCACCCGGGTCTCGGGGATCACCCGGACCCACCAGGAGGAGGTGCCGTTCCGCACCCTCACCCTGGAGGACCCCACGCTGCTGCGCGGCGTACGGGTCGTCGACACCGAGGGCCGCGCGGGCCTGGAACGCGTCACCTACGCCTACCGGGTCGTCGACGGCGTCCACGAGGCACCCCGCCGGATCGCCACCCAGGTCCTGCGGGCCCCGGTCGACGAGGTGGTCAGGGTCGGCACCAAGGCCGCGCCCGCCGCGGCGCCGGGCGCCGACCGGCTCAACTGGCGGGCCCTGGCCCACTGCGAGGCGGGCGGCCGGCCGCACGCCGTGGACCCCTCCGGCCGCTACGGCGGGCTGTACCAGTTCGACTCGCACACCTGGCACGCGGTCGGCGGCAGCGGCCGCCCGCAGGACGCCCCGCGCTCCGAGCAGACCTACCGCGCCAAGAAGCTGTACGTCATGCGGGGTGCCGCCGCCTGGCCGGCCTGCGGGCGGCGCCTCTACCACCACCCACCGGGCGGGCGCGGCGACCACTGACGGGCGGGCCGTAGGCTGTCCGGCGTGAGCACCGCCCCCGACTCCGACTCCCTGCTCGGCCCGGCCGACATCCGCCGGCTGGCCGCCGAGCTGGGCGTACGCCCCACCAAACAGCTCGGCCAGAACTTCGTCATCGACGCCAACACCGTGCGGCGCATCGTGCGGACGGCACAGGTGACACCGGACGACGTGGTGGTCGAGGTCGGCCCGGGGCTCGGCTCGCTGACCCTGGCGCTGCTGGAGACCGCCGACCGGGTGGTCGCCGTGGAGATCGACCCGGTGCTGGCCGCCGCCCTGCCCGCCACCGTCGAGGCGCGCCTGCCCGGGCGCCGCGACCGCTTCACGCTGGTGCACAGCGACGCCATGCACGTCACCGAACTGCCCGGGCCCGCCCCCACCGCGCTGGTCGCCAACCTGCCCTACAACGTCGCCGTCCCCGTGCTGCTGCACATGCTCGCCGCCTTCCCCAGCATCGAGCGGGCCCTGGTGATGGTCCAGGCCGAGGTCGCCGACCGGCTCGCCGCCTCGCCCGGCTCGAAGGCGTACGGCGTCCCCTCGGTGAAGGCGGCCTGGTACGCGGACGTCAAGCGGGCCGGCGCGATCGGGCGCAACGTCTTCTGGCCCGCCCCCAACGTGGACTCCGGACTGGTCTGGCTGGTCCGCCGCGCCGCGCCGCCGACGACCACGGCGAGCCGCGAGGAGGTCTTCGCGGTGATCGACGCGGCCTTCGCGCAGCGCCGCAAGACCCTGCGCGCCGCGCTGGCCGGCTGGGCCGGTTCGGCCGCCGCCGCCGAGCAGGCCCTGACCGCGGCGGGCATCCCGCCGCAGACCCGCGGCGAGGCCCTGACCGTCGAGGAGTTCGCCGCCCTCGCCGAGCACCGGCCCGGCCGCACCGCCGACGACCCGTCCCGCCCAGGAGCCCAGTGAACGCCGCGAGTGTCACCGTCCGCGTCCCCGCCAAGGTCAACGTGCAGCTGGCCGTCGGCGGCCTGCGCCCGGACGGCTTCCACGACCTGGCCAACGTCTTCCTCGCCGTCGGCCTGTACGACGAGGTGACCGCCACCCCGGCGCCGGAGCCGCGGATCACCGCCGAGGGCCCCGACGCCCACCAGGTGCCGCTGGACGAGACCAACCTGGCCGTCCGCGCCGCCCGCGCGCTCGCCGCCCGCCACGGCATCGACCCGGCCGTCCACCTGCACATCGCCAAGGACATCCCGGTCGCCGGCGGCATGGCCGGCGGCAGCGCGGACGCCGCCGCCGCGCTCGTCGCCTGCGACGCGCTGTGGGGCACCGGCGCCTCCCGCGCCGAACTGCTGGAGATCTGCGCCGAGTTGGGCAGCGACGTGCCGTTCAGCCTGGTCGGCGGCGCCGCCCTGGGCCGCGGCCGCGGCGAGCTGCTGGAGCCGCTGCGGACCGGCGGGGTCTTCCACTGGGTCTTCGCGGTCGCCGACGGCGGCCTGTCCACCCCGGCCGTCTACCGCGAGTGCGACCGGCTGCGCCAGGAGTCGGGGGCGGGCTGGACCGCCGCCGAGCTGCCCGACCCGCAGCCCTCGCCTGAGCTGCTCGACGCGCTGCGCACCGGCGACGCCGCCGCGCTCGCCGCCGCCGTGACCAACGACCTCCAGGCCGCCGCCGTGTCGCTGCGCCCCTCGCTGGCCGCCACCCTGCGCGCCGGCACCGACGGCGGAGCGCTCGCCGCGCTCGTCTCCGGATCCGGCCCGACCTGCGCGTTCCTCGCCAAGGACGCCGAGGCGGCCGCCGCCGTCGCCCACGCCCTGACGGCGTCGGGAACCTGCCGCGCGGTGCGCACCACCACCGGCCCGGCCCCCGGCGCCACCGTCGTCCGCTGAGCGCGGCGCCCGGCCTCCGGCACTCCGATTAGGCTGGAGGCCGGATCCACCCGTGGCAGGCATGGAGAACAATGGCGGTCAACCTGGTCAACGCCGAGACGATCAGCAAGGTGTACGGCACCCGTACCCTGCTCGACGGCGTCTCGCTCGGCGTATCGGAGGGCGACCGGATCGGGGTCGTCGGACGCAACGGGGACGGCAAGAGCACCCTGATCCGCGTCCTGGCCAAACTGGACGACCCCGACAGCGGCCGGGTCACCCACGTCGGCGGCCTGCGCCTCGGCGTGCTCACCCAGCACGACTCGCTCGACCCCGCCGCCACCGTCCGCCACGAGGTCGTCGGGGACCGCGCCGACCACGAGTGGGCCGGTGACGCCCGCATCCGCGACGTGCTGACCGGCCTGTTCGGCGGCCTGGACCTGCCCGGCTTCCCGCAGGGCCTGGACACCGTCATCGGCCCGCTGTCCGGCGGCGAGCGCCGCCGCATCGCCCTGGCCAAGCTGCTCATCGCCGAGCAGGACCTCATCGTCCTGGACGAGCCGACCAACCACCTCGACGTCGAGGGCATCTCCTGGCTCGCCGAGCACCTGCGCGCCCGACGTTCCGCCCTGGTCTGCGTCACCCACGACCGCTGGTTCCTCGACCAGGTGTGCACCCGCATGTGGGACGTGCAGCGCGCCACCGTCCACGAGTACGAGGGCGGCTACTCCGACTACGTCTTCGCACGCGCCGAACGCGAGCGCCGGGCCGCCACCGAGGAGGCCAAGCGCCAGAACCTGGTCCGCAAGGAGCTGGCCTGGCTGCGCCGCGGCGCCCCGGCCCGCACCTCCAAGCCGCGCTTCCGCATCGAGGCGGCCAACGAGCTGATCGCCGACGTGCCGCCGCCGCGCGACACCGCCGAGCTGATGAAGTTCGCCAACTCCCGTCTGGGCAAGACCGTCTTCGACCTGGAGGACGTCACCGTCACCGCCGGGCCGAAGACGCTGCTGCGGCACCTGACCTGGCAGCTCGGCCCGGGCGACCGCATCGGCCTGGTCGGTGTCAACGGCGCGGGCAAGACCTCGCTGCTGCGAACGCTCGCCGACGCCGCGTACTCCGATGGCGAACGGCAGCCCGCCGCGGGCCGGGTGGTGGTCGGCAGGACGGTCAAGCTGGCCTACCTCTCCCAGGAGGTCGCCGAACTCGACCCCACCTGGCGGGTCCTGGAGGCCGTCGAGCGCGTACGGCAGCGGGTGGACCTCGGCAAGGGCCGCGAGATGACCGCCTCGCAGCTGTGCGAGCGGTTCGGCTTCGCCAAGGACAAGCAGTGGACGCCGGTCGGCGACCTGTCCGGCGGTGAGCGCCGCCGGCTGCAGATCCTGCGCCTGCTGATGGACGAGCCCAACGTGCTCTTCCTCGACGAGCCGACCAACGACCTGGACATCGAGACCCTGACCCAGCTGGAGGACCTCCTCGACGGCTGGCCCGGCTCCCTGGTCGTCATCAGCCACGACCGCTACTTCGTCGAGCGCACCACCGACCGGGTCTTCGCCCTCCTCGGCGACCAGCGGCTGCGGATGCTGCCCAGGGGCGTCGACGAGTACCTGGAGCGGCGCCGGGCGGTGATCGAGGCGGCCGCCCCGGCTCCGGCGCCGGTCGCCGCGAAGCCGAAGTCCACCGCGGCCGGGAACCGCGCGGTCACCAAGGAACTGCAGAAGATCGAGCGGCAGTTGGACCGCATCGGGGAGAAGGAGAAGGCGCTGCACACGGCCATCGCCGACAACCCGACCGACTTCGAGCGGGTCGCCGAACTCGACCTCCAGCTGCGGACGTTGCGCGAGGAGCGCGACGAACTGGAGATGCGCTGGCTGGAGCTCGCCGACGAGGCCTGACGCCCCTTCGGGCGATCGCCCGCCCGGTTCGCCGGGCACCGGGCCGGTGGTACAAAGAACTCCCGCCGGACGAGGGCGTCCGGCCGGGCGGGACCGCGTACGGCACCCGCCGACCGCACCGCCACGCAGCACCACGCAGCACTTCGCACCTGGTCGCAGGTGAACGACTGAACGGGGGAATTGACATGTCCCAGCCGCCCGCGCCTCCGCCGCCACCGCCCGGCCCGCCTGGCGGCCCGGGCGGACCGGAGCCCTCCGGCCGTCCCGCCGAGCCGCCGGCGGGGGCCGGCCGGCCGCACGAGATGCCGACGCAGGCCGCGGGCGAGGCCGTTCCGCCGCCGCCTCCGCCGGGTCAGGCGCCCGGTCCGGCCGCTCCGCCTCAGCCCGGCCAGGCGCCCGGTCCGGCTGCTCCGCCTCCGTCGGGCCAGGCTGCTCCGCCGCCGCCTCCGCCCGGTCAGGCGCCCGGCCAGGCACCCCAGTTCGGTCCGCCCGTCCCGCAGCAGCCCGGGTACGGATATCCGGCCCAGCAGCCGCCGCCCGGCGGGGGGTACGGGTACCCGCAGCAGCCCGGACAGCCCCCGCAGCCCGGGCAGTTCGGCCAGCCCCCGCAGCCCGGACAGCCCGGGCAGTTCGGGCAGGCACCGCAGTTCGGCCCGCCCCCGCAGTACGGGCACCCCGGCCAGCAGCCGCCGCC
>JBEHXI010000165.1:0-17003 GCA_048498775.1 Actinomycetota bacterium | reverse complement strand
GGGCCCCGGGGAGTGCGCAAACGCTACGGATCGAGCATTCAGAGGCAGATCAAACAACGGAATCCGTCGAATCCCACGGTTTAACCAATCGGAAACATCCGAAAGTCTAGCGGTGAAGCCCCGATTCCGTACTACCATCCGCCAACACCTCAGCGCCGCTGCAGCGCCCCTCCCGTTGAGACGTACCGCCCCGAAAGGCTCGTGATTCCATGACCGCTACCCCCGGCACCGCCGCCCCAGACAGTCCGGACGCCGCCGCGCATGCCGTTACGGGATCCGCGGCCGGCGAGAAGGGCCTGCGGAGCGGAGCGCTCGGCCTGGTCTCCTCCATCGCCATGGCTCTCGCCTCCACCGCCCCGGCGTACAGCCTGGCGGCCACCCTCGGCCTGATCGTGGCCGGCGTCGGACTGCAGGCGCCCATCATCACGATCCTGGCGTTCGTCCCCATGCTGCTGATCGCCCTGGGCTACAAGGAGCTCAACGCGGTCGACCCGGACTGCGGCACCACCTTCGCCTGGTCGGCGCGCGCCTTCGGGCCGCGCACCGGCTGGATGGGCGGCTGGGGCATCATCATCGCCGACGTGATCGTGATGGCGAACCTCGCCCAGATCGCGGGCAGTTACGGATTCCAGCTGTTCGGCTTCGACGGGCTGGCGGGCAGCACCCTGTGGACCACGGTCGCCGGTGTGCTGTGGATCGTGGTGATGACGGTCATCTGCTACATCGGCATCGAGGTCTCGGCCGCCCTGCAGCGCTGGCTGCTCGGCATCGAGATCGTCATGCTGGCGGTGCTGTCGGTGACCGCGCTGGTCAAGGCGTACACCGGTGGCGCCCCGGGCACCGCCATCCACATCTCGATGTCCTGGTTCAACCCCTTCCAGGTCCCGTCGGCCAGTGCCTTCACCGGCGGCATCCTCGCCGCGGTCTTCATCTACTGGGGCTGGGACACCGCTGCCTCGGTCAACGAGGAGACCGAGGACCGCACCCGCACCCCGGGCCGCGCGGTGGTCATCTCCACCGTCCTGCTGCTGGTCATCTACGCCATGGTCACCACCTCCGCCCAGGCCTTCGCCGGCATCGGCACCAAGGGCATCGGCCTGTCCAACCCGGACAACTCCGGTGACGTCCTGTCCGGCCTGGGCAACGCCGTCTTCGGCAGCCACGGCATCGGCGGCCTGCTGGCCAAGCTGCTGATCTTCATGGTGCTGACCTCGTCGGCGGCCTCCACCCAGACCACCATCCTGCCCACCGCCCGCACCAGCTTCTCGATGGCGCTGCACAAGGCCATGCCGTCGCACTTCGGCCGGGTGCACCCGAAGTTCCTCACGCCCACCTGGTCGACCGTGGGCATGGGCATCGCCTCGATCGCCTTCTACGTGCTGCTGACGCTGATCAGCGGCAACGTGCTCACCGACTCCATCGCCTCGGTGGGTCTGGGCATCGCCTTCTACTACGGGCTGACCGGCTTCTCCTGCGTGTGGTACTTCCGCAAGGTGCTCACCCGCAGCGCCCGCGACCTGTGGTTCAAGGGCATCCTGCCGGGCCTCGGCGGAGTGATCCTGCTGTTCTTCTTCTGCTACGCGGCGTTCTACGTCTACGCCGACCCGAACTACGGCGAGACGGTCATCACCCTGCCGCTGCTCGGCAAGACCGGTGGTGTGTCGGTCATCGGCATCGGCTCGCTGCTGCTCGGCGCGGTGCTGATGCTCATCCAGCGGTTCGTGCAGGGCTCGTGGTTCACCAACCCCGACATCCCCGTGGAGGCCGCGGGGGCGGAGCCGGAGGCCGACGTCGTGACGCTGCCCACGTCGCTGGCCGCCGAGGCCGCGGAGTAACCCGCCGCGGCGTGGAAAGACCGCCGCAGCCCGGGCGCCGCGTCCCCGGCGCCCGGGCTGCGGCCTTTCACCGCGCCGACGGCCCGCTCAGCACAGCACGTTCAGCGCCCCCGGCAGCACCCGGGCGGTGACCGGCAGGGTGGCGTCCACCTCGCCGTCCGCGCCGTACGGCACCTCGCGGTCCGTCTCGATCCGCACCTCACGGCCGCGCAGCACCTCGACCTGCGGGCGCCGCACGTGCGCCCCGGTCTTCAGCTCGTTCATCACGGTGAAGAACAGCCACTTGGGGACGTGGTGGATCACCACGACGTCCAGCAGCCCGTCGTCCACCCGGGCGTCCGGTGCGATGCGCCGGCCGAAGCCGTAGAACGCCGAGTTCGCGGCGACGGTGGTGTATCCGCGCCGCTCGTGCACCGTGCCGTCCACGGTGATGCGGAAGTCCGCCGGCCGCCAGGCCAGCACCGCGCGCAGCCCGCCGACGTAGTAGGACGCGGCGCCGCGCAGCACCCGGGTGCGGTTGGCGTGGCGGTTGGCCAGGGCGTCCACCCCGGCGTAGACGCTGCCCAGCACGGCGGTGCGGTCGTGGACCGCCGACTCCACCTCGATGGCGTCCACCCGGCGTGGCGTGCCGTGCAGGAGGATCGCGGCGAGCGCCTCGGGGTCGGCGGGCAGGTCCAGCGCCCGGGCGAAGTCGTTGCCGCGTCCGGCCGGCACCAGGCCCAGCACGGCCCCGGTGCCGGCGAGCGCGCCGCCCACGCATCCGGCCATGCCGTCGCCGCCCACCGCCAGCACCACGTCACCGCGGTCCGCGGCGCGCAGCGCGAGTTCACGGGCGTGGTCCAGGCCCCGGCTGTACTCCACCTCCACCCGGGCGCCGGCCGCCCGCAGCAGCCGGGCCGGCGGGACCAGCGCGGCCACCGCCGCTGACCCGCCCGCTGAGGGATTGACGACCGCGGTGAACTGTCGCATCAGGGGCGCCTTTCGAACGGCGGGGTGGGGAGGAGGGACGGGGCTCAGGAGGGCAGCAGGACACCGGGGTTGAGGATGCCCGCCGGGTCGAGTTCGGCCTTGACCGCGCGCAGGACCGCCACGCCGAGCGGGCCGATCTCGCGGGCGTACCAGTCCCGGTGGTCGGTACCGACACCGTGATGATGACTGATGGTGCCGCCGTGCGTCTCGATGGCGTCGTTCGCGGCCCGCTTGGCCGGGGCCCAGTGGGCGACCGGGTCGTCGCCCTGCGCGCTGACCACGGTGAAGTACAGCGAGGCGCCGGCCGGGTAGACGTGCGAGATGTGGCACATCACCAGCGGCGGTGTGCCGGCCGCGGACAGCGCCGCGGTCAGTGCCTCCCGCACGGCCAGGTACAGGTCCGGCACGGCCGACCAGAACGCGGCCGTCTCCAGGGTCTCGGCGAACGCGCCCGCGTCCAGCAGGGCGTCCCGCAGGTACGGCGCGGCGTAGCGGCCGTGCGCCCAGCGCTCCCCCGGCTCCTCGCCGAGCGGCTCGCCGCCGCAGGCGCTCAGCACCCGGTGGGCACCGGCGCGGCGGTCGGCCACCTCCGAGGCGGTGCCCTCGTACCCGGCGACGGCCAGGCAGCCGCCGGGCGCGGACCCGCCGGACGCGCCGATGTCCTGCGGCCTCGCCAGGCCGATCATCGTCTCGGTCTCGTCGGACAGCCGCAGCACGGTGGGCACCGGGCCGTCCTGGACGAGCCTGCGCAGCGCCGCGGCGCCGGCGTCGAAGGAGGGGAAGCGCCAGCCCTCGTAGACCCGGGTGTCCGGGGCCGGGCGCACCCGCACCGTCACCGAGGTGATCACCCCGAAGGCGCCCTCGGATCCCAGCACCAGCTGCCGCAGGTCGGGGCCGGCCGCCGAACGCGGGGCGCGGCCCACCTCCAGCGTGCCGCTCGGCGTGGCCACGGTCATCGCCATGACCATCTCGTCGAACCTGCCGTAGCCCGCGGAGGCCTGGCCGCTGGAGCGGGTGGCCGCGAAGCCGCCGACGCTGGCCCACTCGTAGGACTGCGGGAAGTGGCCGAGGGTGTAACCGCGTTCGCCGAGCAGCCGCTCGGCGTCGGGGGCGCGCAGCCCGGGCTGCAGGACGGCCGTGCGGGAGACGGGGTCGAGGTCGAGCAGCCGGTCCATGCGCCGCAGGTCGAGTGCGACGAACGGGCCGCGGTGGTGCGGGGCGAGGCCGCCGACCACCGAGGTCCCGCCGCCGAACGGGACGACGGCGACGCGGTGTTCGGCGCAGGCGCGCAGCACGGCGAGCACCTCGTCGTGGCTGCCGGGGAGCACCACGGCGTCCGGGGCGTCGCCCGCCTCGCCGCCGCGGATGCGCAGCAGGTCGGGCGTGGACTTGCCGCGGGTGTGGCGGACCCGGCTCTCGGCGTCGGTACGCAGGTGCTCCGGGCCGCCGACGGCGCCGGTGAGCGCCTCACGGGCCTGCTCGCCGAGCCGGCAGGCCGGCAGGCCGACGTCGGCGAGGGCGACGGGCGGGGCCTCGTTCGGCCGCACCCCGAGCAGATCGCGCAGCAGGCCCACCACCGACTCGGGCAGCGGTGCCGCCTGGGCCGGGTCGCCCCAGCCGCTCCACAACATGTCCAACGAAGGCCTCTCTCCTGCGGTTCCACCGCGCCCGCCGGGACGCCGGGAGTCGCCTCGCGGTGCCGTCCGCGGCACGTGCGATACACTGTGACACATGACGCCCAAACGTCACAAGGCTTCGTTCGACGACACCGCACTCGACGCCGTGCGGGACTGTGTGCTCGCCGTGGGCGTCCGCCGGACCACGTTGACCGACGTGGCACGGCGCGCCGGCGTCTCCCGGATGACGCTCTACCGCCGCTGGCCGGACGTGCGCGCCCTGGTCGGCGACCTGATGACCCGGGAGTGGATCGCGGTCGCCCGGGCGGCGATGCCGCCCGACGAGCGGGCCCGCCCGGCGCGTGACACGCTGGCCGACGGACTGGTGGCGGGGGTGCGCGCGCTGCGGGGCCACCCGCTGTTCCGCAAGATCGTGGACGTCGATCCCGAACTGCTGCTGCCCTATGTGCTCGACCGGCGCGGAGCCAGCCAGGACGCGCTGCTTGAGCTCATCGCCGACGCGGTGCGCCGGGGCCACGCCGACGGCTCGATCCGCCCGGGGCACCCCGTGCGCCAGTCCCGCACCCTGCTGCTGATCGTGCAGTCCTTCACCTTCTCGCTGCGCACGATGACCGACGAGGACGACCCCGAGCTGGCCACCGCCGCCTTCGACGACGAACTGCGGCACCTTCTGGAGAGGACTCTCGCACCGTGACCGGTACCGGCACCGGGCCCCTGGAGGGCTCCTCCCTGACCGCGGCCCGGCGCTCCCGGGAACTCGCCGCCCTGGCGGCCGGTGAGGCCGTCGACGTCCTGGTCGTCGGCCTGGGCGCGACCGGCGCCGGAGTCGCCCTGGACGCCGCCTCCCGGGGACTGAGCGTCGCCGCGATCGACGCCCACGACCTGGCGTTCGGCACCTCCCGGTGGAGCTCCAAGCTGATCCACGGCGGCCTGCGCTACCTCGCCTCCGGCCAGGTGGACGTCGCCCACGAGAGCGCGGTGGAGCGCGGGGTGCTGATGGAGCGGACCGCGCCGCACCTGGTGCACGCGCAGCCGTTCGTGCTGCCGCTGACCGAGCTGGTCACCCGCGGCCAGGCGGCCCTGGCCCGGGCCGGGCTGCGGGCCGGGGACCTGCTGCGGGTGGCGGCCGGCACCTCCCGCGCCACGCTGCCGGGGCCGCGCCGGCTCTCCGCGGACGCGACGCTGCGGCTCGCCCCCGGCCTGCGCCGGGCCGGGCTGCGCGGCGGGCTGCTGTCCTGGGACGGCCAGCTGAGCGACGACGCGCGCCTGGTGACCGCCATCGCCCGCACCGCCGCCGCGCACGGCGCACGGATCCTCACCCGCACCCGGGCCCTGGAACTCGACGGCTCCGGCGGCCTGGTGCGCGACGAACTCACCGGTGAGACCGCCCGGATACGGGCCCGGGCCGTGGTCAACGCGGCCGGGGTCTGGGCGGGCGGCCTCGTCGGCGACATCCGGCTGCGCCCCTCGCGCGGCACCCATCTGGTGCTGCGCGCTCCGGATCTGGGCGGTCTCGGCGCCGGGCTGCACATCCCGATCCCGGGTGAGACCAGCCGTTTCGTGCTCGTCCTGCCGCAGGACGACGGCCGGGTGTACGTGGGGCTGACGGACGAGCCGGTCGACGGGCCGGTGCCGGACGTGCCCGAGGTGCCCGAGAGCGACATCGGCTTCCTGCTCGACATCCTCGGCTCGGCGCTGGACGTCCCGCTGCACCGCTCGGACGTCGTGGGCGCCTTCGCCGGGCTGCGTCCGCTGCTCGGCCCCGTGGAAGACGCCAACGACGCGCGCACCGCGGACATCTCCCGGCGGCACGCCGTCCTGACCTCGCCCGACGGCGTCGTCACCGTCGTCGGCGGCAAGCTGACCACCTACCGGCGCATGGCGCAGGACGCCGTGGACGCCGTGCTGGCCGCGCGTTCCCTGACCGCCGGCCCGTGCCGCACCGCCCGCCTGCCGCTGGTGGGGGCCGCCGCCCCCGCCGCCCTGGCCCGGCTGGAGGCACCCCGCCGGCTGGTGCGGCGGTACGGCACCGAGGCGCCCGCGGTCCAGGCCCTCGGCGCGGCCGACCCCGCCCTGCGCGAACCGGTGCTGCCCGGCCACCCGGTCACCCGGGCCGAACTGCTGTGGGCGGTGCGCCACGAGGGCGCCCTGGACACCGGCGACCTGCTGGAGCGGCGCACCCGCATCGGGCTGGTCCCGGCCGACCGGGCGGCCGCCGAGGCCGCGGCCCGCGAGGCGCTGGCGGGCTAAGAGCTGCCGGCGGAATGAGCGCCCGGCCCGCGACGCCTGGCACCGCACCTCGCGGCGCGGGATCGTCCGAGTACGCCCGGTACGAGGACGACCCTCCGCCTTGCGGTGCTCCCCCTGCCTTCGGCGGGAGGTGCCCCCTGCACCAGACGCCGCGGGCTGATCGACCGCCCATTCCGCCGGCAGCTCAAAGGCCCGCGCCGGACGCTCGCGGCACTGTTTCGACATGTGTCAACATAGAGGCATGTCCTCCGCCAAGGCGCTGCCGCTCGTACACGACGACAGCGCGCCCTGCTGCCCGCCGCTGACCGAGCGCCCGCTGACCCCCGAGGAGGCCACGCGGACCGCCGCGATGTTCAAGGCGCTCGGCGATCCGGTGCGCCTGCGGCTGTTCTCCCTCGTCGCCTCGCACGAGGGCGGGGAGGCGTGCGTGTGCGACATCTCCGACGTGGGAGTCTCCCAGCCGACCGTCTCGCACCACCTGAAGAAGCTTCGCGAGGCCGGTCTGCTGACCTCCGAGCGGCGCGGCACCTGGGTGTACTACCGGGTGGCGCCCTCGGTGCTGGCCGCCATGGGCCGGCTGCTCATCTCCTCCGCGACCTGACGGGGTCCGGCACCCGCGCGCCCGCACACCGTCCGGCACGAGTCTCGCCAACCACCGCGCCATCCCCTACAGTCGGCGCAGACTGTGGATCTCCCGTACCAGAGCGCTACAGGACGCGTCCGCCACGGTGACCGCCGCCCGGCGGCCGACGACGCGTCCCGCACGTCCCGTCCCGCCCACCGCAGAGCAGGTGCGAGCCGCCATGTACATCGGAACCCACGCCGCAGCCACACCCGCCAAGGCCGCCGCCGTCATGAGCGGCACCGGGGAGGAACTGAGCTACGCGCGGCTCGAGGAGCGCTCCACCCGCCTCGCCCGCGCCCTGCACGACGCCGGACTGCGCCCCGGCGACCACATCGCGCTGCTGTCGGAGAACAACCTCACCTACTTCGAGGTGTACTGGGCGGCGCTGCGCTCCGGCCTGTACATCACGGCCGTCAACCACCACCTCACCGCGGCCGAGTGCGCCTACATCGTCGACGACTGCGACGCCCGCGTCCTGATCGCCTCGGCCGGTGTGGCGGAACTGGCCGCCCAGGTGGCCGGGTTGAGCCCCAAGGCCACGCTGCGCCTGGCCTTCGGCGGGCAGGTGCCCGGCTTCGGCGACTACGACGCGGCACTGGCCGCCGCCTCCCCAGAACCACTCCCCCACCAGCCGCTCGGCGCCGACATGCTGTACTCCTCCGGCACCACCGGCCGCCCCAAGGGCATCAAGGGCGAACTGCCGGCGGGCACCGTGGAGGACGGCGAACCCCACACGCCCTGGTTCCAGCCGCTGTACGGGTTCGGCACCGACACCGTCTACCTGGGACCGGCGCCGCTGTACCACGCCGCCCCGCTGCGGTTCGCCGGAGTGATCCAGACCGTGGGCGGGACCGTGGTGGTGATGGAGCGCTTCGACGCGGAGGCGGCGCTCGCCGCGATCGAGCGGTACCAGGTCACCCACAGCCAGTGGGTGCCCACCATGTTCGTGCGGATGCTCAAGCTCCCCGAGAAGGTCCGCGAGCGCTACGACCTGTCCAGCCTGAAGGTGGCCATCCACGCGGCGGCGCCCTGCCCGGTCGACGTCAAGCGCCGCATGATCGAGTGGTGGGGGCCGGTGCTCCACGAGTACTACGCGGCCACCGAGGGCCACGGCCTGACGGTCATCGGCACCCAGGAGTGGCTGGAGCGGCCCGGCTCGGTGGGACGCGCGGCCACCGGGATCGTGCGGATCTGCGACGACGAGGGCACCGTGCTGCCGCCCGGCCAGGTCGGCACGGTGTACTTCGAACGCACCCAGGACGGCTCGCCGTTCGAGTACCACAAGGACCCGGAGAAGACCGCCGGCAGCCGGCACCCCCACCACGCCCACTGGGCGACGACCGGGGACATCGGCTACCTGGACGAGGACGGCTACCTCTTCCTCACCGACCGCAAGGCGTTCATGATCATATCGGGCGGGGTGAACATCTACCCCCGGGAGATCGAGGACTGCCTGACGCTGCACGAAGCCGTCCTGGACGTGGCCGTGATCGGGATCCCCGACGAGGAGATGGGCGAATCGGTCAAGGCCGTCGTCCAGTTGGCGCCCGGGGTCGAGCCCGGCCCGGCCGTCGAGCGGGAGCTGATCGAGTACGTGCGCGCCCGGTTGGCCCACTACAAGGCCCCGCGCAGTGTCGACTTCGTGGACCGGCTGCCGCGTACCCCCACCGGCAAGCTGGTCAAGCGCCTGCTGCGGGAGCGGTACGCCAGCGCCGTCTGACGTCCTCGGCCGGCCGGGCCCTCAGGGGCCCGCCCGGTGGCGGCCGCGGCCGGCCGGGCCGTTACCGTGGCCTGCGGACGCCCGGCGACGCCACGCCGGCCGGGGCGTCCGCGGGGACCGGCGACGGCTCCCCGGCCGGACCGGCGGGGACGACGCCGCGGCAGGTGCGCTCGCCGCCCCGCCGCGGCCGCAGGAAGGGACTCGCCGACGATGCTGACCGCGGGCGGAGTGGAACGGCTCCAGCGCTGGCAGGACGAGGGCGCCATGCCCCCGGCGGTCGGGCGGCTGGGCATCGCCATCGAGCGCGCCGAGCCGAACCTGACCGTCACCCGGATGCCGGTGACCGCGGAACTCCTCCTGCCGGACGGCACCGCGAGCGCCGCGCTGCCCGCGATGGTCGCCGATGTGGGCATGGCGACCTCCGTGGTCGCCTCACTGCCCGAGCCCCGGGCGGTCACCACCATCTCGATGACCATCGACCACCTGACGCCTCCGCCCGCCTCGGGCTCCCTGGTGGCCACCTGCCGGGCGCGGGACTTCGCGGGAGGGGAGCCCCAGCACGCGGCCGGCGAGGTCCGCGACGAGGAGGGGCGGCTGGTCGCGGCGGTGTCCGGATGGTTCCTGCCCGGGGAGCTGGAGCGGCCCGGCACCCGCCCGCCGCTGCCCCGGGAGCGGTCCGCCGGCGATCTGACGGCCCTGCTCGGGGTGGACGCCTCGGCGCTCACCGCCGACCGGGTGGGCTTCCCGCTGGCCGTCCGCGACGCCCTGGCCAACAGCGGCGGGGTGCTGCACGGCGGGATCGGGGCCATCGGCTGCGTCCTGGCCGCCGAGGCGGCCCTGGGCCCCGGCACCGTCCTGCTCACGTCCTCGTACGCCTACCTGCGGCCGGCTCCCGGGCGGGCGGTGATGGAGGTGAGCGCCGAGGTGCTGCGCCGGGGCCGCCGGACCGCCTCCGCCCAGGCCCTGCTGACCGCGCCGGACGGCCGCACCGCGCTGCGGGTGGACATCACCGCCGGGGTCCGCCCGTGACAGCGGCCGGCCGCCCCCGTCCGGTGTGGTCGGGGGCGGCCGGCCGGGTGCGCCGGGGTGTCAGCGCGGGGCCATGCGCAGCGCGCCGTCCATGCGGATGGTCTCGCCGTTGAGGTAGTCGTGGTCGATGATGGCCAGCGCCAGCTGGGCGTACTCCTCCGGCCGGGCCAGGCGCTGCGGGAAGGGCACACCGGCGGCGAGCCCGGCGCGGAACTCCTCGGAGACGGTGGCCAGCATCGGCGTCTCGACGATGCCCGGGGCGATGGTGCACACCCGGATGCCGTACTGCGCCAGGTCACGGGCGGCCGGCAGGGTCAGGCCGACCACGCCGCCCTTGGAGGAGGAGTACGCGGCCTGGCCGACCTGGCCGTCGAAGGCCGCGATGGAGGCGGTGTTGACGATGACGCCGCGCTGCCCGTTCTCGTCGGCCTCGGTCTGCGCGATGGCCTCGGAGGCGAGCGCGAGCACGGTGAAGGTGCCGATCAGGTTGACCTGGATGACCTTCGCGTACAGGCCCAGGTCGTGGACGCCCTTCTTGCCCAGGATCCGCATCGAGGGCCCGATGCCGGCGCAGTTGACGACGGTGCGCAGCGGAGCGCCGCCGGTGGAGGCCGTCTCGACCGCCGCCCGCACCTCGTCGCCGTCGGTGACGTCGGTGGGGAGGTACTCGATGCCCTCGACGGCCGGGGCCTTCTCGATGCTCGCGGCGAGATCGAGGACGTAGACCCGGGCGCCCTGCTTGGCGAGGGCCGCCGCGGTGGCGGCGCCGAGGCCGGACGCGCCGCCGGTGACGATCGCGGCGGTGTTGTTCAGCTGCATTCCTTCTCCATGGTCCGCACGGTGATGGTGCCCCGGTAGTCCCGGTTCAGCGCACGGCTGATCACCATGCGCTGGATCTGGTTGGTGCCTTCGAAGATCTGCATGACCTTGGCTTCCCGCATGTAGCGTTCCACGGGGAAGTCCCGGGTGTAACCGTATCCGCCGAGCACCTGCACGGCGTCGGTGGTGACCTTCATCGCATTGTCGGTGGCGACCATCTTGGCGATGGACGCCTCCCGGTTGAACGGCAGCCCCTGGTCCCGCAGCCGGGCGGCGGCCAGCGTGGTGGCCCGGGAGGCCTCCACCGCGGCGGCCATGTCGGCCAGCACGAAGGCCAGGCCCTGGTGCTCGATGATGGGCTTGCCGAACGTCTCACGTTCCCTGGCGTAGCGCAGGGCGTGGTCCAGGGCGCCCTGCGACAGGCCGGTGGCCACCGCGGCGATGCCGAGCCGCCCGGAGTCCAGCCCGGCCAGGGCGATCTGCAGTCCCTGCCCCTCCTCGCCGATGCGGCGGCTGACCGGCACCCGCACGTCCTCCAGGCGGACGGTGGCGGTGGCCGACCCGGTCAGGCCCATCTTGCGCTCGGGCGGGTCGGCGCTCAGGCCGGGGGTGCCGGCGGGCACCAGGAAGCAGGAGATGCCGTGCGTGCGGTCGTCGGAGGTGCGGGCCATCACGGTGTAGAAGTCCGCGTAACCGCCGTGCGTGGTCCACGCCTTGGCGCCGTTGAGGACATAGGTGTCCCCGTCCCGGACGGCCCGGGTGCGCATCGCGGCGGGGTCCGACCCGGCGTGGGCCTCGGACAGGCAGTAGGCGCCGAGGAGTTCGCCGCCGAGCATCTCCGGCAGCCACTCCTTCTTCTGCTCCTCGGTGCCGAAGGCGGCCAGCGGGAAGCAGGACAGGACGTGCACCGAGACGCCGACGCCGACGCTGGACCAGACGGATCCGATCTCCTCCAGTGCCTGCAGGTAGACCTCGTACGGCAGGCCGGAGCCGCCGTACTCCTCGGGGTAGGGCAGGCCCAGCAGCCCGACCCGGCCCAGGATGCGGAAGACCTCGCGCGGGAAGGTCCCGTCGTCTTCGGCGTCGCCGACGCGGGGGGTGAGCTCCTTCTCTGCGAGCTCGCGGACGAGGCCGATCAGGTCGGCGGCCTCAGGGGTGGGGAGGGTACGCATGGCGGGCATGGCGGGTCCTTTGTGCGATACCGGAGACGATACGACAGTATCATTCCCCGTATGGAATCCGCCAACGCCAGTGCCGCGGCGCGCGCATCGGCGCAGGCGGGAGGGGGTGGCGGTGCGCCGGGCGCACGAGTACGCGGGAGAACCGCACCCATGACGCGGCGGAACCGCGCGGGTACGGTCAGGCACCCCCGCGCGCGGCGGGGGACGTGGGGGGCGTGGGGGGTCAGGACGAGACGGCGTGCACGATCAGCGACGCCAGCTCGGCGTAGGCGTCCGCGTCGCTCAGCCCGGTCCGCGCGGTCACCTCGCCGCGCTGGATCTCCTGCATGGTGGCCGCGGCGACCTCGCCGACGAACGCGGCGTGCACATCGCGGAACGCGCCCTCGGCCACGCCCTCGGCCACCAGCTGCCGCACCCGGGCGGCGGCGTGGCGGGTGTTGGCCTCGTAGACCTCGCGCGCGGGCTCGAAGGCCGCCATGTCGTCGAGGAACCGCCGGGACAGCGGCCGCAGTTGCTCGGCGACCGCGTCGAGGTACGCCACCACCCGTTCGGCGGGCTCACAGGTCTCGGCGACCTTCTTCTCCACCGCCTCGGTGGCCGCCCGGAAGTAGTGCTTGACGACCTCGCGGACCAGCTCCTGCTTGCTGCCGGCGAGCTGGTACAGCGTCGTCTTCGAGCAGCGCAGCCGCTCGGCCAGGTCGTCGAGGGTGAAGGAGGCGAACCCCTCCGCCGCGACCAGCGCGACCAGCCGTTCGAGCAGATCGGTCTGGCGGGCGGTGCGACGTGCGGACGGCATGGGGGACATGCTAACGGCAGGCCGCGCGACCTGCCCGGTCCGGTGCCGCCTCAGCGCGGCACCCGCTCGCGCAGGCCGCCCACCGGGCTCCACAGCGGCGGCTCGCCCGGCAGTTCCTCGGCCAGCCCGCGCCTGCGCAGATGGGCCAGCAGCGTCAGCGCCCGCGAGACCGCGGCGTACAGCGGGAACCCCCGCAAGCCGTTCAGTGAGCCGCCGCGACGCAGCCGGCCGGCGATCTCCCAGGCCGTGGCGGGGCCGTCGCGCAGTGCCCCGGCCGCCGCGGCGATCCGCTCGGCGTGCCCGCCGCGCAGTTCGGCGAGCCGGGCGGGCAGATCGGTGAAGCGGTGCTCGTGCGCGGGCAGCACCTCCTGCGGGCGCAGCGCCTGGAGCCGGTCCAGCGACCGCAGATAGCCGCCCAGCGGGTCGTCGTGCGCGTCGCGCGGCGGGTGCATGCCCACCGCGGTGCGCGGCAGGACGTGGTCGCCGGCGAGCAGCAGCCGGTGGCGCTCCTCGAAGAAGCACAGGTGCCCGGGGGTGTGCCCGGGCGTCCACAGGGCGGTCAGCCGCCAGCCGGGCACCGGCGGCCGGGCGCCGTCCGCGAGCGGCAGGTCCGGCCCGGGGCAGTCGAATCCGCCGCCCCGGTCCCCGGCGGCCAGCACCCCTTCGACCACCGCGGGCGGGGCGCCCGCCCGGCGCAGCAGCGCGGCGAGATGGTCGGTGAAGGTGTCGCGCAGGTGCGGCAACTCCTCGGCGTCCAGCGGGTGCAGGGCCACCCAGGCGCCGGAGGCCGCGCGGATGCGCGGCGCCAGCCCGTAGTGGTCGATGTGGGAGTGGGTGACCAGGACGCCCTGAACGTCCTCGACCCGGGTGCCGATCGCCTCCAGCCCGGCGCGCAGCGCGTCCCACGCCTCCTCGGTGTCCCAGCCCGCGTCGACCAGGTACGGGCCGGCGTCGCTCTGGAGGACGTACACCAGCACCTCGTGCGGCGGGGCGGGCAGCGGAAGCGGCAGGACCCACAGCCCGGGCCGCACCTGGGCGACGGACGGCACTGCGGTGGTGTGCGGCGGTGCGGCGGCACCGGAGCGGACGGCGTCTATGACGGGCTCCCGGTCTCGTCGTGCCGGCCGTGCCGCTCGGGCCGGCCATGCGGGGTCTGTGCCAGCAGGCGCTCGGCCAGGGCGATCCGCGGGCGGTCGATCATCTCGCCGCCGACGCGCACCGCGGCGCCACCGGCCGCGGCGGCCGCGGCCAGGACGCCCCGCGCCCAGGCGACCTCCTCCTCCGTCGGGGAGAACGCCCGGTTGATCGCGTCGATCTGCGCCGGGTGGACGGCGAGTTTCCCCGCGAAGCCCAGCCGGCGGGCGCGGGCCGACTCGGCGGCCAGGAGTTCCACGTCGTCCAGCGCGGTGGTCACCCCGTCCAGCGGCGCGGCGATGCCGGCCACCCGGGAGGCCAGCACCAGCCGGGAACGGGCGTACAGCAGCTCCTCGCCGGTGCCGGTGATGCCGGCGTCCAGGCCGAAGTCGACGGATCCGAAGGCCAGCCGGCGCACCCGGGGCACCCGGGCGAGCGCGGTCGCGTCATGGACCCCGAGCGCCGTCTCGACCAGGGCGACGATCTCCACCCGCGGCGGCAGCCGCTCCGCGAGCGCGGCCAGGTCCTCCGGCAGCTCGCTCTTGGGCAGCATCACCTGGCGCAGTCCGGGCAGCCCGCACACGGCGGCCACGTCGTCGTCGTGCCACGCGGTGCCGACGGCGTTGACCCGCACGCACCCGGAATGGCCGGCCAGCCGGCGGGCGACGTGCTCGCGGGCCGCGGCCTTGCCCTCCGGCGCCACCGCGTCCTCCAGGTCGAGCACGACCCGGTCGGCGCCGCAGGAGGCCGCCTTCGCGAACCGCTCCGGCCGGTCCCCGGGAACGAACAGCCAGGAACGCTCCGGGCCGCTCACGACAGCGCCCGGCGGGCCCGCTCGTCCCACACCGGGGCGACCTGTCCCACCTGCGGGCCGTGGCCGCGGCGGTAGACCAGCAGGGTCCGCTCGAAGACGATGACGATCTCGCCGCGCTGGTTGAAGCCGACGGTGCGCACGGTGACCACGCCGACCTCCGGGCGGGACTTCGACTCCCGCAGGGACAGCACCTCGGACTGCGAGTAGATCGTGTCGCCCTCGAAGACCGGGTGCGGCAGCCGCACCCGGTCCCAGCCGAGGTTGGCCATGACGTTCTGCGAGATGTCCACCACGCTCTGGCCGGTGACCAGGGCGAGGGTGAAGGTGGAGTCCACCAGCGGCCTGCCGAACTCGGTCTGCGACGCGTAGTGCTCGTCGAAGTGGACCGGGGCGGTGTTCTGGGTCAGCAGGGTCAGCCAGATGTTGTCGGTCCGCGTCACCGTGCGGCCCAGCGGATGCCGGTAGACGTCGCCGACCGTGAAGTCCTCGAAGTACCGGCCGTGCCAGGAGACCACCGGCTCGGCGGGTTCCGCTGGGTGGGACATCGTCGCTCCTTCGTCTCGCTCGCCGCCGCCGGGCGGCCCGCACGGCCCCGCCGATCCCGCGCCGTGCCGGGGCCGCCGGGTGGGAGACGGCCGCGCCACCAGGAATACCCCCTGCGGGCTTCCCGATCAACGTCACCCCCCGGCGCGCGGCCCCGGGCCCGGAGAACGTTGACTCATCCATCCGTTGGGCCGTACAAAGAGACGGCCCGGGTGCGGCAGCCGGGCGACCCTCGTCGTGACGGCCGGAAGGAGCCCAGGCGACCATGCACCTCCCGCTCGACGGCGTCACCGTCGTCAGCATCGAGCAGGCGGTCGCCGCCCCCTTCGCCACCCGGCAGCTGGCCGATCTCGGCGCCCGGGTGATCAAGGTGGAGCGGCCCGGCGGCGGTGACTTCGCCCGCCACTACGACGAGGCGGTGCACGGGCAGTCCAGCCACTTCGTGTGGATCAACCGTTCCAAGGAGTCCCTGGCGCTGGACGTGAAGTCCGAGCGCGGCCGGGCGGTGCTGGACGAACTGCTCGGCAGGGCGGACGTGTTCGTCCAGAACCTGGCGCCCGGCGCCGCCGCCCGGCTCGGCCTGGACGCCGAAACCCTCGCCGCCCGCCATCCCTCCCTGATCGTCTGCGACATCTCCGGCTACGGCCCGGGCGGCCCCTGGGCCGACCGCAAGGCCTACGACCTCCTGGTGCAGTGCGAGACCGGCCTGGTGTCCATCACCGGGACCGAGGAGGAACCGGCGAAGGCCGGCATCTCCGTCGCCGACATCGCCACCGGGATGTACGCCTACTCCGGCATCCTGACCGCCCTGTACACCCGGGCGACCACCGGCCGGGCGCCCGCGGTGTCGGTCTCGCTGTTCGACGCCCTCGCCGAGTGGATGGGCCAGCCGCTGTACTACACGCGCTACGGCGGCACGCAACCGCCGCGCACCGGCGCCCGGCACGCCACGATCGCCCCCTACGGCCCGTTCACCGCCGCCGACGGCGCCACGGTGCTGCTGGCGATCCAGAACGAACGCGAGTGGGTGTCGCTGTGCGAGACCTTCCTGGGCGATCCGGACGTCGCCACGGATCCCCGGTTCACCACCGGCTCCGCGCGGGTCGCCCACCGCGCGCAGGTCGACGCCGTCGTCGCCGGCCGCTTCGCCCAGCTGGACGGCGAGCAGGCGACCGCGCTGCTGGACCGCGCCGGGATCGCCAACGCCCGGCTGAACTCGGTGCACGACTTCCTGGAGCACCCGGTCCTGAGCGAGCGGGACCGCTGGCGGCAGGTGCGCATCCCCGGCGGGGCGCGGGTGGACGCGCTGCTGCCGCCGGCGAACCTCACCGGCGTGGTGCCGCGGATGGACCCGGTGCCCGAGGCGGGCGAGCACACCGCCGCCATCCTCGCCGAACTGGGCCGCAGCGCCGCGGAGATCGACGAGCTGTGCCGGGCGGGCGTGGCCGGGACCGCGGCGGAGCCGCGATGATCTGCGCGCCCCGGAGCACGCCGACGCCTGCCCCGGGGCGCTCATCGAACGGCCAGGCCAAGACGCCCAGCACGGCCCTGGTGGCCCGCGGCGGCCTGGACGCCTGAAACCCGTCAGGCGTCCAGGCCGCCGACAGCCCGTCACGGGCGGCGGCCCCAGGCGCTGATCATCGGCGAGGTG
>JBEHXI010000164.1:0-17009 GCA_048498775.1 Actinomycetota bacterium | reverse complement strand
GGGGGGAAAAAACACGGGGGAACAAAGAAAGAAACCCCCCCCCCCCCGGCCCCGTGTTCCGCGATGCGGCGGCGCGTCAGGCGCGTTCGCGCAGCCCGAGTTCGATCTGCTCCAGGCTGCGGCCCTTGGTCTCCGGGACGAGCCAGCGGGTGAGCACGAAGAGCACCACGTTGATGGCGGCGAACAGCCACATGGTGTGGCCCAGGCCCAGGTGGTTGCTGTCGGAGATGATCGGGAAGACGGCGGTGACCAGGCCGGTGGCCGCCCACAGCACGACCGCCCCGACGCCCATGCCGGGGCCCCGCACCTTCAGCGGGAAGATCTCGGCCATCATCACCCACACGACGGCGCCCCAGCCCAGCTCGTATCCGGCCAGGTAGAGCACCAGCAGGATCAGGGTGAGGGTGCCCAGAGCGCCCTTGCCGTGCACATAGAGCACGACGAAGCCGGTCAGCGCCAGCGTCACGCACATGATGACGTTGCCGACGAGCAGCAGCGGCTTGCGGCCCCAGCGGTCCACCACGAAGACCACCCAGGCGGTGAACACGAACTTGGTGAAGCCCAGCAGCACCGCGGACAGCAGCGCCGTGCTGGTGGTGAAGCCGAGCGCGACCAGCATGGTCGGGAAGTAGGCGTTGATCGCGTTCACGCCGCTGAACTGCTGGCCGAGCGCGAGGAGCAGCGCCACGAAGAGCATCGGGCGCACCCAGCGGGCTCCCAGGTCCCGGATGCGGCCGGCCTGCTCCTGGTCGAGGCGGATGACCTCGCGGATCGCGGCGACCTCGCCGTCGATGTCCTCGCCGGCGTGGGTGGCGGCCAGGACCTCGCGCGCCTCGCCCTCCTTGCCGAGGTTGAGCAGCCAGCGCGGGGTCTCGGGCAGGAAGGTCATCCCGACCAGCAGGACGGCCGCGGGCACGATGGCGCCGGCGAACATCCACCGCCAGCTGCCGTCGCCGGTGGGCGCCAGCCAGTAGTCGACCAGGAAGGCGATGAGGATGCCCAGCACGATGAAGATCTGGTTGAGCGCGGACATCGCGCCGCGCAGCCGGCTGGGGGCCAGTTCCGCCAGGAAGGTCGGCACGGTGGCGGAGGAGAAGCCGATGCCCACGCCGAGCACGAAGCGGAAGACCGTCAACGTCGGGTAGTCGGGCGCCAGTGAGCACGCGACGGTCCCGGCGATGACGATCCCGGCGGCCATCATGATGCTGCGTCGCCGGCCGATCGCGTTGTTGAGCCGCGCGGCCAGCCCCGCACCCACCATGGCGCCGACCGACAGGCTCGCCGTCACCACGCCCTTGTCGAATCCGGACAGCGTCCACTGCTTCGAGATCAGGACCAGGACGCCGGAGATGACGCCCAGGTCGTAGCCGAAGAGGATGCCGCCCAGGGCGCCGAAGAAGTAGAGCGTGTTCTTGTTGATCTGACGTCGCGCCGCTGCCGGAGCCGTCGGCGTCACTGTCATAGCGGACCTCTTGTCTGTATCCGGGGAGTCGTCAGCGCGCTTCGCAGGACCGCCCGGAGCCGTGGACAAGATGGGTGCGGCAGAGCACACCGCCGCTGGATTCAAACGCCTCCGGGCGACAGGGTCAAGAGGCTCGTTCAGATACACAGACACAACGACGGAAGGGTGGAGCTGAAAGCCCTATTTGACGGAAATGCAAGTTCATCCTGATGAACGCAGATCACCAGCGAGAATTACTTTACTTTCCCTTGACCCTATGGCCGATTGCTTGAGCCGTAACCGCCCCGCCACCATGGGCGAACGCTTCGTCAGGACCGCCACACACTCGAACACGCACACCCGGGGGGCTCACACCGACGACCTCACGCACCCGGCCACCGTGCGAGCGCCCGGCACCCACGGCCCACCCGCACGGGCCGCACCTCGTCCCTACCCCGCCCGACGCCCCGTCACCTCACGGACGCCCGACGCTCCGTCACCTCACGGACGGAGCCCTGCCGCCCGCCGGCCACCGGCCCGCACCGTCCGGCGTCGGCGCGTCGCCCCCGCGGGCCGGCGACCGCGCCACTAGGGTGCTCCTGCCCGGCCGGAACGGCTGCCGAAGCACCGTGAGGACACTCCCGTGGACGAGATGGCACGCGCCTACGACGTCGTGGTCATCGGCGCAGGCCCGACCGGCGAGAACCTGGCCGACCGCACCCGGGCCGCCGGGCTGTCGACCGTCATCGTGGAGAGCGAACTGGTCGGCGGCGAGTGCTCGTACTGGGCCTGCATGCCCAGCAAGGCGCTGCTGCGCCCGATGGCCGCCCGCGCCGACGCCCTGCGGGTGGACGGCGCCCGCCAGGCCGTGACGGCCGGACTGGACACGGCGGCCGTGCTGGCCCGCCGCGACGCCTTCACCTCCGGCTGGCGGGACGACGGCCAGGTCCGCTGGCTGGACTCGGTCGGGGTCGATCTGGTGCGCGGACACGCCCGGCTCGACGGACCGCGCCGGGTCACGGTGGACACGCCCGAGGGCGGGCGCACCACGCTCACCGCCCGGCACGCCGTCGCGGTGTGCACCGGCAGCGGGCCCGTGCTCCCGGACCTGCCCGGCATCGCCGAGGCCCGTCCGTGGACCAGCCGGGAGGCGACCTCCTCCCCGCGCGTGCCGGAGCGACTGGCCGTGGTGGGCGGCGGAGTGGTCGGGGTCGAGATGGCCACCGCCTGGCAGGCGCTCGGCTCCCGGGTCACGCTCCTGGTCCGCGGCAGCGGCCTGCTGCCGCGCATGGAGCCCTTCGCCGGTGAACTGGTCGCCGAGAGCATCGTCCGGGCCGGGGCGACGGTGCGCACCGGCGTGTCGGTGTCCGCGCTGCGCCGCGCGGCTCCCGGCGCCCCGGTCACCCTCGTCCTCGACGACGGCGGTGAACTCCTCGTGGACGAGGTGCTGTTCGCCACCGGGCGCACCCCGCGCACCGCCGACCTGGGCCTGGAGACGGTGGGGCTGGAACCCGGGTCGTGGCTCGCCGTGGACGACACCTGCCGGGTCACCGCCGTCCCGGACGGCTGGCTGTACGCCGCCGGCGACGTCAACCACCGGGCGCTGCTGACCCATCAGGGCAAGTACCAGGCGCGGATCGCCGGGGCGGCCATCGGGGCGCGGGCCCGCGGACTGCCGGTGGAGAGCGGGCCGTGGAGCGCCCACCGGGCGACGGCCGACACCCGGGCGGTGCCGCAGGTGGTGTTCACCGATCCCGAGGTCGCCTCGGTCGGGCTGACCGCACACGAGGCGGAGCGCGCCGGGCACCGCATCGAGGTCGTCGACTACGACGTCGGCAGCGTGGCGGGCGCCGCCCTGTACGCCGACGGCTACCGGGGCCGGGCCCGCATGGTCGTCGACGCGGACCGGCAGGTGCCGCTGGGCGTGACCTTCGCCGGCCCCGGACTGGGCGAGCTGCTGCACTCGGCGACCGTCGCCGTCGCCGGCGAGGTGCCGCTCGCCCGGCTGTGGCACGCGGTCCCCGCGTATCCGACGATGAGCGAGGTGTGGCTGCGCCTGCTGGAGACCCACCGCGATGGCCACGTTCCCGATCGCTCACGGTAGCCGTCCGGGACACAGGCGTCACCGGTCACCGGCTCGCCCGCCGGACGGGGTCCGTGTAAGGATTTATGTGCCATACCCGGACCATCAGGGCTTTTCCGACGGGCTCACGGCTCACGGGCTCCGCACGACAGGGAGGCCGGCATGGCGTTCGAGTACGCCGCAGCGGCAGACAGCGGCGCCCCACGCTACCTGCCGATCGCCGAGCACGGCCTGATCGGCGACCTGCGCAGCGTGGCGCTGGTGGGCACGGACGGCACCATCGACTGGTACTGCTGCACCCGCTTCGACGCCCCCAGCGTCTTCGCGTCGATCCTGGACGCCGAGCGCGGCGGGGCGTTCGAACTGGCCGCCGACGTGCCGGCGCGGACCCGGCAGTTCTACTTCCCCGACACCAACGTCCTGATCACGAGGTTCTTCTCGCCGGACGGGGTCGGGGAGATCCAGGACTTCATGCCGGTCACCGACGAGTCCCCGGAGGTCGCCCGGCACCGGCTGATCCGGCGGGTGGTCTGTGTGCGGGGAGCCCTGCCGTTCCGGGCGCGGATAGCACCCCGGTTCGGCTACGGCACCGAACCGCACACCGCCCGCCTGGAGGACGGCGTGGCCCTCTTCCGCTCCCACGGGCTGTCGCTGGCGCTGACCGCCACCGTGCCCCTGGAGTGCGACGGCCGGGACGTCCGGTCCCGCTTCAAGCTCCTCGAAGGGGAGTCCGCGGTCTTCGCGCTCGACCGGGTCGACACGGACGTCGTCCCACGCGGCTGCCCGCGCAGCGAGGCGGCCGAGCAGTTCGAGGCCACCGTGCGGTTCTGGCGCCGCTGGCTGGCCGGTTCCCGCTACCACGGCCGCTGGCGGGAGATGGTCCACCGGTCCGCCCTGACCCTCAAGCTGCTCACCTACGCGCCGACCGGCGCGATCGTGGCCGCGCCGACGACCAGCCTGCCCGAGCAGATCGGCGGCGAGCGCAACTGGGACTACCGGTACGTCTGGGTCCGCGACGCCGCGTTCTGCGTCTACGCCATGCTCAGGCTGGGCTTCACCGGCGAGGCCGAGGCGTTCATGTCGTTCCTGTCCGAGCGCTGCATGATGCACGAGGCCGGCCCCACCGGGCCCCTGCAGATCATGTACGGCATCGACGGCCGCAGCGACCTCCCGGAGCGGGAGCTGTACCACCTCGCCGGCCACCTCGGGTCGGCTCCGGTACGCGTCGGGAACGCCGCCGCCGCCCAGCTCCAGCTGGACATCTACGGCGCGCTGATCGACTCCGTCTACCTCTACGACAAGTGGGGGCAGCCGATCAGCAGCGCCCGCTGGGACGAGATCGGGCTGCTGGTGGACTGGCTGTGCGATCACTGGGACCAGCCGGACGAGGGCGTCTGGGAGACCCGCGGCGGCCGCAGGAACTACCTGTACTCCCGGCTGATGTGCTGGGTTGCGGTGGAACGGGCGATCCGGATGGCCAACCGGCGCGGGCTGCCCGCCGACCTGCCGCGCTGGCGTGAGACACGGGACGCCATCTACCGGCAGATCATGCGGCGCGGCTGGTCCCCGGAGCGGAAGGCCTTCACCCAGTGCCTCGACCACACCGTCCTGGACGCCTCGGTGCTGATGATGCCGATGGCCAAGTTCGTCTCCCCCGTCGATCCCAAGTGGCTCTCGACGCTGGACGCGCTCAGCAGCGACCTGGTCTCCGACTCGCTGCTGTACCGCTACGACCCGGAGGCGAGCCCCGACGGCCTGCGCGGTTCCGAGGGCACCTTCTCCATCTGCTCGTTCTGGTACGTCGAGGCCCTCACCCGGGCGGGACGGCTGGAGGACGCCCGGCTCGCCTTCGAGAAGATGCTCACCTACGCCAACCATCTGGGCCTGTACGCCGAGGAGATCGGCCCCACCGGCGAGCAACTGGGCAACTTCCCACAGGCGTTCACCCATCTCGCGCTCATCAGCGCCGCGTTCAACCTGGACCGGGCTCTCGGCTGACCCCGCTATAAGGCGGCCCGCCCGGCACCGGCGTCCCGGTGCCGGCGGGCCCGCACGGCGCCCCCCGGACGGTGCTACGGCGTCGGAGGGGAGGAGACGGGCGGAGTGGGCACCGGGGCCGGGACGGTCGGGGGAACCGGTGTCGGGACCGGGGCGGGGACCGGCGACTGCCCGACGCCCAGGTAGAAGAACGGCACCGGGTGGCTGGCACCGGCGGCGGTCGTCACCACCACCGGCGCGCTGCCCGCGGCGTGCGCCGGAGCCGTGACGACCAGCAGCAGGCCCAGCGGGTCACTGTGCACCACCGTCCCCGCCGTGTCGCCGAACGTCACCGTCGTCACGTCCTTCAGATTGGCCCCGACCAGCAGTACGGGACTGCCGCCCGCGGTGAGGCCGAAGGCCGGGACGGCGGTGAGCACGACCGGCGCGCCCTGCGGCACCGGAGGCAGCGGTCCTGGCCCGGTGGGAGTCTCGGACATGGGAATCCCTCCTCGATGAGGTGGTGCAAACCGAGCGGGCGTCCCCGCTCTGCCCGGTTTGCCGTACGCCACCGATTGTTTCGATCCGGACTTCTCGGCTGTAAGGCGTGCGGGATCGCTTTTCGGTGCCTACGTGGCGAATGGTGCGAAGGGTGAGCCGGTCGGTTCACCTCCCGTGCACAGGCCGTCTCCGGCGTGCGTCACCGCCGCCGGGAATCCGGCCCCTGCCCGGGAGGGGCGGGCCGGGCCGGGGGCGCCGCCCGTCGCCGCGGCCTGCGCGGCAGGACGAACCAGGCGACCACCGCCAGGATCAGCGGCAGGACGCTGACGATCACCATCGTCAGCCGCAGGCCGGTGGTGTAGTCCCGGCCGAGGGCCAGCCCGGACGCCTTGCGCGCCAGTTCGTATCTGCCCGATCCCGGGTTGTGCGTCACCGCCCGGCGCACCGCGTCCACGGCGCGTTCCGCCCGCCAGGACGCCAGGCCGCGGGAGGCGGCGTCGGCGAGCCAGCTCTTGCGGAAGAGCATGTTGATCAGCATGAGGTAGATGGTCGGGCCGAGGGCGTAGCCGGTCATCCCGAAGACCGGCAGCACGGCGGCCACCGAGCCCGACCTGCCCGGCGGAGCGGCGGCCAGGACCTGGTCGGAGGCGGGTGTCGAGGTGACCAGGATGCCGAGGTTGCACAGCCAGGTGGCCAGGACGAGCAGCCACACCGCCATGGTCGGCGCCGCGGTGGCCGCCAGCAGCAGGCCGCTCGCGGCAAGCAGGACCAGCCCGGTGAGCAGCACCGGCCGGGCGGTGTACTTCGTGACCAGCCGCCCGGAGAGCACCCCGGCGGCGGCGATCAGCAGCGTGCCGGGCAGGTAGAGCATCCCGATACGGCGCGCGGACAGCGCCAGGACGTCCCTGGCGAACTGCCCCAGCACCAGGCTGAAGCCGGCCGAGAGGAAGTCCAGGGTGAGGACCGCCAGCACGGCGACGGCGAACGCGGGCCGGCGGAAGAGCCCCAGTTGCAGCGCCGGTTCCGGGGTGCGGCGCTCATGGAGGACGAAGACGACGGCGGCGAGGACGCCGAGGGCGAGCGGCAGCCACGCCAGGGGCCGCGTGAGACCGTTCTGCGCCTCCCCGACCCCGTACAGCAGGCCGAGCAGTGCCGCGCCGAACAGGACGACCCCCGCCACGTCCACCTTGTGGCCCCGCCGGTCGGCGGTGTCCCGGACATAGCGTGCCGTCAGTGCCATGGCGATGGCGGCGAGCGTGGGGGCGACCAGGAACAGCCACCGCCAGCCGAGCGCCTGGATCACCAGGCCGCCCAGCGCCGGGGTCATCCCGCACAGCAGCATGTCGGTGGCCATGAAGACCCCCATGGCGGTGGGCCGGGACTCCGGGGGGACACAGACCGTCAGCAGCGCCAGGGACAGCCCCAGCAGGGCGGCCAGCGCGAACCCGTCGAGGAGCCGCATCGCCAGCAGGAAGCCGTAGCCGGGAGAGAACGCGGCGAGGACGTTCACGGTGATGTTGGTGGCGAGCCCCAGCATCAGCAGCCGCTTGAGGCCGTGCGCGTCGCCGAGGCTGCCGACGGCGAGGACCGCGGCGGCCACGATCAGGGTCGCCGCCCCGCCGAGGAATCCGACGAACGCGTGCGGCACCCCCAGGGCCGTGCTGATCTGCTGGAGGTTCAGGGTGAACATCAGCGGATCGACGCCGGTGACCGAGAAGGCGATGGAGGGCCCCAGGACGGCGGGCAGCAGCGACCAGTTGATCCGCGACCCGGTCCCGGACGCGTCGGCCGCGCCCCCCGCGCCGTCACCGGTGCCCATCGGCGCCCCTGCCGCTCGCCACCCGGGCACAGGTCGCCACCACCACCCCGTAACCTCCCGAACCGTCGTACGCCCTGCCGTGCCGGACACCACCGGCGGCTCGACGCTAACCCGGTCGCCGGACCGGTGCGGGGCTTGCCCGGCCGACGCGCGGGCGCCGCCCGCGTTTGGAGCAGCCGGGCGGGTCCCCACCGTGGCCCCGCGGTGATACTCCTGTGGCATGGCCGAACAGCGCGCGCACCGGGTGACCTTCGACGACCTGGAGGTATTCCTGGTCTTCGCCAGGACCGAGCACTTCGGGCGGGCGGCCGCGGAACTGGGCGTCAGCGTGGCGACGGTGCAGCGCAGCGTCCGCGCCCTGGAGCGCAAGCTGGAGGTCGCCCTGGTCGAACAGGTGGGACGCCGGGTGCGGTTGCGTCACAGCGGCCGGGTGCTGGCCCGCGAGGCACACGGTGTGCTGCGCGCCAGGTCGGACGCGGTGGGCGCCACGCTGGCGGAGGCCGGCGAGCCGCGCCGGCTGCTGCGGGTGGCGCACACCTACTCGCTCGGTCTCGGCTTCGTTCCCGCGGTGCTCGCCGAACTGCTGCGGGACCACCCCGGGCTGCGGTACCGCTGCTGGCAGGGCTCGGCCACCGCGGTGGTCTCCACGCTGCTGCGCGGGGAGGCCGACATCGCCTTCACCTCCATCTCACCCACCGAACCGAACATGGTGGTCCAGCCGCTGTTCACCGAGTCCCTGCTGCTCGCGGTGGAGGCGCGTGATCCGCTCACCGAACGCGACACGGTGGATCTGTCCCAGGTGCGGGACCGGCCGTTCGTGGCCATGGAACCGGGGTCGAGCAGCCGGACCCACATGGTCAACGCCTGCGCGCGGGCCGGTTTCGTCCCACGGGTCGCGGTGGAGGGCAACGACCTCTTCCTGGTGGAGTCGATGGTGGGCGCCGGGTTCGGGGTCTCGGTGGTGCCCGAGGGCATGAACGACCACCATCATCCGCGGGTCGCCCGGCTGCGGATCGGCCGGCCGGAATCCGCCGGCCGCACCATCTTCGCCGCGTACCACGCGGGCGGGGTGACGCATGACAGCGTGCGCGCGCTGGCCCGTATCGCCCGGCTGCGGGGCCGTGACCTGGCCCGCTCACGCGGCTGACCGGCCGGGACCGGTGGAACGATCATTGCGGTGAACGCAACGATCCGCGCTGCGGATGGCGTTGTTCGGCCAGGTGGCCGTACCTAACGTTCCGGCCATGCTGCAGGAAACCCGTGCCGGCTCGCTGACCTCCCAGTTCTGCGACCGGCTGATCACCGCGGCCTCGGTGCCGCTGCCCGCGGAGGCGGCCCGGGCCGCCCGCCGGAGTCTGTTCAATGTGCTGGGCACCGCGATCGGTGCGGCCGAAGCGCCCGCCGTGCGGGCGCTGCTGGACGCCGCCCGCCACCGGTCGGCCACCGGCCCGGTGGTGCTGCCCGGCCGCCCGGAGACCACCGACGCCTACTGGGGAGCGCTGCTGATCGGCACGGCGGCGCACCTGGACGACTACGACGACACCCACCTCGCCACGGTGATCCATCCCGGCGCCGCCGCGCTGGCCACCGTGCTCTCCCTGTGCCCGGACGTGGACATGACCGGCGCGCGGTTCCTGACCGCCTTCGCCCTGGGCTGTGAGGCCCAACTGCGCATCGGCAACGCGATCTCACCGAGCCACTACGACCGGGGCTGGCACATCACCGGCACCTGCGGGGTGTTCGGGGCGGCGGTGGCCGCCGCCGTGCTGCTCGGCCTGGACACCGAGCGCACCGGCCACGCCCTGGGCCTGGCCGCGACGATGACACTGGGTCACCGCGAGGGGTTCGGCTCGATGACCAAGCCGTTCCATCCGGGCAAGGCCGCCGCGAACGGTGTCCTGGCCGCCCGGCTGGCCGCCGGCGGGTGCACCGGCATCCCCGATCCGCTCGGCGCGGGCGGAGCGCTGGAGGTGCTCGCGGACACGGTGGACCGCGCGGAGCTGGACGGCCCCTGGGACCACGACTGGGAACTGGAACGCAACGCCTTCAAGCCCTACCCGTGCGGGATCGTGGCCCACCCGGCCATCGACGCGGCCGTCGAGGCCGCCGGGCAGGTCGGTGATCCGGCCACCATCACCGCGGTGCGGGTCTCCTGCCATCCCCTGGTCCCGGAGCTGATGGGCCGCCGCAGGCCCGCGGACGGACTGCAGGCCCGGTTCAGCGCCTGTCACGCGGTGGCCGCCGCGCTGCTGGACGGCGAGGTGGGGCTGCCCCAGTTCGACGACGCGCGGGCGCGGTCGGCCGACGTGTCCCGGCTGCGCGAGCTCGTCACCCTGCTGCCGAGCGAGGAACGCGCCCGCGACGAGGCGCTGATCCGGGTGGAACGGGCCGGAGCCGCTCCGGTCACGGTGCACGTCCGGCACGCCCGGGGCAGCCTGGCCCGCCCGCTCACCGACGACGAACTGTTCGACAAGGTCCGCCGGCTGGTCGAGCCGGTACTCGGCGCCGGGGCCACCCCGGCCATCCGGGACGCGGTCGGCCGGCTCGGCGCCGCGGCCGGCCCCGACGAACTGCTGGCGGCCGTCCGCCCGGGCGAGGGGAGGAACGCGTGAACGCGACCGCGTGGATCGTCCGGACCGTCCGTGAGGCGGCACCGGATCCGGCGGCGGTGACGGCCGCCGCGGAACAACTGGCCCGGTTCCGGCAGGCCCGTGCCGCCGGCCGGGCGCCGGAGGCGCTCACCCGCCTGGCCGCGGCCTCCACCGACCCTGCCTGGGCGGCCTGGGAGTCCGGCGCGGCCGCCGCCGCGGCGGCCGATGCCGCACTGACCTGGATCCCGGTGTGCGCGGCGGTGACCGCGTTGGGCCACGACGACCGTGCGGCCACCGCCGTCGCCCTCGGCTACCGGGTGGCGGAGCGCGTCGTCCGCGACCTGGGCCCGGCGCACACCGCGGCCGGCTGGGACGTGCGGGCGACCGCGGGAACCATCGGCGCGGGCGCCGCCGTCGCGTGGCTGTGCGACCTCGACGAGGACGCGCTGCGCGACACGCTCGGGCTGTGCGCGACCCAGGCGTGCGGGCCGGCCGTCTCGGCGGGAACCGACGCCGAGCCCCTGCAACTGGGCAAGGCCGCGGCCAACGCGGTCGAGGCCGCGCTCCTCGCAGGGTGCGGTTTCACGTCGTCGGCCGAGCCCCTGGAAGGCCGGCGCGGCATGTTCGCCGTGATGGGGTCCGGGGCGTAGCCCGGGTCCGGCCGGCGTCGCCTCCCCGGGGGCGCCGGCCGGGCCCCGCCCCCCTTTCCTCACCCGTCGGAGAGCGGCGCCGCCGTGCCTCTGCCCGTCACCTGACACCCCGTCAATTCTTCAGTTCTTTTTGGTCACCCATCCCCCCAGAGGACCGACATCCGCATCGCCTCCGAAGGAAAGGCAGGGCCCCATGACCGTCCTCGCCCGGCTCGACCGGCTGCCCTGGTCGAGCCATCAGCGCCGGATCGTGTGCACGCTCGCGCTGTGCTTCGCGTTCGAGCTGGCCGACATCAACACCTTCGCCTACGCCGCACCCGCCGTGCGGTCCTACCTCGGGATCAGCGTCCGGGACATCTCGCTGATCACCTCGGCCGGCTTCACCGGCATGTTCCTCGGCGCCACCTTCGGCGGGCGGCTCGCCGAACGGTTCGGCAGAAGGCGGTCCCTGCGCGCCGCGGTGCTCTGCTTCTCGGTGTTCTCGCTGCTCAACGCGGTGTGCACGAGCGCCGGCACGCTGCTGGCGGCCCGGTTCGCCACCGGGACGGGGCTGGGCGCGATGACCGTCGTCGCCGTCACCTACCTCGCGGAACTGGTACCGGCCGCGCAGCGCGGCAGGCTGCAGTCGGCCACCCTGGCGCTGGGCCTGCTGGGCATTCCGGCGATGTCCTTCTTCTCCCGCGCGGTGGTGGGCCTGGGCGCGAACGGCTGGCGGCTGGTGTTCCTCTTCGGTGGCGTGGGGCTGCTGGCGCTGCTGCCGGTGTCGCGGCTGCCGGAGTCACCGCACTGGCTGCTCTCCCGCGGCCGGGCCGAGGAGGCCGAGCGGGTGCTGCGCGGCATCGAGGCCGTCGTCGCCCGCCGCCACGAACTGCCCCCGCCGGAGGAGTCCGCGGTCGTCGCGGTGCCCGTCGTCCGGGCGCCCGTGCGGGAGCTGTTCCGCGGCGCCCTCGCCCGGCGCACGATCATGCTGGCCGTGGTCTGGGTGTTCCTCACCATCAGCTACTACGGGTTCGCCTCGTTCGCCCCGACCCTGCTGCACGAGCACGGCTTCAGCCTCACCAGCAGCGTGGGCTACTCGGCCCTGACGACCCTCGGGGCGGTGCCCGGCGCGCTGCTGGCCTGGCCGGTGTCGGACCGGTTCGGGCCGCGCGGCCCGGTCACCGCGTTCAGCCTGGTCTTCGCGGCGAGCGGAGTCGCCTACGGGCTGACCTTCCACCCGGCCGCGATCGTCACGTTCGGCATCCTGGTGGCCGCGTTGAACCAGACCCTGGTCGCGCTGATGTACTCCTACACGCCACGGATGTTCCCCACCGAACTGCGGGCCACGGGAACCGGTTTCTGCTACGGGGCCGGCCGGGCGCTGAACGCGGTGGGACCGCTGCTGATCGGGCAGATCTACCTGACCACGGGGTACGTTCCGGTGTTCGTGTTCATCGGGGCGTGCAGCCTGATGATCACCGTGTCGGTGCTGCTGCTCGCGCCCGGGCGGCGCCGGCTCGCGGTGCCGGCCGACCCGGAACCCGGCCTGCCGGCGGCCGGGCTGACGGCCTCGGAGACTGCCTGACCGCGCGGCTCCGGAGGGCCCTCACGGCCCTCCGGCGGCGCGGAGGCCACCCCCCGGCGGAACGTCCCGGTGCCGCGGCTACGCTTCTCGCACTTCGAGGAGGCAAGCGTGGCGTATGTCTATCTCGGCCTGGCCATCGCGGTCGAGATCCTGGGGACGAGTCTGCTCAAGAGCACGGAGGGGTTCACCCGGTTGTGGCCGACGGTGGCGTCCATAGCGTCCTATGCCGCGGCCTTCGTCCTGCTGGCGAAGTCGATCCAGCGCGGCATGCAGGTCGGTGTCGCCTACGCGGTGTGGTCCGGCCTGGGAACGACGGTGATCGTGGTGATCGGGGCGCTGTTCCTCAGCGAACCGGTCACCGCGCTGAAGGTGCTGGGCGTCGCGCTGGTGATCGCGGGTGTGGTGGTGCTCAACCTGGGCGGAGCGCACTGAGAGCTCCTGGCGTCACTCGGCCGTCAGGTCCTCCGGCGCGCGCCGGGCGATGCCGGCGAGGGTGGCCAGCGCCTGCGCGAGGACCTCGGGTGGCGGCGAGGCCAGGCCGACGCGGACCGCGTTGGGCACCCGGTGCGGGCCGGCCGCGAAGGCGGCCGCCGGAGTGACCGCGATGCCGTGGCGGGCGGCGGCGGCCACGAAGGTCTCGGCGCGCCAGGGGCGGGGCAGCTCCCACCAGCAGGAGTAGGACCGCGGGTCGCCGCGCACGGTGAAGCCGGCCAGGTGCTCGGCGGCGAGCCGCCGGCGGGCGGTGGCCTGTTCCTGCTTGGCCCGTACCACCGCGCGCACCGCCCCGCCGGCGGCCCAGCGCGTCGCGGCCTCCAGGGCGAAGGGCATGGCGGTCCAGGCCCCGGAGCGCAGGGCGGTGGCGACCTCGGGCACGAGCGGGTCCGGCACGACGACGTACCCCAGGGTCATGCCGGGGGCGAGGCGTTTGGACAGGCTGTCGACGAGGATCGTGTGGTCCGGGGCGAGTGCCGCCAGCGGCGGGAGGTCGTCGCGCAGGAAACCCCATACGGCGTCCTCGACGGCGGGCAGGCCGAGCCGGGTGAGCGTGCCGGCGAGTTCCGCGCGGCGGTCGCCGGGCATCGTGACGGACAGCGGGTTGTGCACCGCGGGCTGGACGTAGACGGCGCGCAGCGGTGCGGCGCGGTGGGCGGCGGCGACCGCGCCGGGGAGCAGCCCGGCGGCGTCGGCGGCCAGTGGGACGAGGGTGATGCCGAGCCGGGCCGCGATGGCCTTGAGGACGGGGTAGGTGAGTTCCTCGACGCCCAGCCGTCCTCCGGTGGGGACCACGGCGGACAGGGCGGCGGCGATCGCCTGGCGGCCGTTTCCGGCGAAGAGCACTCGGGCGGGGTCCGGGCGCCAGCCGCCCCGGGCCAGCAGGCCGGCGGCCGACTCGCGCGCGGCGGGGGTGCCGGCGGCGCCGACCGGCCGCGTCGCGGATTCGAGGACGTCGGGACGGAGCAGCGCGCCGAGTCCCTCGGCGAGCAGCCGGGACTGCTCGGGGACCACCGGGTGGTTGAGTTCCAGGTCGATCCGCTGGTCCGCGGGTTCGGCGAGCGCGGGTCCCGGCGGCGGGGCGGCGGCCCGCACGAAGGTGCCGCGGCCCACCTCACCGACCGTCAGGCCGCGGCGGGCGAGTTCCTTGTAGACGCGGGCGGCGGTGGAGTCGGCCATGCGGTGCCGGCGGGCGAACTCCCGCTGCGGGGGCAGGCGGTCCCCCGGCCGCAGGCGGCCGGCCGCGATGCTCCGGGCCACCGCGTCGGCGATGCGGCGGTAGTCCTCCATGCTGCCCCCTCCGGCCCGTGAGGCCCGTGACGTCCGCGGCGTCCGCGGCGTCCGCGGTATGACCCAAGCACAGGATTGCACCGAGTGCAATCGCGCATATTGCACCGATCCGGGCGGCCGCCATAGCCTTGCCGCACGAACGCGCCGCAGGTCAGGGGCTTTCATCTCAGGCGGCGCTCCCCGGTGTTCGCATGACGAGAGGGTCGTCGTGCGCCACCTCGTCCGTGGTGTGCGAGGCGCTCGCGTGCGCGCGCACGTCCCGGTCCCGGCGCGGAGGAATGGGCGGTCATGGTGGTCGGATGGAGTGCGGTGCTGGGTGTCATGGCGGTGGCGCTGGGGATGGTCCTCACCCCCGGGCCGAACATGATGTACCTGGTCTCCCGGAGCATCACGCAGGGGCGGCGGGCCGGGCTCGTCTCCCTGGCCGGGGTCGCGGCGGGCTTCACGGTGTACCTGCCGGCCGCCAACCTCGGTCTGTCGGTGGTCTTCCTCGCCGTCCCCGCGCTGTACGCGGCGGTCCGGCTGGCCGGTGCCGCCTACCTGGGGTGGCTTGCCTGGAAGGCGCTGCGGCCCGGGGGCGTCTCGGTGTTCGCGCCCCGGGAGGTCCCGCCGGACTCGCCGCGCAGGCTGTTCACCATGGGCCTGCTGACCAACCTCCTCAACCCGAAGATCGCCGTCATGTACCTCTCGCTGATCCCGCAGTTCGTCGACCTGCGGGCCGGGCATGTCCTGCTCCAGGGGTTCGTCCTCGGCGGCGTGCAGGTCGCGGTGAGCGTCGCGGTGAACGCGGCCCTGGTCCTGGGCGCGGGCTCCGTCGCGGTCCTCCTCTCCCGACGGCCCGCGTGGCTGCGGGCGCAGCGCTATGTGATGGGCACCGTCCTGGGAGCGCTGGCCGTCTCGCTCGCCCTCGGCACCACGCGGCGCGCGGCGGCCTGAGCCCGGTGCCCGGACCGGCGCGGATTCGGTCCCGGCCCTGCTTGCGCGCCGGTCAGGCGAGGATCACAGTGAGAGCAGGGGCATCACCCCGAGGAGAGGAAGACATCATGATCATCCTCGGCATCATCCTGTTGATCATCGGCTTCATCGCACACATCGCGATTCTGTGGACCATCGGCATCATCGTGCTCGTCATCGGCGCGGTCCTGTGGCTGCTGGGCGCCCTGGGCCACGCGGTGGGCGGCCGCCGGCACTACTGGTAGGGAGCGGCGGAAGGCGGCGCCGTGCGGCGTCCCGACGCCGGCACGCCGGGCTGGTCCACTTCGGCCCCTGAGCGGTGAGGGTCAGTCCGTCTCCGACTCGGCACCCGAGCCGACGTACTGGTGCGCGAAGGCGACGCCGTGCGGTCCGGGCTGCGCCATCCGCTCGATGGCGGCGAGCTTCAGCCGGAGCGCGAAACGCCGCTGGGCCGGATCGGTGACCTCCGGGGGCAGCAGCACCAGGCGCAGCAGCCGGTCGGAGAACTCCTGCACCCGCCAGATCTCGGCGAGCCGCCGCTCGCTGTAGGTGTCCAGGGCCTCGTCGTCGCCGTCCCGGTAGTGCCGGACCAGCGCGTCCGCCAGGTCCGCGACGTCGGCGACGGCCAGGTTCGCGCCCTTGCCGCCGAAGGGCGTGAGCAGGTGGGCGGCGTCCCCGGCCAGCAGCAGCCGGCCGTGCCGCAGCGAGCCGGCGACATGGCCGCGCATGTACAGCGTCCGCACCTCGGTGATCGCGCCGATCCCCGGCTCGGCTCCCCCGGCCAGCCGGGTGAGCAGTTCCTCGCGTATCCGCTCCCCGGGCCACTCCAGCGGCCCCTCTCCAGAGGGAACCTGCAGGTAGAAGCGGCTGACCTGACGGGTGCGCGGCATCATCCCGGCGAAGCCGCGCTCCGTCACCGCGTACAGGACGCCCTCGGCGGGCCGGTCCACCTCGGCGAGCACGGTCAGCGCGTCGTAGGGGTAGCGCAGCGCGGCGTCCTGCGGGAAGCCGGGACCGGTGGGCAGGAGGGTGCGGGAGACGCCCTGGAAGCCGTCGCACCCGATGACGTAGTCGCAGTCGATCTCCACCTCGTCGCACACGATGCGCGGCGCGGAGCCGGTCAGGCCCGTGATCTCCCGTACCGGGGTGGAGTACAGCGGCACCAGCCCGGTCTCCGCCAGCTCGGCGCCCAGGTCCCGGACCAGCAGGTGCTGCGGGTAGACCCAGTGCCGGAAGCCTCCGGTGAGCCCGGCGTAGTCCAGGCGTATGCGGCGGCCCATCACCAGGAAGTCCGACCAGCCGGTGCGCGCGCCCTCGGCCCGCAGCCGGCGGCCCAGACCGAGTCCGGCGAGGTAGTCCACGGTGCGGTGCTCCAGGACGCCCGCCCTGGTGCGCGACTCGACGTGCTCGCGGGAGCGCCGCTCCAGCACCAGGCAGTCGATCCCCGCTCTGCTCAGCGCACCGGCGGCGACCAGACCCGCGGGTCCCGCACCGATGATGCCGACCTGGGTTCGAAGGCGTCGCGTCACGTGGTGTCCACCGTCCCTGGCTGTCGGGCTTCGGCGCGGCCGGGCGCGGTGGCCGCCGCCGGTACGGTTTCTAGCACGCCGTCAGCTTGCGGCGCGCGCCGCCCCGGGGGAGGTGAAC
>JBEHXI010000163.1:0-17013 GCA_048498775.1 Actinomycetota bacterium | reverse complement strand
CCGCCGGCACGAGCCCGGCCCCGGCCACCCCGAAGCCGCCGACCGGTGACCCCGGTTATCTCCCCGACTCCCTCGCCTCGACCGAGGGGTGCCTGGCGTGGCTGGACTACAAGGTCTCCGGCACCGGCGGCTTCGCGATGGGCACCCTGGAATCGGCCGGGCAGTCCTGCGAGATGCACTTCTTCCGGACGTACGTCCCGGACGCGAAGTCCAGCCAGAACCTCAACACCACGCATGTGCAGAGCGGTCCGGGCAGCCAGTCCACGTACTGGTACTGGGACGGGCCGAACTACTACGCGGGGGTGTGCGTCTGGCGGGTCGGCGACTACGCCCACTACAGCTGCGGCGGCCGCTACTACGTGGCGAACGGGAAGCCCCGGCCGCACTGAGCGGCCGGGGCGCGGGGTGGCGTCGGTCAGCCGACCCGGTAGGCGCGGTAGACGCTCTGCTGCGAGGTGTCGCCGGCCGTGTCGGTGACGACGGTGCGCAGGGCCACGAGTCCCGACGTGGCCGGCTCGGGGACGTCGGCGACCCAGGAGGAGCCGCTCGCGTGCACCGGGACGGCGCTCCACGTGCCGCCGTTGTCGTGCGAGGCGTAGACCCTGACCGTCCTGACCGTCTCGGCGGCGTACGCCGGGTCGCCGCCGGCGACGTCCATCCGGCGCAGGCCGATGTCGACCTGTGTGGTGGAGTTCGGGGCGGCGCTGTTGAAGCGGTCGAGGCCCAGCGGGTTGAGCTCGGTCAGGTAGCCGGGGCTGACCTGGCTGCGGGCCGGGTTGGCCCAGAAGGTCCACACCAGCCCGACCGTGGTGGACAGCGACGCCGGGGTGGCGCGGGTGGCCGCCACCCTGAGGGTGTACCAGCCGGCGGTGGTGATGCCCTGCGAGAACGTCCCGAAGGAGCCGCCGTCCGCGGTGACCGTCGCCTGCTTGAGGACCTTGCCGCCCTTGAGCAGCGACACGGTGTCGCGGGTGCGGGCGAACTCGTCGGTGCCGCCGGTGGCGTCGGCGATGGTGTTGTACGGCGTGTAGGTGATCGCCCGGTTCCGCACCACCGGCAGCCCGGCGGTGGGACCGAACACGGCCCGCCCGAACGTCTGGTAGACGGTCTGGCCCGCGGAGTAGGCGCGGGGCCGGGTGAAGCCGCCGCCGGTCTCCCCGGTGTTGCCGATCTGGTCGGTGCGGGCGATCCAGGTGCCCGGCGACACATACGCGTTGACGTTGTACGGGGCCTCGGCCTGGAAGGACTGGCCCGCCAGGTCGGTGGCGCAGGTGAGCTGGCCGGGCGGTTCCGGCTGGAACATGGTGGCGGTGTTGCTGTCGGTGGCCTCGCCGCCGCGCACCGTGATGGGGACGTGGGCCAGCCCGGACCGGTGGAAGGCGGCCGACGGCGACGCGGGCAGCCCGGTGGTGTGCCCCGAGAGGTAGTACGCGGTGCCGTTGGGGCCGGTGACGGTGTCGCTGTTCTGCCAGCTCTGCATCCAGGCGAAGGTCACGGCGCTGGAGGAGTTGGGGATCTCGTACAGGCCGCCCGGCCGGTTGTAGGCCTGGCTCTGGCCGAACGTGGTGCCGGAGCCGCACACGGCGGCGTCGAGGAAGGCCGAGTAGCCGGTGGCCCCGGTGCCCGACATGGCGTCCAGGGACACCGTGACCTGCTTGCCCTGGCGGGCGTCGAGCGTGACCGCGGTGCTGCCCGAGACCGACACGGTGCGCGCGGCGAGGGTGTCGGTCATGCCCATCACGGCGGGCGACGAGTCGGGCGTCTCGATGTCGGTGGTGAGGACGTAGGAGCCGGCGGGCAGGGAGATCCGGGATCCGCTCTTGCCCTGGTAGGTGACGGATGTCCGGGTGTCGATGAGGTTGACGACGTTGTTGGCGATCTTCGCGCCGTTGCGGCCGATCGTCGTGACGGTCAGTGTGCTGCCGGACGCCTGCGCGGGCGCCGCGGACAGCGTGCAGACCACCGGCGTCAGCGCGGTGGCGATGGCAAGGATGAGCGGTCTTCGCCGCACTGTCTGCCCCCCTGGGAGAGTTGTGCGGCAATGATAGGCACCGGCCCTTACCAGGGGGGACAGTTGGGCTTTTGCTGACGCTGCGTCAGTCGGCGAGCACCCTGCCGAGCGCGTCGAGGGCCGACTCCAGTTCCTCCCGGGTGATGGTCAGCGGCGGGGCGAGGCGGATGGTGGAGCCGTGGGTGTCCTTGACGAGGACGCCCTCGCGCAGCAGCCGTTCGCCGATGTCGCGGCCGGTGCCGAGAGCCGGGTCGACGTCCACGCCGGCCCACAGGCCGCGGGCGCGGAAGCCGGTGATCCCCCGGCCGGTCAGCGCGGTGAGGCCGGCGCGGAGGACCTCGCCCAGTTCGGTCGCCCGCCGCTGGTACTCGCCGGTGGCCAGCAGTCCGACGACGGCGGAACCGACCGCCGCCGCCAGCGGGTTGCCGCCGAAGGTGGAGCCGTGCTCGCCGGGCCGCAGCACGCCGAGGACCTCGCGGCGGGCGACGACCGCGGAGACGGGGACGATGCCGCCGCCGAGCGCCTTGCCGAGCAGCACGGCGTCCGGGGTGACCGACTCGTGCCCGACGGCCAGGGTGTGGCCGGTGCGCCCCAGCCCCGACTGGATCTCGTCGGCGATGAACAGGCATCCGGCGCTCCGGGTCAGCTCCCGTACGCCGGTGAGGTAGCCGTCGTCCGGGATGAGGACGCCCGCCTCGCCCTGGATGGGCTCGATCAGCACGGCCGCCGTGGTGTCGTCCACGGCCGCCTCCAGGGCGGCGAGGTCGTTGTAGGGGACGGTGCGGAAGCCGGGGGTGAAGGGGCCGAATCCGGCGCGGGCGGTCTCGTCGTCGGAGAAGCCCACGATCGTGGTGGTGCGGCCGTGGAAGTTGCCGGCGGCGACCACGATCGTCGCCTGGTCCGCGGGCACGCCCTTGACCTCGTACGCCCATTTGCGGGCGACCTTGATGCCGCTCTCGACGGCCTCGGCGCCGGTGTTCATCGGCAGCACCATGTCCAGGCCGGTGAGTTCCGCGAGGTCCGCGGCGAAGCCGGCGAGGCGGTCGTGGTGGAAGGCGCGCGAGGTCAGGGTGAGCCGGTCGAGCTGGCGGTGCGCGGCCTCGATCAGCGCGGGGTGGCGGTGGCCGAAGTTGAGGGCCGAGTAGCCGGCCAGCATGTCGAGGTAGCGGCGCCCCTCGACGTCCTCGACCCAGGCGCCCTCGGCGCGGGCGATGACCACCGGCAGCGGGTGGTAGTTGTGGGCGAGCACCGGGGCCTCCGCCCGGATCAGCTCTGCCGACGAGGGTGCCACGGGCTGCGTGGGGGCCGGGCCGACGCGGGTGGGAGCGGTCATGGGCGTATCTCCTGAGTGCAGCACTTGATGCCCCCGCCGGCCTTGTGGAGCTCCGACAGGTCGACGGGGACGGGGACGTAACCGCGGTCTTCGAGCTGGTCGATGAGGCCGGACGCCTGGGGCGCGACGAAGACATGGCGCCCGTCGGAGACCGAGTTCAGGCCGAAGGCCATGGCGTCGTCCCGGGAGGCGATCACCGCCTGCGGGAACAGGCGCCGCAGGACCGCGCGGCTCGCGGCGGAGAACGCCTCCGGGTGGTAGGCGATGTTCTCGTCGTCGAGGGCGAACAGCGCGGTGTCCAGGTGGTAGAAGTACGGATCCACCAGGTGCAGGCGGACGATGGGCAGGCCGAAGAACGCGCGGGCCTCCCGGTGTGCCGCGGCCGAGGTGCGGAAGCCGGTGCCGGCCAGCAGGCGGCGGCCCACCAGGACGAAGTCGCCCTCGCCCTCGCACACGTCGGCCGGTTGGCGCACGGCGAACCCGGCCGCCGTGAACCAGCTCTCGTAGGCGGCCGTCTCCGGCCGGCGCTGCGGCGCCAGGAACCGGGAGCCGAGGACCCGGCCGGCCACGACGAGCGCCGCGTTCGCCGCGAACACCATGTCCGGCAGGTCCGGGAGCGGTTCGACCGTCTCCACGGTGTGGCCGTGGTCCCGGTAGGCGCGGACCAGGGCCTGCCACTGCCGGGTGGCGAGGGCCGCGTCGGCCTGCCCGTCCACCCGCATCCACGGGTTGATGGCGTACCGCACGCCGAAGTACCGGGGTTCACAGGCCAGATAGCGTCTGGGGCGCGGCACTCGGGTCGCGGGCATGGCGGACTCCTCCGCTTCCGGCGGGGGCGATGGGGGATCTCCTCAACGGTAGGAAGCGGCGGGCGGGCACGACAAGAGACGAACGCTGCGCGCCGACGCAGCGTTGTTGCGTGGCAGAGGGCGCGGGAGCAGGTTTGTTGCGCGGCTCCGGCGTGACCGCTCAGCGGGGGGCCGTCGTGCCGTCGCCGGGCGCGGGGCGGCTGGGCCCGGCCTCCGGGCTGTCCGGCAGCAGATGGGTCAGGACCATGTAGCTGATCGTCTTGCGGATGAACGGCTCGGTCCTGATGCGTTCCAGCACCTCCTCGAAGTGCTCGACGTCGGTGGCCCGCACGTGCAGGAGCGCGTCGGCGCCGCCGGTGACGGTCATGGCGGCGGTGATCTCCGGGTGGTTGCGCACGACTTCGGCGAGACGCCGCGGCGGTGCGGCGCTGTCGCAGTACACCTCGACGTACGCCTCCGTCCGCCAGCCGAGGGCGGCGGGCCGGACGGTGGCCGTGAAGCCGGTGATGACGTCGTTCTCGCGCATCCGGTCGACGCGTCGTTTGACCGCGGTGGCCGACAGGCCGATGTCCGCGCCGATCTCGGCGTAGCTCGCCCTGGCGTTGGCGATCAGGGCCGCGACGATCTTGCGGTCCAGTTCGTCGAACGGCACGGACCGGTGGCTCATGGCTGGCCTCCTCCTCGGCTCTCCCCTGCTGAGGGGATCGAACCGGGGCGCGGCCCCCGCCGTCCACCCCGCCCCGCGCCGCTACGGGTGAACGGATGCCAGCGCGCTGCCGACGGCGGCCAGCGCCGCCCGGACGGCCGGGGCCAGGCCGGTGCCCGCCAGCAGGAAGCCGAAGGCGGCGGAGACCAGTACGTCGGCCAGGCGCAGCCGCCCGGCGTGGACCAGGAAGGCGATCAGTGAGCCCAGCAGGATCACCAGTGAGACCGAGACCAGCACGGCTGTCCCTCCCTGCCGTCGGGGGTTCGCCGGGTCCCGCCGCCGAGGCGGCCGCGGCCCGGTCACCGGGGAGCCGCCGCGACCGGCTCCCCCTGTCCGGGTAACGACCCGGAGCGGCCGAGGACGCGTGCCGGGGAACCGCGGTACACCCCCGGGGGACCGCGCCGCCCCGCCGCCGCCCGGAGGACCGGCCGCCGTCCGGACGCCCTCCGATCACCCGGACGGTCCGTGTACACCCCTCGGACGGGTCACCCACCGGGTGCGGCGGGTGACGGGCGTGCAGGCTGCGCACTGGACCCACAGGAAAGGACGACTCCCGTGCCACCTGCCACCCACCGCCGCCGCCGGGGCATCGCCGTCGCGGCGGCCGCGGCCTGCGCCCTGGCCGTGTTCACCCCGCCGGCCGCCGCCCGGACCACCGGCGCCCCGGCGGCCGCGTCCCGGCTCGCCTGGAGCCCCTGCCGGCACGCGCCGCGGTTCGACTGCGCGACCGTGCGCGTCCCGGTGGACTACCGGGAACCGGAGGCGGGCACCATCGCGCTCGCCGTCATCCGGCGGGCGGCGACCCGTCCCGGGCGCCGGATCGGCTCGCTGTTCTTCCACCCCGGGCTGCGCGGCGACGGGACCGTGGCGCTCCCCGAGGAGTACGCGTCCTTCCCCCGCACGCTCCGCGAGCGGTTCGACATCATCGCCTGGGACGCCCGCGGGACGGGCCGGAGCAGGCCCGTCCGGTGCTTCCGGACCGCCGCGCAGGCCGCCGCGTGGGGTGCGCGGATGCCGGCCGGTTTCCCCGTCGGGGAGCGGCAGCGCCGGGCCTGGATCGGCGGCTGGGCGTGGCTCGGGAGGCTCTGCGGGCAGCGGTACCCCCGTCTGCTGCGGCACATCTCCGCCGCCGACACCGCCCGCGACCTGGACGTGCTGCGCGCCGCGGCGGGCGAGCGCCGGCTGAACTTCCTCGGCACCTCCTACGGGACGATGGTCGGCGCCACCTACGCCAACCTCTTCCCGGGCCGGGTCCGCGCCATGGTCCTGGACAGCGCCGTCGACCCGGCGTCCTGGATGCGCGGCGGCACACCGCTGCCGACGTTCCTGCGGTCGCCGTTCGACGTGGCCTCCGGCCGCGCGCTGGGCCGCTTCCTGGAGTTCTGCGGCCGGGTGGCGCCGGAGCGCTGCGCCTTCACGGCGGGCAGCCCGCGCGCCACCCGGGCCCGGTACCAGCGGCTGATGCGCCGGCTGCGGGAGCACCCCCAGGGCGCCTGGACGTACGCCCGCACCGTCTCCGCCATCGTCGACCGGCTCCGCACCGTCCATCCCGGCTGGACCCGGCTCGGCCGCGAGCTGCGGGAGTTGTGGGAGGGACGCGCCCCCGCCCTGGAGGAGGTGGACGTCAGCCGGGTCGCGCAGGAGCCGGCGGCGGTGTGCGGGGAGAGCCCCAACCCCCGTGATCCGCGGCGCTATACGGCCCTGGAGCGGTACAGCCGGGCCCGCGCCGGCGATCCCGGCAGCTACTGGACGTGGCGCGCGGAACCGTGCGCGACCTGGCCCGCCCGCGCGGTGGACCGCTACACCGGGCCGTGGGACCGCCACGCCGCACCGGTCCTCACCATCGGCATCACCCACGACCCGGCGACGCCGTACCGGGGCGCCCGGGCCATGACCCGGCTCCTGGGCCGCGCCCGCCTGCTGACGGTCGACGGCGACGGGCACATCTCCCTGCTGAACCCGAGCGCCTGCGTGCGCCACTACGAGAGCCGGTACTTCGTCCGGGGCACGCTTCCGCCCCGCGGTGAGGTGTGCCGCCAGGACGCCCCGCCGTTCGCCGCCCCGGGCCGCGCGAACCGGTGGTAGCGGCGGTGCCGGCCCCGCGGGCGCCGCGGGGCCGGGCCGCTCAGGCCAGCAGCTCCGACTGCACCCCCACGACCTGCTGGAACGGGGTGTCCGGGACGGCCTTCGGATTGCTCATGACGATGACCACGACCACGTCACCGGTCGCCACCTGGGCGTAGCGGACGGCCGGCCGGCCCCGGCCCGCGGGCTGCGCCATCTCGGTGCTGGAGTCCACGCTGTGCGGAGGCTGCCGGGGAGGGGCCTCCAGCTGGGCGTCCGGGGCCACCGGCAGCGGGTCGGGGAGGGCCGCTTCGGTGTCCTGGGCGGTGTTCGGGGAGCGGAAGCCGAGCAGGTAGATCTCGGTGCGGGTGCCGTCCGGCATCGTCCAGGCCCGGGCCGCGATGTGGCGGCAGCCGTCGTCGCTCAGCGCGGGCCCCGCGCCGAAGCGCGCGCCGAACCGGGTGACCGGGTACCAGCCGGGGACGCTCCGGTCGGCGGTGGCGCCGCGCGGCCGGGGCAGCAGCAGGGTGCGCAGGTCCGGACCGTGCAGGGCGCCGGTGCTGCCCTGGATCACCGTGGTGGGCAGGGCGGGGACGTCCAGGGGCGGGAAGGTGTAGCGGCCGTCGTCCGGGGTCGCGAGCCCGGGGATGTCGGTACGCGGCGGGGCCGCGACGGCGAACGCGGTGGCGGTGCCCAGCGCCCCGCACAGCAGCACCGCGCCGCTCCAGCGCAGGACGGCCCGCAGCACCCGCCGGGGAGGGGCTGACGGGGTGGACGGGGTGGTCACGGCTTCCCCGGCTGCTTCGTCGGGGGTCTGCTGTTCGCTCATGCCTGCGTCCCGGGGATTGCGATGCGGTCGAGTTGGGCGGCGTACAGTCGCGCGGGCTCCGTGCCGTCCAGCGGGTCCGGCCCCTCGACGGTCATGGTGGCCAGCAGGTCGCCCGCGGCGGCGAAGCACAGCAGGCCGCTCAGGGAGTCCCCGGAGCCGGTGGGCGGCAGATAGCAGTGGGCCTCCGGATGACCGGGGACCGTGGGACCCTTGCGCCCGGCGCCGCTCGCCTGGAAGAGCGCGGTGTCGAAGCGCGTCGCGCTCCTGGCCGCCGCCGGGGTCATCTGCACCAGGCTCATGGTGATGTCGAGTTCACCGGCCATGTCGCGGTAGGTGCGCAGGCCGTAGGCGTGGATACCGGTGGCGCCGAACTCCCGCTGGAGCGTACGGCGGTCGGCGTCCGGCACGCCGGGGAACAGGTCGGCGAGGTGGCTGCTCAGCGCGGAGCCGGTCAGGGCCGTGTCGTTGCCCAGCGCGCCGTCGTCCGGGCCGGGGGAGTAGCCGTCCGGAACCGGCAGCAACAGGTCCCGCAGCGAGCCGAAGTGGGCTCCGCCGGACCGCGCCCCGAAGGACGGCGACGGCGGGCCGGAGGGGCGGGGCGCGGCGTGCGCGGCGGTGGTGGTGCGGCCGTGGTGGAGCGCCGCGTAGGCGGTCGCGCCGCCGGCGGCGGCCACCAGGACGGCCGCGGCGAGGACCAGCGGCAGCAGGCGGCGGCCGGGCCGCCCGGGCGCCTCGGCCGAAGGCGGGGACAGCGGGGAGAGCGGGGAGAGCGGGGCCGCGGGCTCCGGCTCGCCGGGGGTGTCGGTGCTCACAGGCGCTCCAGTTGACGGTGCATCAGGTCTTCGGCGGTCTGCCGGCCCACCGGCTCCGGGGCGTCCACGAAGAGCATCACCACGATGTCCCCGTGCCGGGCCACGGCCTCCGTGTCGTAGAACGTCCACGAGGAGTTCTGCACCGGTCTGACGGCGGCGGCGGTGAAGCCGTCGCCGGTACCGGGCAGCGGGGTGACGGCCCTGTCGGACCGCGCGTCCCGCTCGCCCCGCAGAGCGGACTCGGCCGACCCCTCGTCGGCGTGGGTGTACTGGACGAGTTGCAGCCCGTAGCTGGTCCGGCCGACCGTCCAGCCGGTCCACACCGCCCGCCGGAAGCCGTTGCTGTTCTCCCACCGGAACTCCTGGGCGGGCCGCTTGAACCCCTCCGCGTACTGGGCGAGCGTCTCCCAGCCGTCCGCGGTGGGCGGGGCCGGCCACGCGCGGGATCCGACGGGCGGCGAAACGAGCAGGGCGCGCAGGTCGCCGTCGGTGCGCACCTCGTCGTCGTCCGCCGCGGTCAGGCGGGCCCCCGCGGGGGCGGCCCGATGGGCCGGGTGCGACGGCTGGGCGACGAGCAGCGGGCGGACGGTGGGCGGCCGGCGGTACTGGACGGCGTAGCCCGTGGCCGCGCCGGCCACCAGGCCGAGCACCGCGGCGGCGGCCATCAGGCGGGCGGTGCGGCCGCGGGGCCGCCCGGCGGGCCGTTCCGGCGGGGTCTCCTGCGACGCGCCGGGGACGTCGGCGGGGGGCTGCTCGCCCTCCGCGGCGTCGGCGGCGGACTGGGTGGTCAAGGCTTCTCCTCGATGTGCCGGTGCCATGGGGCGCGCGGGGCGAAGGCGGCGCGCGGCATGGCGGAACGACGGAACGACGGAACGACGGGTTCTCGGGTGCGGGGGGAAGGGGCCGGTGCTCAGGGCCCGGAGCGGCATCCGGTGCGCGTCGGCGAAGTCGCGGGCGGCACCGCGCCGGGACCGTCCGGCACGTCCGCTACGGGACCGCCGGGTCTGCCGCTGCCGTCGGCACCGGACGCGGCGCCCTGCTCGCTCATGATCTCCCCCCGCACGCGGCGGCCCTGACGGCCGCGCACGCGTGAGGAGTGAGTATGGCGCCCACTGCGTGGCACCGACAACTACGTATCCGGCCGCCCCGGACCGGTGCCGCGCGGTGAATACCCGGCCAACCGTGATCTTTGGGGGAGACTGGCGCCGACGGCCCGGGGGCCCGCGGCGAGGTGTCGCCGCGGCGGGCGGCGGGCAGCGGTACGGAGCGGGGGCGGAGGAGGCTCGGAAGGTGGCCGTGTCGGATACCGGCGGGGGTGCGGGGACGGGCTCCGGCCTGCTCGGGAGCCTGCCGGACGCCCTGGACGCCGGCCTGTACCTGGTGGACGAGCAGGGGCGGATCGTCGAGACCAACGCCCGGGCCGAGGCGATGCTGGGCCGCGCCGCTGCGGACGTCGTCGGCCGGGACGCCCACGATCTGCTGCACCGCGGCAGCCGCGGGCAGACCCTGCCGCGGGCGCAGTGCCTGATGCGGCAGGCGGCCCTGTCCGGCCGGACGGTGCAGGCCGAGAAGGGCTGGTTCGAGCGCGGCGACGGCACCCTGCTGACGATGAGCTGGCTGATCACGCCCTGCTCGCTCGGCGGGGGCCGGAAGGGCGCGTTGGTGCTCTTCCACGAGCCCGCCGGGTTCGGGCACGCGGCGGAGGGCGACGAGACCGCGGAGGGCGGGACGCGGTTCGCGTCGTCGCTGTCGGAACTGGACCGCCTGGCGCTCCTGGCCGAGACCACCACGACCCTGACCTCCACGCTCGACGTGGACGAGGCGCTGCGCCGGCTGGTGGCGCTGGTGGTGCCCCGGCTGGCGGACTGGGCCGTGATCGACCTGATCGGTGAGCGCGACGAGGTGTGGCGCACCACCGTCGTGCACCACGAGGACGGCGCCCTGGTGGACCGGGAGGACCTTCAGGGGCCGATGCCCCCGGTGCAGCGGGAGTCCACGATGCCGCTGTCCCGGGCGCTGCGCGGGGTGGCCTCGGCGCTCACCGGCCCCGAGACCTACCAGGGCCCGCCCGACACGGGCGTCGCCGTCGCGCAGCGCGACCTGTTCCGGGCGACCGGCATCCACTCCGCCGCCATCGCGCCGCTGCGCGGTCCGCGGGAGGTGCTGGGCGCCCTGACCCTGGGCCGCTCCGAACGGCCGGAGGGCTTCGGCGGCGCGGAGTTGTCGCTCCTGGAGGACATCGCCCGGCGGGCGGGCCTGGCACTGTCCAACGCGCGGATGTACCAGCGGCAGCGGCGGGTGTCGGAGACCATGCAGCGCCATCTGCTGCCGCAACTGCCCGACGTGCCGGGGGTGGAGATGGCCGCCCGCTACCTGCCCGCGCCGCACGCCTCCCAGGTCGGCGGCGACTGGTACGACGCGTTCGTCCTGCCGGACGGGGCGACCGCCCTGGTGATCGGCGACGTGGTCGGCCACGACCTGGACGCGGCGGCCGGCATGGCGCAGGTCCGCAACATGCTGCGCGCCCTGGCCTGGTCCCACCAGGAGCCGCCGAGCGTGATCGTCGAGCGGCTCGACGAGGCGGTGATGCGGATCTCCGAGGCGTCGATGGCGACCGTGGTCTTCGGCCGCCTGGAGCCGCGGGAGGCGGGCGGCCGGTGGGAGGTGCGCTGGACGAACGCCGGCCATCCGCCGCCGCTGCTGGTCACCCACGACGGCCGGTGCCGCTTCCTGGAGGACGGGCACGGCCTGCTGATCGGCGCCGGGGTGTCCCGCGCCCGCACCGACGCCTGCGTCGAACTGCCGCCGCGTTCCACGCTGGTGTACTACACCGACGGGCTGGTCGAGTGCCCCGGCCGCTCCGTGGACGAGGGGCTGGCCCGGCTGCGCCGGTACGCGGCCGGGCTGGCCGGCCGCCCGCTGGCCTCCTTCTGCGACGAGATCCTGGACCGCGTCCGCCCGGACGGCAACGAGGACGACGTGGCGCTGCTGGCGCTGCGGGTGCCCGGGCCGTGACCGGGGGCCGGGCGGTCAGCCCGCCTCCGCCATGGGCCGGGGCCTGATCACCGCGAAGACGGCGCCCTGCGGGTCGGCGAGGACGGCCATCCGCCCGGCGACCATGTCGAACGGCGGCGCCAGGACGTTCCCGCCGCGCCTGACATGGGCGTCCACCACGCTGTCCGGGTCGTCCACCGCGAAGTAGACCAGCCAGTACGGGGATGTCCCGGGCGGATCGGCCGCCAGCGTGCCGGCCCCGCCGACGGTGCGGCCGTCCACGGTGACCGCCCAGTACTCACCGGGCTCGGGCAGCTCCATCGGGGTGATCTCGATGCCGAAGACCGCCCGGTAGAAGGCGGCGGCGGCCTCGATGTCCGAGGTGTGCAGCTCGTTCCAGAGCAGGGCGCCGGGCTCGTTGACGATCTGCGCGCCGGTGAAGTCGCGCGGCTCCCAGACGCCGAAGACGGCACCGGCCGGATCCGCGGCGATCAGCATCCGGCCGAGGGTGCCCACGTCCATCACGGGCGTCAGCACCGAGCCGCCGGCCGCGCCGATCGCCTCCCGGGTGGCGTCCGCGTCCGACGCCGACAGGTACGTGGTCCACACGATCGGCGGGGCCGGGGCGCCCGGGGGCGCCATCGCCGGGCCGATGCCGGCCACCGGCCGGTCCTTCCAGGTGCACACGGCGTAGCCGCCGAACTCGGCGGGCCCGGGCGCGCCCTGCCAGCCGAACAGGTCCCGGTAGAAGTCGAGCGCGGCGAGCTGGTCGCCGGCCGTCAGGTCCACCCAGCACGGGGTGCCGGGCGCGTAGGGTTCGGTGACCACGGCCATGGTGTCTCCCTGGGGTCGGTGTGCCGGAGTCCGGAACGTCGGTTTCCTCCCCCGCGTCGAAGGCCCTCCCCCTGCCCACCATCCCCGCCCGCCGCCCATGGCGCCAGCGGACCGGGCCGGGCGTGGGCCGGGCGTGCGCACTGGCCGCCGACAGGTCCATCGGCCATACTGCCCGCCGTGGAACAGCGCATCGGTCCAGTCATCCCGCCCGTGCACGCCGCCGGGACCGACCCGGCCTTCGTCCCCGGCCTGACGTTCGCGCGGCCCGCCGAGCCGGCGCAGGACGCGCCGGAGAGAGAACCACAGGAGGCACCTGAGGACGGCACCGCCGGCACGACCGGCACCTCCGGCACGCCCCCGGTGGCCGGGAAGGAGGCGCCGGAGACCGGACCCGAGCCGGACCCGGACCCGGAACCGGTATTCGGGGAGGACGGCGCGGAGCCGGAGTTCGAGGTCTCCGACGCCCGCGGATCCATCGCCGCCGGCCGCGCGGGCATCAGGTTCCGGCTGGACGAGGAGACGGCCGAGTTCGGCTGGGGCGAGATCGGCGCGGTGGAGATCACCACCCCGCGCTTCGGGCGCCTCTTCTCCGTCACCCTCCACACCACCGGCCGCCGCACCTACGAGGCGGACGTCGAGGCGCCGTCCAGGAACCTGCCGAAGACATGGGCGGCCGAGTTCGAGGCCGTCCTGGACGACTACTTCGACGACGGCTCCGCCGCGGAGGAGTAGGAGACGAGCACGGCGCGCAGGACGAGCAGGACGCGTGGGGAACCCGTTCAGATCCGCAGCGCCTTGAGCACCTTGGCGCCCGTGGTGCCCTGAGCGGGGGCGGCGGCCGCGGCCACCACGGTGGCGTGGCCGCCGGCCGGGACGTCGCGGGCGCCGGCCACCGTGCTCTGCAGCGTCCTGCCCGAGGAGTCGGTGAAGGCGACGAGGACGGCGTACGTCGCGGTGGCGCCGGTGCTGTTGGTGATGGTCAGCACCACGCTGGGGCGGCCGTCCGCGCCGGTCGGGGAGGTCTGCCCGGCCTTGACGTCGCCCAGCGCGTTGCCGCTGCCGGGCAGCTTGCCCAGGGCTGCGGCGGCCGAGGCGTTGACCCGGGCCACCGCCGCCGAGGCGGACTGCAGCGCCCCGTGCGCCTCGGCCCGCAGGGAGGCGGCCGCGGCCGACGCGGAGGCGAGCACGCTCGGCGGCGCGGCGGCGAGTGAGGCGGCGACCGACTGCACCGCGGACGCCGCGGCGGCGGCCCGGGAGGCACCGGCGTCCCCGGCCCGGGACGCCTCCACGCCGGCCGCGGCGGCCAGTCGGGAGGCCGCGTCGGCCGCGGAGCCCAGGATGCCCGAGGCCCGGGCCGACGCGGAGGCCGCGGCACCCGATCCGCTCTGCGAGCCGCCGCACGCCGTGGCGCCCGCCGCGATGGTCCCCGCGATCACCACCACCGCCGCCGCGGCCGTGAGACTGCGTACGCACCGTTCGCGATCGATGCTGTCGGTCCTGGTCACTGCGTTCTCCTCACCGCTCGCCGCGGGCTCGCCGGCACCGTGCCGGATCAGCCGCTTCCGCTGAGGGGACGCCGGGCCGTCCGGGCTGGTGGCCGCGTCCGCCGCGGTGTCCGCCGCTGCTCTTGAGGCTCCGCGCACCGCGTGCGGAGCGCGAGCGGTGCTGGGCCGTACGGCGGACGGCGCGCGCCGCAGCCCGGTGCCGCCGGGGCGCCCGGAGCGCCACCGCCGCGGCCCGGAACGCTCCCGGGAGCCCGCGGCGGGGGGTTTGGCCCGGGCTTTACAACTTCCCTGCAACCGTCTGCGTAGATTGAGTGTCTGTGGGGATGGCGGGTGTTTCCGCCGACGAGCGTGAGGGGAGCACAGGGCGTGAGGCGTCTGGGGCGGGACTTGGGGATCGCACTTCTGGCGGCGGCCACGCTGGCCGGGGTCAGCGCGTGCAGCGGCAACGCGTCGGCCACGACGTCGGATTCGGGTGCGAAGGCGAGCGCGCAGCCCACGCACGCCAGTGCCAGTCCCTCACCGACCCGCCCGGCCGGTCCGCCGATGCTCCTCAACAGCATCACCCCGCAGAGCGGCACCACGGTCGGGGTCGCCATGCCGATCTCGGTGGTGTTCGACCACCCGGTGGCCACCTCGGCCCGCGCGGAGGTCGAGCGGCACCTGAAGGTGTCGACGTCGGTGCCGGTCACCGGTGCCTGGCACTGGTTCGGCGGCACCCGCGTCGACTGGCGGCCGGAGAAGTACTGGCCGGCGGGCACCAAGGTGACGCTCAACGCCGACCTGGACGGGGTCACCGACGGCAACGGCCGCTACGGCACCCACGGTTACCAGCACACCTTCACCATCGGCGCCGACGTCGAGACCACCGTGTCCGTCCCCGGCCACTCGATGAAGGTCACCCGGAACGGCGCCACCGTGCGCACCATGCCGATCGACGCCGGAAGCCCCGACTTCCCCTCCTGGGACGGCACCATGGCCGTGATCGGCAAGCAGCGCGAGGTGCGGATGACGTCCTGCAGCGTGGGCATCACCTGCGACAAGGGCAACCCGAACTTCTACGACCTGACGCTGCCCTGGGACGTCCAGCTGACCTACTCGGGCACCTACGTCCACTACTCCACCGGCGACCCGTACCCGGGCCACAGCTACGGATCCCACGGCTGCGTGCACCTGTCGATGGCCGACGCCGAGTGGTTCTACAACTACGTCCACCAGGGCGACCCGATCACCATCACCGGATCGCCGCGCGGCACGGCCGCCGCCGACAACGGCTTCGCGTCCTTCGACATGACCTGGTCGCAGTGGCTGGCGGGCAGCGTGACCGGCGCGCAGACCACCGGTTCGCTGTAGGAACAGCACTCCAGGAACAGCACTTCAAGAGGACCACGGCAGGCAGCCCGGGGCGTCCCAGCGGACGCTCCGGGCTGCCTGCCGTCGGCGCCTGACGCCTCGTCAGGAAACCGCCGGTAACCCCGGTGATGACAGGACGCGTCCCAGCCCCTACCATCAGCCTCCTGCCGCACCGCGCTCCGTCGCGACGGCACCTTTCTCTTCTCCCCACACCCGGCGACCCGCCACGGCACGCCGCGCGCCGCGCTGCGCTGCGCGCGTGCCCCGGCCGGCGGGTCGCCGCCGCATGCATCCCCGGAGGACATGTGATCTCCCAGCGTGGCCTGCTCGCCGCCGCCGTGACCGGCGCGGGCGCTGCCCTGCTCCTCGGCGGTACCGCCTTCGCCTGCAACATCGGCGACTTCAGCGCCGACGCGGTGGCGCGCTGCGACACCAGCACCGGCACCGCCAAGGCCGCCATCACCATCACCGACAAGGACGCCTCGGGCACGCCCGCCACCCTCACGGTCGGCCCGCACCTGGCCTCCGGCCTGCCCGGCCAGGTCCTCGAGACCATCCACTTCGACCACCCGACCGCCGCCGGGGTCAGCCAGACCGTCCTCGTGGACTGGAAGCCCGGCGCCCAGTGGGATGTGCGGGTGACCGCCGGCCGGATGTCGGGCCAGCGGATCAGCACCCTGCCCACCTCGGCCGACGCGGCCTGCACGGTGGCCGGTTCGGCGTCCACGCCGTCGTCCGCGCCCTCGGCGCCCGCACCGGCCTCCCCGTCCGCCAAGCCCACCGCCCCGGCGCCGTCCGCGCCCGCCGCCACCGCCACGCCGTCGGGCGGCGCGGCCGCCCCGGCACCGTCCTCCTCGGCCGCCGCCGGCAAGCTCGCCACCACCGGTGGCGGCAGCTCCTCCGGCGTCATCGCCGGTTTCGCGGGCGCGCTCATCGCGCTCGGCGCCGGTGCGCTGCTCCTGGTGCGCCGTCGCCGCGCGGTGTCCGCCCGCTTCTGACGCGCCATCAGCATCCTGTGAGCCGCGGCCCCCGGCGGACTCGTTCGCCGGGGGCCGCGGCATGCGTTCCGGAGTGGGCGGCCACGGGCCGGAATTGCGGCGCCGGATAGCCGCGCCGAAGTCGGCCCAGGACATTTCGATTTCCCCGTCGCGCCGCCCGCGCATTTGACAACGTAGGCCAGATGGAACGATCTTGAGAGGCGATCGGGCCGTCCTCAGACGCCCGTTCGGAAAGGCGGCGCGCGACCGCCGCTTTCCCGGCATGAGTTACGTCACGTCGGGCTTTCGTATGGCCGTACGAATGCGTGGCCTTTTCGCTGGTCACGCTTGTCGGGTCAAGAGTGCGGCGCTCCGGGCGAGGGAATCTTTCCAAAAGCATCACAACTGCTACGCACCGCCTACCCGAGGTACCGTTACCGTTACTGGCCGCTCGATCCAGCGTGCGAACGTGAGAAATTGACGCTGGTGCCCTGGCGTCGCAGTCAGCACAGAAAGATCGCAGATGGACTACTGCTCCTCGTGCCGTAGGAACCTCAACGGCGCCCTGGTGTGCCCGGGGTGCGGTGCTTACGCTGCGGACATCGCCCCGTCCGTCCCCCGCTACCGCGGCGACGCGGCGACGTCCGCGCCGGCGGCTCCGACGTGGGACGCCTTCGGCACCCGGGAGTTCACCGCCGCCGCGCCGTACCCCGACGCCGCCTACCCGCACACCGACCCGTTCGGCAGCGCGATATCCGGCCCGGCGATGCCCGGTCCGGCCGCCACCGG
>JBEHXI010000162.1:0-17061 GCA_048498775.1 Actinomycetota bacterium | reverse complement strand
CTCTCGCGGGTGACGATGCGTGTAGTGACCCAATCGACCGGATCATGCGGCAGGTCGAGTGCAGCACGATAGGGAACCAATGAGGGCCCTATGCCACTAAGGGTGAGCGTGCGGCGGCATTTCAGGACTGCTCGTAGACCGTGTCCTTGGTGATCTCGCCGGCCTCTGACCACCTGCGGATGCGCAGGATGTGGCCCTTGCCTGCCTCGTCGAAGACTTTTTCCTCGGCAAGCGCTCCGTTGGCGTGCCATAGCCGCCAGGCCCCGATCGGGATGCCCTTGCGGACGGTGCCCTCGCTCAGTCTGGTGCCGTCCGGAAACCATTCGAGGCTGGGGCCGTCCTCGAATCCGTCCCGGTAGGTGGTAAGGCTCACCACGGTGTCGTCGTTCGTTTCGACGACCTCACCGGTGAAGTACTCGCCGCGGTAGGTCACGCGGGAATCCAGCTGCGTTTCGAGGTCGGGATCGTCGTCGTCAACGCGGTTCATGAGGTGACTCCGGGGATGAGCAGGTCGTCACTCGGCGGCCAGCCGGTGAAGCGTCCGGAAGCACTCTCCACCGCGTCCAAGACGTTGTGGCAGTTGGCGCAGAAGGGGGCGGCCATTCCGCCCCGAGTGTAGACGAAGTGCGGATGCATCATGATTTCGTTCAGTACGGATTCGTCGTCCGGCAACCCGAGTGCCCGCCGGTCCTGCAGGGCCTGGTCGGTCGCCTTCACCTCGGCGTGCCTGCGGGATGTCGGGGTGGGGGAAAGGAAAACCAGGTTGCCAGTCCATGCCAGGGCCGGGGCGTATCCATAGGCGCGGATGAACGCTGACAGTTCGGCCTCGGTGCGCCCGAAACGGACGCCCTGGAAGGTGTTGGCGAGGTCGATCTCGCGGGGACCGAAAGCCGCTTCGTCCCAGTCGCCGAGGACTGCCCTGGTGCCGTCCCAGAGCGTGTTCCCGGGATAGGCGTCGCCGTGCAGGAGGCCGTGGCCGAGGGGGAAGTCCAGCCGGCTGTAGTCCTCAAGAGCCTGGTCGACTGCGGCCGGCAGCCATCTGCGGTCTCGGTGGAGAGGGCGCTGCTGTGGGCCGCGGTCTGCTGAAGGTGGGCGAGTGTCCCGTGGCCGACTGGCGACCCTGTCTCCGGTGGCTCCTGCCGCTGACGTCGTAGGCGCTGACCAGGGGGTTCTCTCTCGACAGGCACGAGTGGTGAGCAGGAGTAGGGGAATTCGGCTGGTGCGCGTAGGGGTCCGACCTGCAGGTTTGCGCCTGGATCGTGCTGGAACAGCGGTCGCGGTGGTGTCGATTGTTCCGAGTGGATGATGATTTGTTCGCTGATGGTGCTGGGTTCGGGCGGTTCGAGGCGCTGCTCGACGGGTCTGGTGAGCGGCCATGGCCGCTGTTTGGGACGTGAAATCCTTCAGCGATCACGGCGAAGTACCGACCCGACACCCCTGGGGCGGACCACAATGCTGGGAGTGGTTGGCTGGGGGAGGAAGGTCTATGGGGCTGGGTAGGACGGGGAGCGCTGCAGCGAGTAGTGACCTTCCGGGGGCCGGCCTGTTCGACGGTTTTGCGGAGTACCGGACTCCGTCGCCGGATGACTATCGGCGGCTCTTCGACTCCGGGCTGATCGTGGTGGATACCAATGTCCTGTTGACCTTGTATCGCTCGAATCAGCGTACCCGTGATGACCTGCTTGCCGTGTTGGCGCGGTTGCGCGATCGGCTCTGGGTGCCGCACCAGGTGCTGGTCGAGTTCTGGCACAACCGGGAGCAGCGCTCGGTTCTCGGGCATCACAGTGCCCGGGCCAGGGAGGCTCAGGACACGCTGTCGAAGGCCGGCCAGACCGCGCACCGGGCCCTGGACACCTGGTTGAAACAGGTTCATGTCAGCGAGGACGCGGAGGTCAAGAGCACGCTCACCGAGTACCGGGCTCAGCTCGACGACATCCTGGACTCCCTCCAGTCGCTCATCAGCGAGCAGGCGCGCAAGGACGCGCTTGCGGGGGCCACCGACACCAACACGGATCCGGTTCTCGCACGTCTGGAGCCGATTCTGGACGGACGGGTCGGCCGGCCGCTGCCGCCGGATGAGCACGAGAAGGCGTTGTCGGAGGCAAAGCGCAGGGGGGAGGCCGAGGAGCCTCCCGGGTACGAGGACTTCAAGAACAAGCCCGACGAGCAGGCCGCGGGCGACTACCTCGTCTGGGAGCAGACACTCAGGGAGGCTGAGCGGCTCGACTGCGAGGTCCTGTTTGTGACCGGGGACAGTAAGAAGGACTGGTGGAAGCAGCGGGACGACGACATCCCCGCCCGCCCGCGGCCTGAACTCGTGCGCGAGATGCTCCGCAGGACGGGACACCGATTGTTCATGCTGCAGCCGAGCGGTCTGCTGGAGCAGGCAGGGCAGGTGCTCGATCTTCAAGTGGAGTCGGCGTCCGTTCAGGATTTGGAGCAGTTGCAGACCTCGGCCTCCGACGACGAGGCCGGAGGATGGTCGGCGGAAGCCCTGGAAGCGCTGATCGACCTGCTGCTCGGCCAGGCGCATGTACAGGCGCACGCCATCCTGGAGGCTGCCCTGCATGACGGTTTCGTCAGCCGTGCCACGGTCTATGAGATCGGCGACTACAAGGAGACGCGGATGCTCCGCGGCTTCACCAGACCAGTGAAAACGGCAGCCAGACGACTTCAGGAGCAGGGCATAGCGACCGGAGATGTGGAAGGGTTCTTTGTCGCGGTGTACGACCCCGAGTTCGACGCGGTGACGGCAAGCGGCTTCCGCATCCCGCCGGAGACAGTGCCGCTGCTCCGTCCACTCGCCGAGCGGCTCCTCGGCTCGGAAGCGGACCACGAATAGGCCGGGCCTGTCGAGAACCGAGCCGGCTTTGCGCCCCTGCCGGCGGGCCCACCCGGTGTCGTGTCGAGGGCCCGCGTCGCCGCGGAGGGTGCTGGTCCCAGTGCGAACAGTCGCTGATCGCTTTGTGCCATCCTGAGGGAGAACCGGGGGAGGAGTGAGTGTGGGTGACGCCTTTCACAACGGGCACGCGCTGGTGGTCGGCGTGGGCGCGGATCTGCCGACGACCGTTGACGACGCGGTTGCCGTAGGGGACGTCCTTCGGGATGCCGAACGGTGCGCGTACCCACCCGACCAGGTTGACGTCCTCACCGGCGGAACGGCCACCCGTGACGGGGTACTGGACGCGCTCGGACGCCTGGCGAGAGCAGCCGACGGCGAGTCGACCGTCGTCGTCTATTTCTCCGGGCACGGGTGCCGTCTGCCTGACGGCGCGCACTACCTGATGACGCACGGGTACGACCTCGCGCGGCTCGCGGAGAGCGCGATCAGCGGCGACGAGTTGGCCGCCGCTCTGGCACGCATCCGCGCGAGCCGGCTGGTACTCGTTCTGGACTGCTGCCACGCGGGCGGTCTGGACCATACGGTGAAGGGATCGGGCCTGGTCAAGGCGCCGTTGCCGCCGGAGGTGCGTGTCGCGTTATCCAACGGCCGGGGCCGGGCGGTCATCGCTTCCTCCGCGGAAGGCGAGTTGTCCTACGCCGGCACACCGTACAGCGAGTTCACCCTCGCTCTGCTCGAAGCGTTCTCAGGCGCCGGCGCGGGCCACCGTGACGGATTCGTCCGCCTCACCGACCTCGCGCTCTACACTCGGCAGGTCGTGGCCGAGCGCACCCAAGGGCGACAGCACCCGATCCTCAACTTCTTCGAGTCGGACAACTTCGTCCTGTCGTACTACGCCGCCGGCGACACCGAACCGAAGGGGCCGCCGGTGCGGCGCGACCCGCCACCACGGTCATGGGACGCCGGATCCGTGCGACGGCTTGTGGACGATGCGCTGTCGGACGACGACGTCGAGGACCTGTGCCTGGACCACTTTCCCTCCGTGCGCCGGGACTTCGCCGCAGGCATGAGTCGGCGGGCGAAGGTCCGCCTCCTGGTGGAGCACGCGGTGCGGCACGGCCGGCTGGCCGACGTCGTGCGGATCGTCGCCGAGGCCAACCCGGAGATGTACCGCCGGCACACGAGGTAGGGGTGCATGGGAGACAGAGAGCTGCGGCTGAATTCGGTCGATCGCTATGTGAAGTCCTCACCGCAGTACGTGCTGGAGGAGCACGGGCACTGTGAGGTTCCCGCCGGGTGCGGCGGGGTGGTGCTGCGCTGGCGCAACCCGTCGGCCGCCGTGCCGGTGCGCGTGCGGACACGGGTGCTGGGTGCCGCGGAGTGGGGGGTCTCCGTGGACGGCACGCGGCTGCGGACGTCCCGACCGCTGTTGCCGCCGGGCGGGCACGTTCTCACCATCGCGGTGCTGACCGACGCGGAAGTGCCGGTCCGGCTCCTGTTGCGCATGGTGGCCGATGGAGGCGACCGACGGGAGCTGGCATCCACCAGCAGTCCGGACGCGTGGCGGTGGACCGCTGTGGAGCCTCCGGACGAGTGGACGTACCCCAGGTTCGACGACTCCGCGTGGCCTGTCGCGGCTCGGGGAGAGCTGACCGCGGAGGAACGTGACGACTATTCGGTCCGCTCCCTCACACAGGAGGGCATACTACCCATCACGGTTCCCGTGGTGGCGGAACGGCTGTGGCTGCGCACGACCTTCCACACGACGCCCGAGAGGTGACGAGCGCCATGCACTACCTGCACTCCGTCGAACGGCTGGTCGTGGAACGGCCGCCCCTGGCCGTCGTCCCTCAGTTCTTCGGCTCGACGGTCTTCGACCGGCGGACGTCCCGTTTCCTGCCATTCGACCACGAGGCCACCGCCGTGCTGCTGGCGTTGCGGGACAGGCCGTTCGACACGGTGCACGCCGAGTGGCGCACGCACGAGTCAGGTGAGCGAGTACGTGCTCTGGAAAGGTTCTTCGAGCACTTCGACAGTCTCGGTTTCTTCACCGTCGACGGCCTGCTGGCAGGAGAAGTGCTTCCCGCCAGGCCTGCGGACGACCACCTGGTCGGACCGCTGGCCGCCCATCTGGAGATCGCCTCAGCGTGCAACCTCACCTGCAAGCACTGCTTCGCCGGTGAGCTGCCTCGGCGCGAACAGCAGCTCACGCTTGGCGAACTCGACCGGCTGTTCGCGGAAATGGCGGCCGTCGGCACGTTCCGTCTTGGCCTTACCGGGGGCGAGCCGCTACTGCGCCGCGACCTGTTCGACATCATCGACCTCGCCACCAACCACGGTCTGTGCCCGTGCGTGACGACCAACGGCTTGCTGATCACCGAGGAGGTGGCGCGGGAGTTCGGAGAGCGGGAACTGGTGTGGCTCAACGTGAGCCTGGACGGCGCGACCGCCGAGAGCAACGACCGCGTTCGCGGCAGCGGTAGCTTTGACCGCGTCATCGATCGCCTGGAAGTCCTGCGGCGGCATGCCACGTTCACTCTCGCTTTCACCATCATGAGCCACAACGCGGGCGAGGCCGAGGAGTGCGTGCGGCTCGCGGAACGGGTCGGCGCTTCGACGGCCGTGTTCCGCCCCATGTACCCGGTAGGCGTCGGGGAGCGCCACCTGGACCTGATGCCCACCTTCGACCAGTACGTGGAGGCACTGGAACGCCTGGAGACCAACAGCGCCGACGGGTCGTTCGCGGTGCGTCCCCTCGACCCGTTCGGGCCAGGGACGAGGGCGGACGGGCAGTCGGTCGTGCATACCAACCACGGCTGCGGCGCGGGCAACCTTGTGTGCTCGATCTCCGTGTCCGGCGAGATGAACCCGTGCAGCTTCCTCGGCCCGGGTTTCGCGGCGGGCAACGTGCGGGACAGCTCCCTGTCCGAGCTGTGGCACCACAGCGAGATGTTCCGGGACATCCGCGCGCTGCCGGGCGGCAACCCGTGCGGCGGTTGCTCACAGGGCGAGGAGGGCTTCCACGGTGGTTGCCGGGCACGTGCCCTGGTGCTCAGCGGGTCGATCGACGCGCCGGACCCCTGGCTGCGGGAGGGGACGGGGCGGTTGCTGCCCTTGACGACGCTGGCTCTGGAGCGATGAGCGCGGACGATTACGCCTGGCTGCGGGAGCTCGAACCAGGTGAAGGGGACGCGGCGGGCCTGCGACGGCTTGCCGAACGCTTGGTGGCCGAAGGCGATCTGGAGACCGCGGCCACCGCCTACGACCGTGCCTATGGACTGGCCGCGCAGGACGGCGACATCGCGGTGGCGCGGGGGAAGCTGCTCGACAGCCTCGCGGTGGTCGAGCACGGGCTTCGCTTCAGGTATGTGCCCGCGGGTTGCCACTCGATGGGTTCCTACGGCGGAGATCCCGACGAGCAGCCCGTCCACCGGGTCCGGCTGGGGGCTTTCTGGCTGTCCGACACTCCGGTCAGCTGGTCGGCGTACTGCGCGTTGCTGGGCTGGCGGCGCCCACCCGACGGCCAACCGGATGCCGAGGCCGTGCCGGGCGAAGGGAATTCCGACCGGGGCCGGTTCATGCTCCACGAGGCCAACAAGATCAGGCTCCAATACTGCGAGGACGCGACGGTGCAGGCGTCGGACTGGCACGCGCACGCCCGGCTCCCGATCTTCGGGTCACCGCATCGGGAAGATCCCCGCCGTCCGGAACGCTACGACCGCAAACCCATGGTCGCGGTGGCGTGGCAGGAGGCCGAGCTGTTGGCCGAGCGCCTCTCCGACGACGCGGTGTGCTACCGGTTGCCCACCGAGGCCGAGTGGGAGGCCGCCGCGCGCGGGGGCCTCGTGGGCACCCGCTACCCATGGGGCGACACGCCGCCGACTCCGCGGAACTGCGACTTCGACCGGTTCGACGAGTTCTCGCTGCTGCCTCCCCGCAGGCTGCCGCCCAACGGGTACGGGCTGTACGGCATGACGGGCGGGGTGTGGGAGTGGACCGCCGACTGGTATGACGCGTGCTACTACCGCGAATCGCCGCGGGACAACCCGACCGGGCCGGCAGAGGGGCTGGAGCGAGTGCTGCGCGGTGGTTCCTGGGCCGACTGTGCGGAGGTGGTGACGGTGTCCTTCCGCGCCACGCGCGACGCGAGCCCGTGGTGGCTTGGCACTTGGGGCAAGCACTTGGCCCCGAACATCGGTTTCCGCCTCTGCCGTGTGCGCCGGGGCTGATCCACCGTGTCCGTCACTGCCGGCCTGCTTGCTCGCCTCATCAACGACGCGCTCAGCGAAGAAGAAATCCGCGACATCGCGTTTGACAGCTACCGGCCGGTGTACGACCAGTACTCGGCCGCCATGAGCCGCACCGAGCTGATCCGCCGCTTGGTCGACTGGTGTGACCGCCATCGAAGGCTGGACGAGCTCCTCGACCGCGTCACGCGGATCAATCCCGAACGCGCGGCGACCTACACGGACAGCTTCGCCGCGCACACCGAACAGCCCACGGCATACCGGGAACCGTTCGTCGTCCACCCGCTCCCGCCGGCCGCGGAGTTCGTCGGCCGGGCGGACGACGTGCAGGCGCTGGAAGACTTCTGGGAACGCGACGGGGCCGGGTTGTTCTCTCTGGTCGCGCTCGGCGGCGCGGGCAAGACCGCGATGGTCGCGGAATTCCTGCGCCGACTGGAGCTGCGGGAGGGCGGCCGCCCACAAGGGATGGTGGTCTGGAGCTTCTATGACAACCCCGATGTGCAGAGCTTCCTCGCCGCGGCTCAGGCGTACTACGCCGGGGACGAGCCGTTCGCCACCGACACCAGCCCCGGCGGCCGGCTGTACCGGCTGATGCGCGCACTGGAGTCGTCCGGGCGCAACCTCCTTGTCCTGGACGGCCTGGAACGCGTCCAGCGTACGCACGGCGAGGAAGGCCGGCTGGGTGAGATCGCCGACCACACGCTTGCCCAGATCGTGCACCGACTCGCCGCAGGCCTCGGCCGGACCAAGGCCGTCATCACGACCCGGATCGCGGTACCGCGGCTTGAACCATGGCTGAGCCGCACCTACTGGATCCGGGATGTCTCGTCCCTTACCCCGGACGACGCGTGTGAGCTGCTGGCGCGCAACGGAGTCACCGGCAGCCGACAGGTCTTGCTTGAACTGGTGGAGGCGTTCGGAGCGCATGCGCTCACGCTGGACCATCTCGGCGGGTACCTCCGGTCGTTCCACGGCGGCAGTCCCGGCCCAGCGGATCAGCTGGTCGCGCCCGTGCTGAAGGCCGCGGACGCGCAGGAGCACCGGCTGGCCCGCGTGCTCAACGGATACGCCACCGTGATGGGCAAACGGGAATTGGCCCTGCTGTCCCGGTTGTGCGTGTACCGCTACGCCATGACCACCCCGGCGTTGTACGAGGTGTTCGCGACATCCTCGGACGATCGCGTCGCGGGGCCACTGGCAGGCCTCTCGGAGGGAGAGTTCCAGCGGATTCTCAGAGGACTCGCCCGTCTCCACCTCGTGCAGGAGGTCGACCCGGACCGCTGGACCGTGCATCCGGCGGTGCGTGACTACTTCTACCTTCGCTTCGAGCAAGCGGGTGCCGTCCACCACGCCGTGCGCAGGCAGTACGCGACACTGGTGGCCGCACCGGGGACCAGGCTGCCGCGGAGCGAGGCGGAACTCGACGGTCTGGAGGAACTGGTCCACCACACGCTCCGCGTCGGCCGCGTGGACGACGCCGAGCAGGTCTTCTTCAACAGGCTCGGCGGTGTCGAACACCTGGCATGGCACCTCGGCCAGTACAGCCGGTGCATCCGCGTGCTTCAGGAGTTCCCGCACTGCCCCGACACCGCCGGACTCATCTGGTGCCACCGTGCGGTCGGCGACCTCGCCGCCGCCGAACGTCTCATCGCACCTGACGACTTGTGGTGGCTCGGCATGCTGGGCTGCCTGAGAGGACGTCTCGCCGAGGTGGCGAACCTGCTCGCGGGCGGGTACGACGACCCGATCCTGACCGTCTGCGAAGTGCTCACCGGGGCCGCGGGCCCGTTGGCGCTCGCCACCGTGCCGGTGTGGCCCGGGCTCCCGGTGACCGTCGCGGATGCGTGGCTCGCCCACGACCGTCCCGACGAGGCGGAGACAGCCGCCGCGGAACTCGCCAAGCACGTCGACGGTCAGCGGTGGTGGAGCGACGAACTGGCCCGGATCGACCTGTCGCTCGCCGAAGCCGCCCGTCAGCGAGGAGACGTGGGCCGCTGCAGAGCGCTGCTGGACAAGGCGGGCATGTGGGTACTGAACTCCGGATCGCAGGAGCACCTGTGCCAGTGGAACCTGCTGCAAGGTCGCCTCGCCGTGGACCTCGGCCGGCACGCCGACGCCGCGACGGCTCTGGCCCAGGGCATCCATACCGCGGAGCACTGCGGGTTCGGGCTGTTGCGCATCGACCTGCGTATCGAGTCGGCTCGACTCGCCCTGGCGGAGGGCAGACTCCACGCCGCGGTGGCGGACGCCGGAAGCGCGCTCGACGAAGCGCGCAACCCACGCTGCCGCTATCTGCCTGCCGTGCGACGCGCCGGGGCATTGCTACGGCAGGCCGAGGCGGCCGGAACGTAGGACATCCGGGGTCAAGGGTTGACGCCGTCGAACTGCCTTACCCAGTACGGCGCCTGGCCCACGGTGCCCGGCCACTGGGAGACGATCAGGGTCAGGGAGGTCGCGCTCGCGCTGCCGGGGTGGATGTAGCCGCCGTAGAGGTTGGGCACCGTCAGGGCGGTGATCTGCGGGACGGGGGTGCTCCACACGGCGTCGGGACGCGGGGCGGTGCGGGTGCAGATCGCGCCCATGTCGACGTCGAAGTAGCTCATGCAGTAGGTGCCGCCGATCCGCTTGACGGAGAACTCGCCGGTGTTGTGCCCGGTCAGGATGATGGACGGCGGTGCGGAGGTGGTCCACTGCCAGGAGCCGTCGAGGTAGGCCCAGTTCTGCTGGGCGCCGAAGTTCCCGTCGTGGAAGTCGTTCGGCTGGATGCGGAACAGCTGGATGGCTCCGCCGTCGGCCGTGTTCTTGTGGGTGCCGTTCCAGCGCTTGGAGAAGATGTAGAGCCAGCCGTCGGGGTCGATGCCCGCGAACGACCACATGCCGTACAGGGACTGGTTCACGCCCCGCACGTCACCGTCCCAGTGGTAGGGGAAGTCGGTCCAGGTCACGCCGTAGTCGTCGGAGTAGGCGACACCGGACATCAGTGAGCCGTCGTAGCCGGCCGGCGGGTCCCAGGTGGCCACCGAGGTGTACTGGAGGTAGGTGCGGCCGCCGAACTCGATGCAGTCGTTGGGGATGCGGCTCACCTCGTAGCCGTATCCGTTGTCGGCCTTCGTCCGGTAGTCGAGCAGTTGGGCGGCCTGGCCGCCGGTCGGCATGGCCCAGGTGAACGAGATCGGGGTCGCGCCGGACGCGTCGAAGTTCGCCTGGTTCAGCATCACCGGGGAGCCCAGGTAGGTGCCGCCCTGCTGCATTCCCGTCCAGGAGTCGCCGAAGACATAGCCCCACGTGCCGTCGTGCTCGCGGTAGTAGGGGATGCCGAGGTCGCCGGAGCCCAGGCCCTGCCCGCTCGCGGAGTCTCCGGGCTGGTCGCACAGCGGGGTGCCGTTCTGGCCGGCGGCCGCGGCGGGCGTGGCACCGGCCAGGCCGGCACCGGCGAGGGTGAGGCCGAGGCCCATGCCGGTCCTGAGCAGGGAGCGCCGGCTCGGCCGGAAGGGCTGAGAGGAATGAGAGGAATGGGAAGAATGAGAAGGAACGGACATGCGGGCGGACCTCCAAGGTGGGTGGGGTGGTGCCGTGTTCGGGGGCTCTCCGGTCCCGGTGGTCAGTGCCGGGAGGCGGCGATCAGCAGGAGCAGGAACACAATGCCCACCACGATCAGGCAGCCGGAGCAGCCGCCCGAGGACCCCTTGCGGAACTCGACCATTCCGCCGGGAGGGACGTGCGGGTGGCGTTGGGCGTAGTGCGCCTCGATCGCCTCCCCGCCCTGTGACTCGCTTCCCCAGCCGGTGCGGTGGCCGCACTCGCCGCATCGGTACCGGTAGCTGTCGGCCATGGTGTTCTCCTTCGGTCCATCACCGGTCGTGGTGCCTGGTCGGTCACGTGTGGCCGCGAACACGTCACGCAGGGACGCTAGGAGCGGCCGATGAAATCGCCGTGAAACCTGGATCAGCGGATCAGGGGAGGTCCGCCAGGTGCTCGGCGAGGGCCTGGAGGACGACGGCGTTGGGGATTCCGGACGGCACCGTCGCCAGCACCCGCCGGTGCCCGGCGACCCGGAGGGCGACGGAGTCGTCCCGGACCTCGATCCGCTCGATCCGCGGCCATCGGACGGACGTTCGCGCGGACCCGATCTCGTCGCCGGTGACCCAGAGGGGGCCGAAGGTGAGCCGCGCCCCCTGCGACAGCGCGGCCAGCGCCCGCGGTACCTGCGCCCGCGCGACGGCCCGGCGGATCTCGGGCCCCCATGCCTCCGGCGGCCCGAAGTCCTCGCCGCGCAGCACGACCCGCTCACCGCCGGCGTCGATGAGCGTGTAGTGCGGGGACGGGCCGCCGGGCCGGCGCACCGAGGTGGTGTCGTAGCGGAAGACATGGATCCGGCCGCGGACCGCGGCCGTCATCCCGTGCTCGTAGAAGTCCAGCCGGGTGCCCGCGGACCTGCCCCGCCCGCCGCCGGCCCGCCAGGAGCGCCGGACGCTCGCCGCGGCGGCCCGCCACACCGCCCGGATCGCCGCCCCGGGCCCGGCGGGCGCACCGGCGGTGAAGGGCGCCGCCGGGTAGGTGGCGCGCCGCCTGCCGAGGTGTTCCCGGCCGGCGGCCTCCGAGATCCTCGCCAGCAGCAACTCCTCGTCGCGGTCACGGGATGCCCCTGCGCTCACGTCACCTCCCGCCGCCGAGCCCGGCGCTGACGTCGCTCACCTCGTCGCCGCGCAGGATGGCCCGCCGGGCCTGCCGCAGCACCCAGCTCGGGGCCACCCCCAGGTCGTCGGCGAGCCGACGGCGGGCGCGCTCGAAGACGGCCAGTGCCTCGGCCTGCCGGCCGCAGCGCTGCAACGCGCACATCAGCAGCGCGGCGACCGGTTCGTTCAACGGCTGGGCCAGGGCGAGGGCGGACAGTTCGGTGGTCGCCTCGGTGTGCCGGCCGAGCCGCAGTTGCCAGCCCGCCTTGCGCTGGGCCAGCACGGTCCGGCGCTCGGTCAGACGCAACCGCTCCAGTTCCGCGAACGGCCCCGGCAGCCCGGCCAGCGGCTCGCCGAGGAAGAGATCCAGCGCACGGGCGCACAGCCGCACCGCCTCGGACAGGTCCCCGGCCCGCTCGGCCGCCCCGGCCGCGGTGACGAGTCCCTCCATGCGTGTGACGTCCACGTCGACCGCCCCGCGCACCAGCCGGTAGCCGCCCCGCTCCCCGCTGATCACCGGGTCCGGGCCGCCGTCCCGGCACCCCAGGCTCTTGCGCAGCCGGTAGACGTAGACCGGCACGACGTTTCCGGCCGGAGGCTCCATTCCCCATACGGCGTCCAGGAGTTCCGGTCGGCTGACCGGCCCGCCCGGTCCCAGGACCAGCGCCGCCAGCACGGCCTGCTGCCGTGGCGGGCCCAGGTCCACGGGCTGTCCCGCCCGCCAGGCCCGCAACGGGCCGAGCACGGAGATCCGGAGCAGGGGGCCGGGCGCGGGGCCGGTGCGTTCCCGGGCCGTGAGCCGCGGCACCGCGCCCGCCGCCCGCTCACGGGGGCCGTGGCCGGGGGTGACCAGGCCGCAGTCGAAGGCGTGGACGATGGCGGCGGCCCGGTCCCGCAGCCCCAGCTTCACCAGGATGCGCCCGAGGTGCCCGGCGACCGTGTGCTCGGGCACGGCGAGGGCGGCGGCGATCTCGGCGTCCCGCAGGCCGCATCCGATCGCGTACAGCACCTCGCGCTCCCTGGGCGTCAGGGTGCTCATGGGCGGCGGTGTGTGCGGCGCGGTGGTCGTCGGCATGTCGGTCCCCCGTTCTGCGGACCCGGTCGGGCCGGGCTCGTCCGGCCGGCCCGCTCGATCCCGTCGAGGCGGCCGGTCCCGTCGTGCCGTCGAGGCTGGCGCCCGTGCAGGAATCATGGACAGGCCATGGAACCGGTCATATCTGACCGGTGGCCGCGATACAGTCCCCACCTGCGGAAAGGCGACGTTCTCGGGGGAGGGGCCGTGACCTGTGGCCAGTGAGTTCGGCGAGCTGCTGCGGCGGCTGCGACGCCAGGCGGGGCTGACCCAGGAGGATCTGGAACGGCGTTCCGGGGTGAGTGTGAGCACCATCCGCGGCCTGGAGACCGGCAAGCGCTCCAACCCGCGCATGGCCACGGTGCAGGAACTGGCCGACGCCCTGCCGCTGTCGCCCGGCGACCGCGAGACGTTGCTCAAGGCCGCCGTCCAACGCTCCTCGGGCGGCGGACGGGACGAGGTCCGGCCCGCCGGCGACGACGGCACGAGCGAGGCCGACGGCGACGACGGCGCGAGCGAGGCCGGCGGCGACGACGGCACCGGTGAGGCCGCGGAGCCCGAGCCCGGCGCGGAACGGCCCGCCGCCGTGGACGTGGACGTGGCCGTGGACGCCGACGTCGCCGAGCAACTCGCCACGTCGGTGGCCACCCGGTGGCGGCGCGAGGAGGAACAACGCCAGATCCAGGACCCGTTCCCGCTGCCGGTCCGCTGGCGGGCGGCCCCCGAGGGACTGACGGACCACTGGGCCAACATCCTGCGGCTCCCCGGGGGAGCCGCGGCGGAACCACTGGACCTGGACGGCCACCTGGACGACATCGCCGCGACCTACCGGCGGATCCCCTCCGGGCGGCTGGTGGTCCTGGGCAGATCCGGTTCCGGGAAGACCGTGCTGGCGCTGCGCTTCGTCCTGGACCACCTGGCCTCACGCACCCGCGCCGAGCCCGTTCCGGTGATCTTCAGCATCGGCGCGTGGAACCCCACCGCCATCACCCTGCGGGACTGGCTGACGGACCAACTGACCCGCGATCACCCCGGCTACGCCGCCCAGGGCCCCGACGGGGTGAGTCTGGCCTCCGCGCTGGTCGAGTCCGGCCGTGTCCTGCCGGTGCTGGACGGCTTCGACGAGATGGCCGACGGCCTGCGCCGCCCCGCGCTGGAGGCGCTCAACGCCACCACCCTGCCCCTGCTGCTCACCAGCCGCCCGGCCGAATACGCCGCGGCGGTCGCCGAGACGGACGTCCTGACCTCGGCCGCGACGATCGAACTGACCGACCTCACCCTCGACGACCTGGCCGACTACCTGCCGCGCACCACCCGCAAACCCGGTGGCCCGGGCCCCGCCTCGAACGCCTGGGACCCGGTGCTGACCGCGCTGCGCGAACGGCCGCGGGGCGAATCCGGCTCCCGTCTCGCCACGGTGCTGGCCACCCCGTTGATGGTCGCCCTGGCCCGCACCGTCTACAGCGACACCCCGGACCACGATCCGGTCACGCTGCTGGACACCGAGCGGTTCGACGGCCCGGAGGCTCTCGAGGACCACCTCCTGGACAGCTTCATCCCCACCGTCTACCGGCACCGGCCCGAGCAGGCACCGGGCGGCGGACCCCGCCGGCAGGTCGACGCGGACCGCGCCCGGAACTGGCTCGGCTACCTCGCCCACCACCTGACCCTGCTCGGCACGCCCGACCTGGCCTGGTGGCGACTGGGCGGCGGGCTGCGCCGCTCCACGCGCTCGCTGGTCACCGCGCTGGGCGTCGGGCTGGCCATCGGCCTCGTCGACTGTGTCGTCGGCACCGCCTTCAACCCGCTCGGCCGGCAGCTCGTGGACGGGGCCGCCGTCGGACTCCTGGCCGGACTGCTGTTCGGGTTCGCGCACTGGATCACGTTCACCGTCCGGGACACGGCGGCGGCACCGTCCGTCGTACGGCTGCGCCTGCGCGGCAGGACGGGGACGATCCGGTGGCGAGCCGTGCCGCGGCTGGTGCTCGGGGCCCTGTGCGGGGCCGTCTTCGGCTTCGGCTACGGCCTCGTGGTCGGCATGGTGAACGCGTTCACCTGGCACACCGGCCTGTCGGGCGGGGTGGCCGCCGGCCTCGTCGACGGAACCGTCTTCGGCCTGGTCTTCGGCATCGGCACCGGGCTCACCTTCTGCCTCGTCGGAGTGCTGGAGACCCCGCTCGACCTCAGCACCGCCGTCAACCCGCGCGGCCTGCTGCACACCAACCGCCGCACCGTCGCCACCCAACTGCTGGTGTGGTCGGTGGCGTTCGGGGTGGTGGTCGGCGTGGGGGCCGGGGCGGCGGTCGATCTCCTGCGGGGGCCGCTGGGTCCCCTCATCTGGACCCCCAGGGCCGGCCTCACCCTCGGCGTCATCAGCGGTCTCGGCGGCGCGCTCGGATACACCCTCACGCTCACCGCCTGGGGCCAGTGGACGCTGCTCTCGCGGCTCTGGCTGCCCCTGACCGGACGCCTGCCCTGGGCCCTGATGACCTTCCTGGAGGACGCCTACCAGCGCGGTGTGCTGCGCCAGGCGGGCGCGGTCTACCAGTTCCGCCACGCCCGTCTCCAGCACCACCTCGCGCGTACCCACCGAAGGCGGGTTTCACGGCGATTTCATCGCCCTCTTCTAACGTCCCCCTCAGTCGACGACCGGGACGGCCGGAGACCTGGAGCAGTGGGCTGACTAGTCATCAGCCTGTGCGCAACGTTCAGCGCAGCCATCACCCAACGCACCATCGAAACCCGGGGGAGAACCCAATGCCGAACGCCGGCCGGCTCACGCGCCGCGCGAGGATCATCGCCGCGGCCGCGGTGATCACCGCGGCCACCGCCATCGCACCCGCCGCGGCCCAGGCCGAACCCGCCCACCACTACTACATCGAGCTCGGCGGCACCGGCTCCAACGCGGACGCGCCCGTCTGCACCGGCACCTACTACTACGCGAACCAGCATCTGGACGGCGGGATCGCCGTCCCGGTCTGCTACCCGGCCAGCGCCGGCCCGTGGCTCAACGGACACAACACGCCCGACCTGACCGCGCCGAGCTACGACAGCAGCGTCGGCCAGGGCTACCAGAACCTGCTGGCCGCCGCCGAGAACACGTACCACAACGACCCGGGCGCCCGCTTCACGATCGTCGGCTACTCCCAGGGCGCGCAGGCCGCCGACCAGGTACTGGAAACGATCGCGGACGGCGGTACCGACATCCCGAAGGCACAGGTCGAGGGCAAGCTGTACGCCGACCCGAAGCAGCCCGGCACCGGCCTGTGGGCCAAGGTGCCCAAGGGAATCGGCGCCCTCGGCTTCACCTCGACCGGAGCCGGCCCCACGGAGTTCTCCGGCATTCCCGTCGCGCGCTACTGCATCCACAACGACATGGCGTGCGACGCCACGTCCCTGACGTCCGCCTACGACTTCTTCCTCACCGACACCCACCGTCGCTACGCGAACGACGGGAACATCATGACCCAGACCATCGCCGACAGCGGCGTCGACGGGATCTTCTGGTACGACTCCTGACCCCGGGAGAGAGGCGAGGACCCATGGAAGGTGAACGCATGTCGCACTCCGGTTCAGTTGCCCGGTCGGGGATTCACCGCCGGATCGCCGCGGTATCGAGTCTGCTGGCCCTGATGGGGAGCGTGCTCATCGTGTCGGCCGCGGCGCCCGCGCAGGCCACCACCTACTGCGGGACGCACAACGTGGTGGGAGCCATCGAGCAGAGGTACATCCAGATGGGCGGACCCGGCGGGGCACTCGGATGTCCCCTCACGGACGAGTTGGCCAACCCCGACGGCATCGGCCGGCGGACGCAGTTCGAGCACGGAACCATCTACTGGTCCCCGCGCAGCGGTGCCTGGCCGGTGTGGGGAGCCATCGGCGACTACTGGTGCAGCCAGGGGTGCGAGGCGGGATGGGCGGGCTACCCCACGGGATATGAGTACACGGTGGGCGACGAGATCCGTCAGAACTTCCAGTGCACGGTGATTCACTTCCAGGACACCGGCGGAGGGAATTCGAAGACCTGGTCGGAAGGCGACATCTGCGCCTGACGCCCCTGAAAGGGTGTGACGGCGCCCATGGGCTGGGCCGGTCATCGAGGCCGACGGCCGGAGCCCGTCGTGTCGGAGCCCGTCGTGTCGGAGGCCGTCGTGTCGGAGGCCGGAAGTCTCCTGCTTCCGCTGCCACCGAGCCGGGACTTTGCCTCACTGGCCACACTTCCGG
>JBEHXI010000161.1:0-17136 GCA_048498775.1 Actinomycetota bacterium | reverse complement strand
GGTCGGGAAGCGCGCGGACACCGAGGCGCAGCGGATCGCGGACGAGGCCGAGGCACAGGCCCGCGCGCTGCGCGACCGGGCCCGGCAGGACGGCGAACGGGCCCGGGAGGCCGCCGAGAAGTGGGCGGCCGAGCACGTCGCGCAGGCCCGCACCCGCGGCGACGAACTGCGGGCCGAGGCCGCGGCGGAGGCGACCCGCATCCGCGCCGAGGGCCAGGCGGTCCTGGACGGGGTGCGCCGTGAGCGCGCCCGGGCCGCCGCCGAGCAGGAGAAGACGCACCGCGAGCGGCTGGAGGAGTTCGACCGGGACACCGCCGAGCGGGAGGCCGCCGTCGACAACCACATCGCCGACCTGACCGAGTACGCCGAACGCCTGGTCGCCGAGGCCCAGCAGGCCCACGCCGACGCCCAGGAGGCCGCCGCCCACCGCCAGGCGGACGCCGACGCCGAGGCGTCCGTGATCCTCGCGCAGGCGCGGGCGACGGAGGAGCGGATCGGCCGCGACAGCGAGCGTGAACTGCGCGAGCACGAGGCGCGCCGCGAGGAGATCAAGGCGCACCTGGCGCACGTCCGCACCAGTCTGGCCACGCTCACCGGCCGGGTGGAGCCGTTGGACGACGAGGATGACGACGAGGAGGAGGGAAAGGCGGCGGACGCGAAGCCCGAGCCGCCGGAGAAGTCCTGAGCGGCTCCTACCCCGCGTCCGGCCGGACGGGGAAGCGGCGCGGGGTGACGAACAGCAGGATCGCCACGGCCAGCACCGCGGCCGCCGCCGCGCCCAGGTAGACATCGTCGACGGCGTCGGCGATGGCGTGCCGGATCAGGTCGGTGGTGTGCGCCGGCAGGGCACCGGACCCGCTCAGCGCCGAGGAGACCCGGTCCAGGCCGGCCGACGCGCCGTGCGGGGCGAGCCGCCGGGACAGCACGGCGTTGGCGACCGCGCCGAACAGCGCGGCGCCCACGCTCTGGCCGACCTGACGGCAGAACAGGATCGAGGAGGTGGCGGTCGCCCGCTCGCTCCAGCCGACCGTGGACTGCACCCCGACGATCAGCGGCAGCTGGAACAGCCCGAGCGCCGCGCCGAGCGCCAGCATGATCGCCGCGGGCTGCCAGGCCGGGCCGCGATAGGGCAGCAGGGTGAAGGCGAGCAGGATGAGCGTCGCGCAGCCCATGCCGATCAGCGCGGTGTCGCGGAACCCGATCCGCAGATAGACGCGGTTGCTCAGGGCGGCCGATATCGGCCAGCTCAGCGTCATCACCGACAGCACGAACCCGGCGGCCACCGGGCTGAGCCCCAGCACCGACTGGGCGTAGGTGGGCAGGAAGACGGTGGGCGCGATCATCAGCATGCCCAGCGCGCCGAGCGCCAGGTTCACCGCGACGATCACCCGGCGCCGCCACACCCAGCCGGGGATGACCGGCTCCGCGGCCCGCCGTTCGATCCACACCGTCACCGCGGCGCACAGCGCCGAGCCGCCGATCAGCAGCAGCGAGGGCGCCGACCGCCACGGCCAGGCGACACCACCCTGCACCAGCGCGAACAGCAGCAGCCCGCCGGAGACGAACAGCCCCAGCGCCCCCGGCCAGTCCACCCGGTGCCGCCGCCGCTCCACGCCCTCCTCGTGCAGATGGCGGGTGACCAGCAGCAGCGCCAGCACCCCCAGCGGCAGGTTGATCAGGAAGATCCAGCGCCAGCCGGCGTAGGCGGCGAAGAAGCCGCCGGCGGCGGGCCCGGCCACCGAGGCGGACGCCCACACGGTGGACAGCGCCGCCTGGATCCGGCCGCGCTCCTTGAGGCCGTACAGGTCGGCCGCGATGGTCTGCACGGTGCCCTGGATGGCGCCGCCGCCCAGGCCCTGCACGATCCGGAACGCGATCAGGCTGGCCATGTTCCAGGCGCCCGCGCACAGCAGCGAACCGGCCAGGAACAGCGTCACGCCGCCGACCAGCACCGGCTTGCGCCCCAGGGTGTCGGCGAGCTTGCCGTAGACCGGCAGGGTGACGGTCACCGCGAGCAGGAAGCCCGAGAACAGCCAGGAGAAGACCGAGAAGCCGCCGAGGTCGCCGACGATCTGCGGGACGGCGGTGGCCAGGATGGTGGAGTCCAGGGCGGCCAGCGCCATGGTGAGCATCAGGGCGGCGACCACCGGGCCCCGCCGGGTCGGCGGGGCACCGCCCGTGCCGTCCGCCAGCCGTTCCGCGCGCCGCACGGGCCCACCCGCCATGCCGCCTCCCCAGGCTCCCCCCGGCCGGTGCGCCGGCCGTCACGGTGTACCGGTGTACACCACACCTTTTCACGCGGACGCCGGGGCGTGAACTGTCTTTTTCACGCCGGGCCCGCGGCCGGGCCGGGGGGCGGCCCCGAGACGGTCCCCGACACGGGGGCCGCCCGGCGGGGTCCGCCCCCTAGGGGGAGGGCCTTACCGCCTCCTACCTGCGTTTCCTCCCGGCGGACGACGAATGCCGCCGCGCCGTGTCCCTAGCCTTGAGGGGCCGCTCGGGCAGGCCGTCCCGGCCCGCCCCCGCACCACTTCTCGCGGCCTTCCGCACCTGACACCTCGTAGGAGACCCCTGTGACTTCGGCTGTGACACTTCCCCGGACGGGCGGCAGTGGAGGGCGATCAGCCGTCGCCGCCAGGGCACGCCAGGTGGTCAAGGCGTACGGCTCGGGGGAGACCCGGGTCGTGGCGCTCGACAGCGTCGACGTGGACATCGCCGCCGGGCGGTTCACCGCGATCATGGGCCCCTCGGGCTCCGGCAAGTCGACCCTGATGCACTGCCTGGCCGGACTGGACTCCGTCACCTCGGGGCGGATATGGATCGGTGACACCGAGATCACCCGCCTGAAGGACAAGCAGCTGACCCGGCTGCGCCGCGACACGGTGGGCTTCGTCTTCCAGTCCTTCAACCTGCTGCCCACGCTCAACGCGATCGAGAACATCACCCTGCCGATGGACATCGCCGGCCGCAGACCCGACCCGGAGTGGCTGAGGACGGTCGTCGACACCGTCGGCCTCGCCGACCGGCTCAAGCACCGCCCCGCGCAGCTCTCCGGCGGCCAGCAGCAGCGCGTCGCCGTCGCCCGCGCGCTCGCCGCCCGCCCCGAGATCATCTTCGCCGACGAGCCCACCGGCAACCTCGACTCCCGCGCCGGCGCCGAGGTCCTCGGCTTCCTGCGCAACTCGGTACGGGAGCTGGGCCAGACGATCGTGATGGTCACCCACGACCCGGTCGCCGCCTCCTACGCCGACCGCGTCGTCTTCCTCGCCGACGGCCGCATCGTCGACGACATGGCCGAGCCGACCGCCGAGGCGGTCTTCGCCCGGATGCAGCGCTTCACCGGCCCGGCGGGCAGCACGGCCGCCACCACCGGCGGGAGCGCGTCGTGATCATCCTCAAGACCTCGCTGCGCACCTTCCTCGCCCACAAGGGCCGCATGGCGCTGTCGGCGGTGGCGGTGCTGCTGTCGGTCGGCTTCGTGACCGGCACCCTGGTCTTCACCGACACCGTGAACGCCACCTTCGACCGGCTGTTCTCCACCACCTCCGCCGACCTGACGGTCAAGCCCGCGAACGCCCCCAGCCAGTCCGACCAGTCCGGCATGGGCGCCCGCCCGGCCGTGCTGCCCGCCGCCGCGGTCGCCACGATCGCCGCGGAGCCGGGCGTGGCGAGCGCGCACGGAACGGTCAGCTCCACCGCGGTCACCCTGGTCGACCCCAGGAGCGACACCGACATCGGCCCCACCTCCGGCGCGCCGACCATCGCGAGCAACTGGAACGTCAGCCCCCGCGCGGCGCTGGAGCTGACCTCCGGCCGGGCGCCGCACGGCCCGGGCCAGGCGCTGCTCGACGCCGACACCGCCCGGAAGGCACATCTGGGCATCGGCGACCGGATCACGGTGCTGACGGCCTTCGGCAGCTTCCCCGAGCGGATCAGCGGCATCGCCACGTTCCGCACCACCAACCCCGGCGCCGCCATGGTCTTCCTGGACACCCCGACCGCGCAGCGCGAACTGGTCGGAAAGACGGGGGTGTTCACCTCCGTCGCCGCCTACGGCACCGGTAGCCGCAGCGACGAGCAGCTGCGGGCGCGGGCCCTGGCCGATCTCGGCCCCGGCTACCAGGCGCTGACCAAGGCCGAGTCCACCGCCGAGAACAAGTCGAATCTGGGCAGCTTCCTGAACGTGCTCAAGTACGGGATGCTCGGCTTCGCCGGGATCGCCGTCCTGGTGGGGATCTTCCTGATCGTCAACACCTTCTCGATGCTGGTGGCGCAGCGCACCCGGGAGATCGGGCTGATGCGGGCCATCGGCGCCGGCCGCCGGCAGGTCAACCGCTCGGTGCTGATCGAGGCCGTCCTGCTCGGCGTCATCGGCTCGGCGCTGGGCATCGCGTCCGGCATCGGGGTGGCCGTCGGGCTGATGGCCGTCATGAACGGCCTGGGCATGCACCTGGACACCGCGGAGCTGACCGTGAAGTGGTCCACCCCGGTGGCCGGCGCGGCCGTCGGGATCCTGGTCACCCTGGTCTCCGCGTGGCTGCCGGCCCGCCGGGCGGCGAAGGTGCCGCCGATGGCCGCGCTGCGCGACTCCTCCGCCGGGCAGCAGCACTCCGCCGCGTCCACCGCGGTGCGCACCGTGGCCGGTCTGCTGGTGACGGCGGCGGGTGCCGCCGCGCTGGTGGCCGCGGGCGCCGCCACGGCGGCCGGCACCGGCAGCGCCCTGCTCGGGGTGGGCGTCCTGCTCACGCTGGTCGGCTTCGTCGTCATCGGGCCGCTGCTGGCCGCCGGGGTGGTGCGGGTGCTCGGTGCCGTCGCGCTGCGCCCGTTCGGCCCGCTCGGCCGCATGGCGGAACGCAACGCGCTGCGCAATCCCCGCCGCACCGGCGCCACCGCCGCCGCTCTGATGATCGGACTGGCCCTGGTGTGCGGGCTGTCGGTGGTCGGCTCCTCGATGGTCGCCTCGGCCGGGGAGCAGATCGACAGGTCGGTCGGCGCCGACTACATCGTCTCCACCCGGGCCGGCGCCATCACCCCCGACGTCCTCAAGGCCGTCAAGGCCACCCCGGGCCTCGGCCACGTCACCGAGTACCGGGTCCTCGACGCCTCGCTGCGCCTCCCGGACGGCCGGCGCACCGACCGCACCCTCACGGCGACCGACCCCACCTACGCCGACGACCTGCGCATCCCGGTCGTCAGCGGGGACGTGGCGAACGCCTGGCGGCACGGCGGCATCGCCGTCCCGCAGGACGTCGCCACCCGCTACGGGCTGACCGTCGGCAGCCGGGTCACCGCCACCTTCCACGGCGGCCGGCCCACCACCCTGCCCGTCGAGGCGATCACCTCCACCGACACCTCCTTCGACAAGGGCGCGCTGTACATCGGCCTGGACACCGCCGCCCGCCTGGTGCCGGCCGACGCCATGCCGCTGGACGCGATGCTGCTGGCCACCGCCGCCACCCCGAAGGACACCGGCCCCGCCTACCAGGCCCTCAAGACCGCGCTGCACCCCTACCCGCAGGTCCAGGTCCGCGACCAGGCCGACTACAAGAAGCTGCTCCAGGACCAGATCAGCGGACTGCTCAACCTGATCTACGGGCTGCTGGCGCTGGCGATCATCGTGGCCGTCCTCGGCGTGGTGAACACCCTGGCCCTGTCGGTCGTCGAACGCACCCGGGAGATCGGCCTGATGCGGGCGATCGGGCTGTCGCGGCGGCAGCTGCGGCGCATGATCCGCCTGGAGTCGGTGGTGATCGCGCTGTTCGGCGCGGTGATCGGGGTGGGCCTCGGGATGGGCTGGGGCACCGCCGCCCAGCGGCTGCTCAGCCTCCAGGGGCTGAACGTGCTGGCCGTGCCCTGGGCGACGATCGCCGCGGTCTTCGCGGGCGCCGCGGTGGTCGGCCTGCTGGCCGCCCTCGCCCCCGCGCTGCGCGCCTCCCGGATGAACGTCCTGGCCGCGATCGCCACCGACTGAGGCCGGCTGCCGGGGGCGGCCGTACGGGCCGGGGACACACGGGGGTCCCCGGCCCGCGCGGGCTTCCCGGTGGCCGTCCGTATCCCGCCGGGCACCGCGCGGATACCCCCGCGGGGCCGATTACGCTGGCCTCCATGAGCGTGAACGGACTGCACGGACTGCTGGACGTGGTCGCCGACGATCCGGCACTGGCGGAGGCGGTAGCGGCCGCCGCCGGCGGCAACCGGGAGCGGCTGGACCTGGTGGGTCCGCCCGGCGCCCGCCCGTTCGCACTCGGCGCGCTGGCCGCCCACTCCGGGCGGCCGCTTCTCGCCGTGACGGCGACCGGCCGCGAGGCCGAGGACCTGGTGGCGGCCCTGGGCTCGCTGCTGCCGCCGGACTCCGTCGTGGAGTACCCGGCCTGGGAGACCCTGCCGCACGAGCGGCTCTCGCCGCGTTCCGACACCGTCGGCCGCCGTCTGGCGGTGCTGCGCCGCCTGGCCCACCCCAGCGCCGGCGACCCGGCCACCGGACCGGTCAAGGTCGTCGTCGCCCCCGTGCGTTCGGTGCTCCAGCCGCAGGTCAGCGGACTGGGCGACCTGGAGCCCGTCGCCCTGGCGAACGGGCAGACCGCCGATCTCGGCGCCATCGTCGACGCCCTCGCCGCGGCCGCCTACGCCCGCGTCGAACTCGTCGAGAAGCGCGGCGAGTTCGCGGTGCGCGGCGGCATCCTGGACGTCTTCCCGCCCACCGAGGAGCACCCCCTTCGGGTGGAGTTCTGGGGCGACGAGGTCGAGGAGGTCCGCTACTTCAAGGTGGCCGACCAGCGCTCCCTGGAGGTCGCCGAGCACGGCCTGTGGGCGCCGCCGTGCCGTGAGCTGCTGCTGACCGACGCGGTGCGCGAGCGCGCCGCCGCCCTGGCCGAGCGCCACCCCGAACTCGCCGAACTGCTGGGCAAGATCGCCGAGGGCATCCCGGTGGAGGGCATGGAGTCCCTCGCCCCCGTCCTCGTCGACGACATGGAACTGCTGCTGGACGTCATGCCGGCCGGTTCGCTGACGGTGGTGTGCGACCCGGAGCGGGTCCGCACCCGGGCCGCCGACCTGGTGGCGACCTCCCGGGAGTTCCTGGAGGCGTCCTGGGCCGCGTCGGCGGGCGGCGGCGAGGCGCCCATCGACCTGGGCGCCGCCTCCCTGTGGTCGCTGGCGGACCTGCGCGACCACGCCCGCGACATCGGCATGCCGTGGTGGTCGGTCAGCCAGTTCTCCGGCGCGTCCGCCGACGCCGAGGAGATCGACGACGACTCCCTGCGGCTGGGCATGCACGCCCCCGACACCTACCGCGGCGACGCCGCCCGCGCGCTCGCCGACACCAAGGGCTGGATCGCCGACGGCTGGCGCACCGTCTACGTCACCGCCGGCCACGGCCCGGCCGCCCGCACCGTGGAGGTGCTCGGCGGCGAGGGCATCCCGGCCCGCCTGGACACCGAACTCGCCGGCCCGCCCGAGCCGTCCGTGGTGCACGTGGCGTGCGGCGAGATCGAGCACGGGTTCGTCGCGCCCGGCCTGAAGCTGGCCGTGCTCACCGAGACCGACCTGTCCGGCTCCCGCACCGCCAGCAAGGACATGGGCCGGATGCCGTCCCGGCGGCGCAAGACCATCGACCCGCTCACCCTCCAGCCCGGCGACTACATCGTCCACGAGCAGCACGGCGTGGGCCGCTACGTCGAGATGGTGCAGCGCACCGTGCAGGGCGCCACCCGCGAGTACCTGCTGGTCGAGTACGCCCCCGCCAAGCGCGGCCAGCCCGGCGACCGCCTGTTCGTCCCCACCGACCAACTCGACCAGATCACCAAGTACGTCGGCGGGGAGGCCCCGACCCTGCACCGCCTCGGCGGCGCGGACTGGGCCAAGACCAAGGCCCGCGCGAAGAAGGCGGTCAAGGAGATCGCCGCCGACCTGATCAAGCTGTACTCGGCGCGGATGGCGGCCCCGGGCCACACCTTCGCGCCCGACACCCCCTGGCAGCGCGAGCTGGAGGACGCGTTCCCGTACGCGGAGACCCCCGACCAGCTCACCACCATCGCCGAGGTCAAGGAGGACATGGAGAAGCCGGTCCCCATGGACCGGCTGATCTGCGGCGACGTCGGCTACGGCAAGACCGAGATCGCGGTGCGGGCCGCCTTCAAGGCGGTGCAGGACGGCAAGCAGGTCGCCGTGCTGGTGCCCACCACCCTCCTCGTCCAGCAGCACTTCAGCACCTTCTCCGAGCGGTACGGGCAGTTCCCGGTCGTGGTGCGGGCGTTGTCGAGGTTCCAGACCGACGCCGAGGCCAAGGCGGTCCTCGACGGGCTGCGCGAGGGCACCGTGGACGTCGTCATCGGCACCCACCGGCTGTTCTCCTCCGAGACCAAGTTCAAGGACCTCGGCCTGGTGATCGTCGACGAGGAGCAGCGCTTCGGCGTCGAGCACAAGGAGCAGCTGAAGAAGCTGCGCGCCAACGTCGACGTGCTGACGATGTCCGCCACCCCGATCCCGCGGACCCTGGAGATGGCGGTCACCGGCATCCGCGAGATGTCCACCATCACCACCCCGCCGGAGGAGCGCCACCCGGTGCTGACCTTCGTCGGCCCCTACGACCACAAGCAGATCGCCGCCGCGGTCCGCCGCGAACTGCTGCGCGAGGGCCAGGTGTTCTACATCCACAACCGGGTGGAGTCCATCGACCGGGCCGCGGCGAGGCTGCGCGAACTGGTCCCCGAGGCGCGGATCGCCACCGCCCACGGCCAGATGAGCGAGAGCGCGCTGGAGCAGGTGGTCGTCGACTTCTGGGAGAAGAAGTTCGACGTGCTGGTCTCCACCACGATCGTGGAGTCCGGCATCGACATCTCCAACGCCAACACCCTGATCGTGGAACGCGGCGACACCTTCGGCCTGTCCCAGCTGCACCAGCTGCGCGGCCGCGTCGGCCGGGGCCGCGAGCGCGGCTACGCCTACTTCCTGTACCCGCCGGAGAAGCCGCTGACCGAGACCGCCCACGAGCGGCTGGCCACCATCGCCCAGCACACCGAGATGGGCGCCGGCATGTACGTGGCCATGAAGGACCTGGAGATCCGCGGCGCGGGCAACCTGCTCGGCGGCGAGCAGTCCGGCCACATCGCGGGCGTCGGCTTCGACCTGTACGTGCGGATGGTCGGCGAGGCGGTCGCGGACTTCCGGGCGGCGCTGGAGAGCGGCGAGGCGACGGTCGAGGAGGCCCCGCTGGAGGTCAAGATCGAGCTGCCGGTCGACGCGCACGTCCCGCACGACTACGCGCCCGGTGAGCGGCTGCGGCTCCAGGCGTACCGGTCGATCGCCGCCGTCAACAGCGAGGACGACATCAAGGCCGTCCGCGACGAGCTCACCGACCGCTACGGCAAGCTGCCGGAGCCGGTGGAGAACCTCCTGCTGGTGGCCGGTCTGCGGCTGCTGGCCCGCCGGGCCGGCGTCTCCGACATCACCCTGCAGGGCTCCAACATCCGCTTCGGCCCGGTGGAACTGCGCGAGTCGCAGGAGCTGCGCCTCAAGCGGCTGCACCCGCGTTCGGTGATCAAGGCGGCCGCCCGGCAGATCCTGGTGCCGCGCCCGGCCGGCGCGACGATCGGCGCCAAGCCGGTGGTGGGCCGGGAACTGCTGGTGTGGACCGCGGACTTCCTGACCACGGTGCTGGGGGCCTGATCCCGGCCGGGTGATCGGCGGCCCGGGCGGGGATCATTTCGCGGAGTAGTGGATATCACACGGTGTGAGTCCCTATTCTCGATCACCGCCAGGTCGATGCACCGCCGCTCGATCAACCGCCGGGAGGCACCATGGTCCGCCGCCGTACCGCCACGCTCTCCTTGACCGCCGCCGCGCTGCTGGCCCTGTCGCCGCTGATCACCTCGTGCGGCACGCCGCACGCCGGGGCGGCGGCCGTGATCGGCGGCCGGACGATCTCGGAGTCGGCGCTCCAGGCGCAGGTGAAGGCGGTACGCACCGCGCAGGACGGCACCCCGCAGTCCGCGCAGCTCATCGAGGCCACCGGCGACCTGGACCGGGTGACGCTCTCCAGCCTGGTCTCCGACGCGCTGCTCGACCAGGCCGTGAAGGACGCGGGCCTGACCGTGAACCGGCGCGACGCCCAGCAGCTGCGGGCCGCCGCCGAGCAGCAGGCGGGCGGCGCCCAGGCGCTCGCCGCGGAACTGCTCCAGCAGTACGCGGTGGCCCCGCAGGACATCGACGACTTCTACCGCGTCCAGGCCGAGGCCCGGGCCTACGCCCGCCACCTGGGCGTGGACCTGGCCACCCCGGCCGGCCAGCAGGCCGTCACCACGGCCCTGGCCCGCACCTCGCGGCAGCTGCACGTGGACGTCAACCCCCGCTACGGCACCTGGAACGCGCAGACCCTCTCGCTGGGTCCGGCCCGCCAGCCGTGGGTGCGCGCGGCGGCGGCCACCCAGGGCTGAGCCGGGGCTACGTCCAGGGGAACGGGCGCAGGTCGGGCTCGACCCAGCCGCGCCGCGCCGCCGTCCCGGCCAGCGTCTCGGGACGGTAGAAGCGGGTGAGCAGCCCCTTGTCCAGCAGGCCGGGATGGCGGGCGGCGAAGGCGGCGAAGTCCGCCGGGCCGTCCTGGTCCTGGGCCGCGTGGTGGGCGACCAGTTCCACCCAGGCGCGGGTCATCGTGGCGTGGTGCTTCTCCGGCGTGCCCGCCGCTCCGGCCGCGCGGCGGATGCCGTCGTCGACCAGGCCGAGGGCCGCCTCGGCCCCGTGGCGGCGCACCGCCAGCCAGGTCAGCCGGACGTGCTCGCGGTGCCCGAACCGCCCGGCGTCCGCGGTGACCTCGCGCAGCAGCGCGGTGAAGGCGTCCTCGCCGGCGCCCGTCACGATCCCACCCGGGCCAGGGCTTCCAGCGCGTCCCGCAGGCCGGTGACCGCCTGCGGCGGCAGCGCCCCGAGCGCCCGCTCCTCCAGGGCGGTGACCGCGTGGCGGATCTCGGCGGCGGTCGCCCGCCCGGACGCGGTGAGCTCGACGAGCACGGCGCGGCGGTCGCCGGGCCGGTTGCCGCGGGTGATGTGGCCGCGCCGCTCCAGCCGGTCCAGTACGCCGGTCAGCGTCGTCGGGCGGGTGCCCACGGCGGCACCCAGCTCGGAGACGGTGCGGCCGCGCCCGTCGGCCAGGTTGGCCAGGGCGTTGATCTCGGAGGCGGTCAGGTCCAGGTCCACGAGTTCCGCGGCGAGCACCTGGAGGGTGGCATGGGTGGCGCGCTGGAGCGCCAGCAGCGGCGACCAGTCTGATGATGGTACGGATTCGGAGGTCACGAAAACGGATAGTACGGTTCCGTAATAACAACGGCAAGCCGGTGGCCGCCCGCCACGATGTCCGTGGCCCGCGTTAGGTTCGATGGCGTGAACGAGAACGCCGGGAACGCAATGAACGCAGTGACCACCGCAGACGCCGGCACCCGCCCCGGGCGGCTGGTCCTGCTGACCACCAGCCACCGGGTGGCCCCCGGCCTGCTGTCCTGGCCCGCCTGGCAGACCCTGCGCGACGCCCACCGGGTCTTCTGCGCCGACCCGGAGCACCCGCAGCTGCCGTATCTGCGGGACGCGGGCATCACCGTCGAGGCCGCCGCCCCCCGCGGCCGGGAGCTCGTCGAGATGACGGCCGGCGGCCGCACGGTGGTCGTGATCCCGCCCGGCGAGGGCGACCAGGCGCTCACCGACGAACTGGCCCGGATGGCCGGCTCCGGCCGCGTCGCGATGCCCGAACTGGAGCTGCTGCCCGCCTCCTACGACCTGCCCGGCGCCCGCCTGCTCGACCTGGTCTCGGTCATGGACACCATCCGCGCCGAATGCCCCTGGAGCGGCACCCGGACCAGCGAGAGCCTGGTGAAGCACCTGATCGAGGAGGCGTACGAGCTCGTCGAGGCGATCGAGGAGGGCGACCGGGAGGCGTTCCGCGAGGAGTTGGGCGACGTGCTCCTCCAGGTGGTCTTCCACGCCAGGATCGCCGAGGACGATCCGGAGGAGCCGTTCTCCATCGACGACGTGGCCGGCACCATCGTCGAGAAGCTGATCCGCCGTCACCCGCACGTCTTCGGCACCGAGAGCGCCGAGACCCCCGAGGACGTCAGGGCCCACTGGCTGCGGACCAAGGCGGAGGAGAAGCGGCGCGACTCGGTCACCGAGGGCATCCCGCTCGACCAGCCCGCCCTCGCCCTGGCCGCCAAACTCGCCGGCCGGGCGCGCACCGCCGGCCTGGAGGTGGCCACCCCGGAGCCCGACGAGATCGGCGGGCGGCTGCTCGCCCTGGCCGCGCTGGCCGAAAGCCGGGGCATCGACCCGGAGTCGGCGCTGCGGTCGGCCGCCCGCCGCTACCGGGAGGCGATCCGCGCCGCGGAGGGCGTCGAGGCGGGCGGCTGACTGAGGGCCGCCGGGCCGGGTACCCGAAAGGCATGCGATCACTGATAACGGCATCGGCCGCCAACCACGACCTCATCGTCGGTGTCCTGCCCTTCGTGGTCGGCATCGTCATCGTCGTCGGCATCGTCACGGCGATGGTGCTCGACCGCCGAAAGCGCCTGCGGGAGCCCAAACCGCGCGGGCCGCAGCCGCGCGCCGGAGCCTGGCACACCCGCGAGGAGTACGGCGCCCCGACCCCGGACGACCACGGCCCCGGACACCAGGACGCCGACCCGGTCGGCTACGAGCACGCCACCCGGGAACCGGAGGAGCTCGCCCCGGAACGCCGGCTGCGGCCGCACGAGGTCCGCGACTACCCCGGGCCGCGCACCTGACCGCTCCCACCCGGCCGTTACCGTGGCGCCATGCGTATCGAGGTGCCGCACTCCTGGCCGCGTGACGAGGCCGAGGCCATCGCCCTCCAGGAACGCCTGCGCGAGCGGGTGGACCGCCGTTCCCCCGGCCCGGAGCGGCCCCGGCTGGTCGCCGGCGTCGACGTGGCCTACGGCGGCACCGGCGCCGCCGCGGAACGCGTCGCGGCCGCCGCCGTGGTGCTCGACGCCCACACCCTGGCCGTCCGCGACCGGTCCACCGCCGTCGGCCAGGCGGACTTCCCCTACCTCCCCGGCCTGTTCGCGTTCCGGGAACTGCCCGTCCTCATCGAGGCGTTGCGCGGCCTGCCGGAGACCCCCGACCTGCTCCTGTGCGACGGGCACGGCCTCGCCCATCCGCGCCGCTTCGGCCTCGCCTGCCACCTGGGCGTGCTGACCGGCATCCCCACCGCCGGGGTGGCCAAGACACCGTTCGTCGGCACCTACGACGCCGCGGCCCTCGGCCCGGAGCGCGGCGCCCGGGTCCCGCTGGTCGACGCGGGCGAGACGGTCGGGTGCGTGCTGCGCACCCAGGACAACGTCAAACCGGTCTACGTCTCCGTCGGCCACGCCATCGACCTGGACACCGCCTGCCGCCATGTCCTGGCCCTCGCCCCGCGCTACCGCCTCCCCGAGACCACCCGCCTCGCCGACCGCCTCTGCCGCGACGCCCTGGCCGCCACCGCCTGACGGGGCTCCTACAGCGCCGTCGCCTCCAGCCAGCCGGCCAGCAGCCCGCCGTCCCCGGATATCGCCAGGCGCCCATCGCCCGGCCGCAGCCGCCCGTAGGCCAGGAGCAGCAGATCCCCGCACGTCCCGCGAGCGGTGACCGTCCCGTCCGCGCCGCCGGCCCCGCGCTCCCAGGCGAACCCCTCACCGCCGAGCGTGACGCGCCACCGCGGCCCCTCGGCGGACGCCAGGCACACGGTGTCCCCCGGGCGGCCCAGCGCACCGGCCCGCTCCCCGATCTCCGGGAAGGACGCCAGCAGCTCCAGCAGCTCGTCCAGCCCGTCGGCCCCCACCTCCGCGTCGACGAACGGCTCCACGCCCAGGGCCAGTTCCGCGTCCGCGCGGTGGATCACCGCCTCGAACAGCAGCCGCCGCGGGAAGAACCGCGCACGATGGTCGGGGCCGTGCGACCACACCGCCATCTCCGGGTCGGCGGCGCGCAGCGTCCGCAGCGACGCCTCGACGCTCTCCGCGAGCCACCGCGGGTACTCCGCCACGTCCTCCGGCAGCCCGAGCGGCACATCCCTCGACCAGACCCGCTCGGTGGCGCGATGGCGCACCAGGTACTCCATCCACCGATGGGTGCGCCCGTGGTGCTCCACCAGATCGGCTGTCGCCCAGCCCGGGCAGCTCGGCACGGGCGCCTTGGGCCCGGCCCGCCGCACCAGTTCGAGCAGCCGCTCCTCCTCGGCCTCGACGGCGTCGCAGTACCTGTCGTGACGGAAATCGGTCATGGCCCCGGACCGTACCGCCCCCCTCTGACAACCGGGCCCGCCCACCGGGCCACCGGCCACCGGGCCGGACGCGCCGGCCCCCGGACATACCGGCTGCGCCGAACGGGTGGCGCCCCGCGTGGACGGGAGGCCCCCGCCGATCGGGCCGCTAGCGTGCCCACGTGCAGATCCGGTCGGCCCGCAGGGCCCTGCAGGCGCTGCTGGCCTGTCTTGCCTCGGTCCCCGTCCTCATCGGCGCGGCCGCGCCCGCCACGGCGGTCCCCAGCTGCCGGGTCGGTGCCTACATCACCGACGTGTACGCGCTGGACACCCCGCGGCAGACCGTCGACGCCGGTATCTGGTTCTGGAGTGTGTGCCCACGGCCCGAACTGGAGCCGCTGCGTAGTGCGGAGTTCATCAACGCCTCCCGGACCGCGGTGGTCGACCGGATCAGCGTTCGGAAGGACGGACGCTTCTGGACGTACGAGAAGGTATTGGGCACCTACCGCGAGGACCTCAGCCTGGGCAACTACCCCTTCGACCGGCACACCCTGGAGTTCGTCGTGGAGGCCACACAGGATCGCACCCAGTTCGCCTACGTCCCCGACACGGCCCAGTCCAACTACAGCCCCCACATCCGGCTGCCCGGCTTCTCGGTCAACGGTCTGCAGGTCCTGGAAAGCGCGGACCACTATCGGACGACGTTCGGCGACCCCGGGGCACACTCGGCGACCGGCTCCTCCTACAGCCAGTTCGTGGTCCGGCTGCGCGTCGCACGCGCCGACGTTCCCGATTTCCTCCGGGAGACCTGGCCGGTCTTCGCCTCCTTCATCGTCGCGCTGGCCACCTTCCTGGTCTGGGTGGAGCACGAGGCCCCCGTGCTCACGGGAGTGCTCGGGGCACGTCTCGGCCTGCTGGGCGCCGCGCTGTTCACCATCGTGGTGAACCAGCGGGCGGTCGGCCAGTCCCTCGGCACCATGACCGGCCTGGGCCTCCTCCCGCAGATCCACCTGTGGACGCTGCTCTTCGTGCTGGTCTGCGTGGTGGCCGCCACCTACAGCTGGCGCGTCTGTCTCAGGCCCGGCTACGAGGCACAGGCCCGCGCCCTCAACCGCCGGATCGCGCTCATCGCCGGCCTGCTCTACCTCATGCTGGTGACGCTCTCCATCACCCTCGCCATGTCCAGGTGACAGAAGGCCCGGACCTCCCGCCACGGCACGATGCCCGGTTGCCCGGAGTCGCGGGCGCGGCTCGGCGGCCCGCCGCCACACTGACGCTGCCCAGCGGGGTCGGCGCCCGGCTGGTGACCCGGTACGCCGCGCCGCGGTCGCCTCCGCGCCCAGCCTCGAGGTGCAGGTGCCGACCTGCCCCGAGTGGACGCTGTTCGATCTGGCGCGGCACACCCTGCTGGATGTGTCGCCGCCGCAGCGGAACGGCCGTGGCATCCCGCGCGAGGGGAGGCCGCGCTGATTCCATGATCAGACTCGCGGCTCGGCGGCCCACGATGCCGCCCAGCGGGGATGCCGGCGCAAGAACTGGTCACACGCTGCGGGGCGTTGTGCGGCGCAGGTAATGTTCCCGCCGTGGAGGGGAAGAGCAGCACGCGTCGGCGTACGCAGGGGTGGCTGGGGCTGGGGCTTGCCCTTGTATGTACGGGCGTCCTTCTCCTGTGGTGGGGTGTGGCAAGCAGCGGAGCCTCGTCAGCTCCCAGCCCCCAAGGGACCGTCACCGCAAGCGCGATACCGACCGGGAGCGCGAACAGCGGTGTCACGACCGGAGGTGTGGGCGGCGTCATCTCCGGCGGCGGCACGAGCGGCGGCGGCACCACGGCCGGCGACGGGAGTACCGGGACCGCGGCACCGGGAAGCACGGGCAACGCGACGGGCAACGCTGCCACCCCCGGCATGAGCGTCGCCGACACCGTCAAAGCGGTGTCAGGGCTGATCACCTCGCTCGCAGGTTTGATCGTCGCCATGACCGGCTTCCTGGCCCTCCTGCGGCAGCGCAGGTCGACCAGTCCAGCGACTCCCTCCGATACCCCGCCGGCGAACGACGGGCAGCCGCGCCTGTGGAGGCCGGGCGACGACTTGTAAGCGTCAACGCGCATCCCGAGTGGCCTTCATGCGGCGAATGGCGTCCTCGGTGGCCTCGGCCCTGCTGGGGCGGCCCGGCGCGTCGGATGCCGACGCCGATGAGGTCGGCTTCTGCTGACAGGGCACCGGCGGCTCAGCACCGGCTGAACTCCGCACCCGGCGCCATCCTCCACGATCAGGCTCGCAGCTCGGCGGCCCAGCGACCACCGGATACGGTCGGAGGGTGCACGACCAGCAAGGGATAGACCATCCGGGGCAGCCTGCCACCCCTCCCACCCTCTTCACCTGGGAGTTCGCCAGCGACCCCTACCCCGCGTACGCCTGGCTGCGGGAGCACGCGCCGGTGCACTGGACGGTGCTGCCGAGTGGGGTCGGCGCCTGGCTGGTGACCCGGTACGACGACGCCCGGCAGGCCCTCGCGGACGGCAGGCTGAGCAAGAACCCGGTGCACCACAGCGAGAGCGCGCACGCCAAGGGCAAGGTCGGCATCCCCGGTGAGCGCAGCGCCGATCTCATGACGCACCTGCTCAACATCGATCCGCCGGACCACACCCGGTTGCGGCGGCTGGTGTCCAAGGCGTTCACCCCGCGGCGGATCGCCCGGTTCGCGCCGCGCGTGCAGGAGCTGACCGACGCGCTGATCGACGCCTTCGCGCGGGAGGGCCGGGCCGATCTGATCCACGACTTCGCGTTCCCGCTGCCCATCTACGCGATCTGCGACCTGCTGGGGGTGCCGGCCGAGGACCAGGACGACTTCCGGGACTGGGCCGGGATGATGATCCGGCACGGCGGCGGTCAGCGC
>JBEHXI010000160.1:0-17155 GCA_048498775.1 Actinomycetota bacterium | reverse complement strand
TTACTTCGAGTAGAGCTCGACGATCAGCTGCTCCTGCACCTGGGTGTCGATCACCTGGCGCTCGGGCATGGAGTGGACGAGGATCCGCAGCTTCGCCGGGCTGGCCTCCAGCCACGCCGGAACCGTCTTCTCGCCGGCCTCGGCGGCAGCGACCACGAACGGGGTCATCTGACGGGAGGAGGCGCGGACCTCGATGATGTCGTTCGGGGAGACCCGAGCCGACGGGATGTCCGTCTTGCGGCCGTTCACGGTGAAGTGACCGTGGCGGACCAGCTGACGGGCGTGGTCGCGGGACTTGGCGAAGCCGGCCCGGTAGACCACGTTGTCCAGGCGGGTCTCCAGGATGCGGAGCAGGTTCTCACCGGTCTTGCCGGTCTTCCTGTTCGCCTCCTCGTAGTACCCGCGGAACTGCTTCTCAAGGACGCCGTAGATGCGCGCGCACTTCTGCTTCTCGCGCTTCTGCAGCAGGTACTCGCTGTCCTTGGTGCGCCCGCGACCGTGCTCACCCGGGGGGTAAGGACGGATCTCGATCGGGCACTTCGCGCTCTCGCACTTGCTCCCCTTGAGGAAGAGCTTCTGCTTCTCCCGACGGCAACGCTTGCAGTCGGCCCCGGTGTAACGCGCCATGTTGGTGTATCTCCTACTTCAGCTGGTCAGACGCGGCGGCGCTTCGGCGGGCGGCAGCCGTTGTGCGGGGTCGGGGTCACGTCCTGGATCGAGCCCACCTCCAGGCCGGTGGCCTGGAGCGAGCGGATCGCGGTCTCACGGCCGGAACCCGGACCCTTGACGAACACGTCGACCTTGCGCATCCCGTGCTCCTGCGCGCGGCGGGCGGCCGACTCGGCGGCCATCTGCGCGGCGAACGGGGTGGACTTGCGCGAGCCCTTGAAGCCGACGTGGCCGGCCGAGGCCCAGGAGATCACGTTGCCGGACGGGTCGGTGATCGAGACGATGGTGTTGTTGAACGTGCTCTTGATGTGAGCGTGCCCGTGGGCGACGTTCTTCTTCTCCTTGCGGCGCACCTTCTTGGCGCCGGCTGCCTGACGGCTCTTCGGAGGCATAGAGGATCTCTCCTGTGGAGGTGGTCGGTCCTACAGCACGGACCGCTTGCGGCGTCCTGCTTCGGACTACTTCTTGCCCGGCTTCTTCTTGCCGGCGATGGCGCGACGCGGGCCCTTGCGGGTGCGGGCGTTGGTGTGGGTGCGCTGACCGTGGACCGGCAGGCCGCGGCGGTGCCGCAGACCCTGGTAGCAGCCGATCTCGACCTTGCGGCGGATGTCCGCCTGGATCTCGCGGCGGAGGTCACCCTCGGTCTTGTAGTTGGCCTCGACCCACTCGCGGATCTTGACGAGGTCGTCCTCGGTCAGGTCGCGGACGCGGGTGTCGGGGTTCACGCCGGTGTTCTTCAGCGTCTCCTGGGCGCGGGTGCGCCCGATGCCGAAGACGTAGGTCAGAGCGACCTCGACGCGCTTCTCACGCGGGAGGTCGACGCCCTCGATGCGTGCCATGGAAATGGCTCCTGGTCTGGTGATCGGAGGTCTTCCGCAGCACCGTTCCCGTAAGACTCGCTTGCGTAAGACTTACGAGCCGGGTCCCCGGCCTCCGACCGGGGGTATCGTCCCCGCGCCTGCGCGAGGGGTCGGGTGACTGCGTATGTACATGGTGTTACAGCGTCGCGCGAAGAACTGCGAGTGCAGATCCGTCGTCGTGCGTCAGCCCTGGCGCTGCTTGTGGCGCAGGTTGTCGCAGATGACCATGACCCGGCCGTGACGGCGGATCACCTTGCACTTGTCGCAGATCTTCTTGACGCTCGGCTTGACCTTCATGGGATGAGGCTCTCCGGGTCGTGCCGCCGTACCGCCGCGGGGGCGGGGCGCCGGCTGAGATCTACTTGTAGCGGTAGACGATCCGTCCGCGCGTGAGGTCGTAGGGAGACAGCTCCACCACGACCCGGTCGTCGGGAAGGATGCGGATGTAGTGCATCCGCATCTTGCCGCTGATGTGCGCGAGGACCTTGTGCCCGTTCTGGAGCTCCACCTTGAACATGGCGTTCGGCAGAGACTCGATCACGGTGCCCTCGATTTCGATGGCCCCTTGCTTCTTGGGCACGCTTCGCCTTTCGAGATCGGCTACCTTGATCGGCTCGCGCCTGCTGCCACACGGATGCGGGCACACGTGAGCCGACGCATCAGTCTACGCCAGCGAAATCGGAAAGGTGAAATCGGGACCTTACTCGTACCCGGTCCGGAGGATCGTTACGCCCTCCCGCGCCGCGCCGGGCGCGCCGCGGGGCACCCGGCGTCACGCCAGCGGGTCCGGTGCCGTCCTGACCCCGTACTCGGCGAGCTTGGCCGCGCCGCCGTCCACCGCGGTCAGGACCAGCGGGCCCTCCTCGGTCAGCGCGACCGAGTGCTCCCAGTGGCAGGCCCAGCTGCCGTCGTCGGTCTTGACCGTCCAGTCGTCCTCCAGGACGTGGGTGGTCGCGCTGCCCAGGCTGACCATCGGCTCGATCGCCAGGCACATCCCCGGCACCAGCTTCGGGCCGCGGCCGCGCCGCCGGGAGACGTAGTTCAGCAGGTGCGGGTCCATGTGCATCTGGCTGCCGATGCCGTGGCCGCCGTAGTCCTCGATGATCCCGTACTTGCCGCTCGCCGGGCGCGGCTGGCGGCGGATGTAGGCCTCGATCGCGCGGGAGATGTCCACCAGCCGGTCGTTCTTGCGGAAGGCGGCGATCCCCGCCCACATCGACTCCTCGGTGACCCGGCTCAGCTCGACGACCTCCGGGGCGTGGCCGTCGCCGACGAAGACGGTGATCGCCGCGTCGCCGTGCCAGCCGTCCACGATCGCGCCCGCGTCGACGGAGATGATGTCGCCGGACCGCAGGACCGTCTCGCGGTCCGGGATGCCGTGGACGACGACGTCGTTCACCGAGGTGCAGATGTTGCCGGGGAACCCTCCGTAACCGAGGAAGTTCGGCTTGGCGCCGTGGTCGGCGAGGACCTTGGCGGCGATCTCGTCCAGTTCCTTCGTGCTCACGCCGGGCACCGCGGCCTCCCGGCACGCGGCGTGGATGGCCGCCACGACCAGCCCCGCCGCCCGCATCTTCGCGATCTGCTCCGGGGTCTTGATCTCCACCATCTGCCGGCCTTCCCTGCGCTTTCGGGCGTACATCGTTCCGCCCCCAACAGTACGGCCGTGGTGCCCCTGCGGGACACCACGGCCGCGTCACTCCGCGTGATACAAGCCGTCCGGTCAGTCTCCGGCCGGCAGCGCCGCCATCGCCCGGGCGGTGACCTCTTCCACCTGGCCCAGCGCCGAGATCGTCACGACGAGCTCCTGCGCCTTGTAGTAGTCGATGATCGGCTCGGTCTCCGTGTGGTAGACCTCCAGGCGCTTGCGGACGGTCTCCTCGCGGTCGTCCTCACGCTGGTACAGCTCGCCGCCGCACACGTCGCACACGCCCTCCGCCTTCGGCGCCGAGTAGGCGACGTGGAAGACGTGGCTGGAGTCGTTGCGGCAGATCCGGCGGCCGGCGATCCGCTTGACCACCTCGTCCTCGGGGACCTCCAGGTCCAGCACCGCGTCCAGGGCGATCCCGCGCTCGGCCAGGATCTCGTCGAGGACCTGGGCCTGGTTGAGGTTGCGGGGGAAACCGTCCAGCAGGAAGCCGCCCTCGGTGTCGGACTGCTCCAGCCGGTCCTTGGCCATCGCGATGGTCACCTCGTCCGGCACCAGCTGACCGGCGGTGATGTACTCCTGAGCCTTCTTCCCCAGGGGCGTGCCCTGGCTGATGTTGGCTCTGAACAGGTCACCGGTGGAGATGTGCGGGATCGACAGGTTCCTGGCCAGGTACTGGGCCTGCGTGCCCTTACCAGCGCCAGGCGGACCGACGAGGACGATTCGCATCAGCGGAGGAACCCTTCGTAGTTACGCTGCTGGAGCTGGCTCTCGATCTGCTTCACGGTCTCCAGGCCAACGCCCACGATGATCAGGATGCTGGTTCCGCCGAACGGGAAGTTGCTCTGGCTGCCCTGGAAGAACGCGATCGCGATCGTGGGTACCAGGGCGATCAGCCCGAGGTAGAGCGAACCAGGCCACGTGATGCGGTTGAGCACGTAGCCCAGGTATTCAGCGGTGGGCCGACCGGCCCGGATACCGGGGATGAACCCACCATACTTCTTCATGTTGTCGGCAACTTCTTCGGGGTTGAACGAGATGGCCACGTAGAAGAAGGCGAAGAAGACGATCAAGAGGAAGTACATCGTCAGGTAGACCGGGTGGTCACCCTTTGTCAGGTTTGTGGCGACCCACTGGGCCCATCCGGCGGTGCTGTTCCCGCTGAACTGCACGATCAGTGCGGGGATGTAGAGCAGCGACGAAGCGAAGATGACGGGAATCACACCCGCCTGGTTCACCTTGAGCGGGATGTACGTCGAGGTACCGCCGTACGAGCGACGGCCGATCATCCGCTTGGCGTACTGGACCGGGACCCGGCGCTGCGCCTGCTCGACGAAGACCACCAGGCAGACCATCGCCAGGCCGACGAGGATGACCACCCCGAACTCGCCCCAGCCACCGATGATCTTTCCGGACTGCTTGATCGACCACAGCGAGCCGGGGAAGCCGGCGGCGATCGAGGTGAACATCAGGATCGACATGCCGTTGCCGATGCCGCGGTCGGTGATCAGCTCACCGAGCCACATGATCATCACGGTCCCGGCGGTCATCGTGATGACCATCACCGAGGTACGGAAGATCGAGGTGTCCGGCACGATCTGGTTGCCCACCTGGCAGGTGCGGAACAGCGTGCCGCTCTGCGCGGTCGCCACCAGGCCGGTGCCCTGCAGCACCGCCAGCGCCAGGGTGAGGTAGCGGGTGTACTGGGTGATCTTCGCGGTGCCGGCCTGGCCCTCCTTCTTGAGGGCCTCCAGCCGGGGGATGACCACCGTCAGCAGCTGCAGGATGATGCTCGCCGTGATGTACGGCATGATCCCGAGCGCGAAGACGGTGAGCTGGAGCAGCGCACCGCCGCTGAACATGTTGATCATGCCGAAGAGGCCGCCGCTTCCCCCGGCCTCCTTGATGCACTGGGTGACGTTGGCGTAGTCCACCCCGGGAATCGGAATGTGCGCACCCAGCCGGAACAGCACAAGGATGCCCAGCGTGAAGAGCAGCTTCTTGCGCAGGTCGGGCGTCTTGAACGCCCGGGCGAACGCGGTGAGCACGGTGCCTCCTGCGCCTCCCGCTCGCCGCGGAAGGTGACGGTCGATGAGGGTCGGCTAGCTAGTACATGGTCGGTCCTCGCCACCTTACCGGCGGCGGAGTACCCGAGGAATGACCAACCGGGGATGTCCCCCTGCCCGTCCTGTGGAACGACGGCTGGATATGGGACATCCCCGGTTGTGGGTCACACCAGGTGAGCTCAGACGAGCTCGGTCACGCTGCCGCCGGCAGCGGTGATCTTCTCCTTGGCGGAGCCGGAGACGGCGTCCACCGTCACCTGCAGCGCCACGGAGACCTCGCCGGTGCCGAGCACCTTGACGAGCTGGTTCTTGCGGACCGCGCCCTTGGCGACCAGGTCCTCGACGGTGACCTCGCCGCCCTCGGGGTAGAGGGCCGCGAGCTTGTCGAGGTTGACGACCTGGAACTCGACCTTGAACGGGTTCTTGAAGCCCTTGAGCTTGGGCAGCCGCATGTGCAGCGGCATCTGCCCACCCTCGAAGCGCTCCGGAACCTGGTAGCGGGCCTTGGTGCCCTTGGTGCCACGACCGGCCGTCTTGCCCTTGGAGGCCTCACCGCGACCCACGCGGGTCTTGGCGGTCTTGGCCCCCGGGGCCGGACGGAGGTTGTGGACCTTCAGCGGCTTGCCGGTCTCGTTGTCCGACATTGTCAGTCCACCTCCTCGACCGTGACGAGGTGCCGCACGGTGTGCGCCATGCCGCGGATCTCCGGGCGGTCCTCCTTGACCACGACGTCGTTCAGGCGCTTGAGCCCGAGCGAGCGCAGGGTCTCACGGTGGTTCTGCTTGCTGCCGATGTAGGACTTGGTCTGCGTGATCTTGAGACGAGCCATGATCAGACACCCGCCCCGGCACGCGCCCGCAGCAGAGCGGCGGGAGCGACGTCCTCCAGCGGCAGGCCACGACGGGCGGCGATCTCCTCGGGGCGCTGGAGCCCCTGCAGAGCCGCCACCGTGGCGTGCACGATGTTGATCGGGTTCGACGAGCCGAGGGACTTGCTCAGCACGTCGTGGATACCGGCGCACTCCAGGACGGCGCGCACCGGGCCACCGGCGATGACACCGGTACCGGGGGAAGCCGGCTTCAGGAGCACGACGCCCGCGGCCTTCTCGCCCTGGATCGGGTGCGGGATGGTGCCCTGGATACGGGGGACCTTGAAGAAGTGCTTCTTGGCCTCCTCAACACCCTTGGCGATGGCGGCCGGCACCTCCTTGGCCTTGCCGTAACCGATACCGACGGTGCCGTCACCGTCGCCCACCACGACCAGCGCGGTGAAGCTGAAGCGACGACCACCCTTGACAACCTTGGCGACGCGGTTGATTGCGACGACCCGCTCGACATAAGCGGTCTTCTCGGCAGCTGCGCCGCCGTCCCGCCGGTCCTTCCGGTCCCGCCGCTCGCCGCCACCGGCGCCGCCACCGCGGCGCTGGGGTCCAGCCATTGGAATTACCTCTCTCAGTTGCGTCCGTAAGCGTGGAACCGGCTCAGAAGTCGAGCCCGGCCTCGCGCGCGGCCTCCGCCAGGGCGGCGATGCGCCCGGCGTACTGGTTACCGCCCCGGTCGAAGACGACCTGCTCGATGCCGGCCGCCTTGGCGCGCTCGGCGACCAGCGCACCGACCTGCTTGGCCTGCGCGCTCTTGTCGCCCTCGGCGCCGCGGATCGAGGCGTCCAGGGTCGAGGCCGAGGCCAGGGTGTGGCCGGCGGTGTCGTCGATGACCTGCGCGACGATGTGCCGGTTGGACCGGGTCACGACCAGGCGGGGGCGCACCGCGGTGCCGGAGATGCGCTTGCGGGTGCGGATGTGACGACGCTTGCGAGCGGTGCTCTTGTAGGCGCTGCCCTTGGCGATCTTCACGCCGTATGCCATGGCTTACTTACCAGCCTTTCCGACCTTGCGGCGGATGACCTCGCCCGCGTACTTCACGCCCTTGGCCTTGTACGGGTCGGGCTTGCGCAGCTTGCGGATGTTCGCCGCGACCTCGCCGACCTTCTGCTTGTCGATGCCCTCGACGGAGAACTTCGTCGGGGAGTCGACCTTGAAGGAGATGCCCTCCGGGGCCTCGACGAGGATCGGGTGGCTGTAGCCCAGGGAGAACTCCAGGTTGGAGCCCTTGGCCTGGACGCGGTAGCCGACACCGCTGATCTCGAGGGCCTTGCTGTAGCCCGCGGTCACGCCGGTGATCATGTTCGCCACCAGCGTGCGGGTCAGGCCGTGCAGGGCCTTCGACTGACGCTCGTCGTTCGGGCGCGACACCTGCAGGGTGCCGTCCTCGCCCTTGGCGATGTCGATCGGCGCGGCAACGGTGTGGGAGAGGGAACCCTTGGGGCCCTTCACCGAGACCGTCCGGCCATCGATGGTGACGTCCACGCCGGCGGGAACCGGGATGGGCAGCCGTCCAATACGCGACATGGCTTAACCTCCGTTTCCCGAGTTACCAGACGTAGGCGAGGACTTCCCCGCCCACACCCTTCTTGGACGCCTGCTGGCCGGTCAGCAGACCGTGGGACGTGGAGATGATCGCCACGCCCAGGCCGCCGAGGACCTTCGGCAGGTTGGTGGACTTTGCGTAGACCCGCAGACCCGGCTTGCTGATCCGCTTGATGCCGGCGATCGAGCGCTCGCGGTTGGGGCCGAACTTCAGCTGGAGGACGAGGTTCTTGCCGACCTCGGCGTCCTCCACCCGCCATCCGCTGATGTAGCCCTCCTGCTGGAGGATCTCCGCGATGTGCGACTTGATCTTGCTGAACGGCATCACGACATCGTCGTGGTAGGCCGAGTTGGCGTTCCGCAGACGCGTGAGCATGTCTGCGATGGGGTCGGTCATGGTCATGATGGCCTTAGGCCTCTCTCGCCGGGGTTTCCTGTCTGCGCCATCCCTCTCCCCCAACTGGGTGGGGACGGGTGCGGCGCGGGGACCTACGGCGTAGTAAGCGACTTCTTGCGGACGGTGACGTCCGCGAGGCGGTCACGGGCGGCGGGCGCCCAACCCCTCCACTTTACGTGAAGGAGAGCGGGCCACCCGCCTCCCGGCTGCTTACCGAGAGCACCGGGGAAGTCCGGAGGGACTTACCAGGAGCTCTTGGTCACGCCCGGCAGCTCACCGCGGTGCGCCATCTCACGAAGGCACACGCGGCACAGGCCGAACTTGCGGTAGACGGAGTGCGGACGGCCGCAGCGCTGGCAGCGGGTGTACGCGCGCACACCGAACTTGGGCTTGCGGGCGGCCTTGGCAATCAGGGACTTCTTCGCCACGGTCAGTTCTCCTTGAACGGGAAGCCGAGGTGACGAAGGAGCGCACGGCCCTCGTCGTCGGTGGTCGCCGTGGTCACCACGGTGATGTCCATGCCCCGGACCCGGTCGATCTTGTCCTGGTCGATCTCGTGGAACATGACCTGCTCCGTGAGACCGAAGGTGTAGTTGCCCCGGCCGTCGAACTGCTTCGGCGACAGCCCGCGGAAGTCGCGGATGCGCGGCAGCGCGAGCGACAGCAGGCGGTCCAGGAACTCCCACATGCGGTCACCGCGCAGGGTGACGTGGGCACCGATCGGCTGGCCCTCACGCAGCTTGAACTGCGCGATGGACTTGCGGGCCTTGGTGACGGCCGGCTTCTGGCCCGTGATCGTGGCGAGGTCGCGGATCGCGCCCTCGATCAGCTTGGAGTCGCGGGCGGCGTCGCCCACACCCATGTTGACCACGATCTTGGTCAGACCGGGGATCTGCATGACGTTCTCGTAGCCGAACTGCTCACGCATCTTGCCCGCGATCTCCTCGCGGTAGCGCTGCTTGAGCCGCGGCATCGTGGTGGTGGCAGTCATCAGATGTCCTCACCGGTCCGCTTGGCAACGCGGATCTTGTTGCCCTCTTCGTCGAAGCGGTAGCCGACGCGGGTGACCACCTTCTTGCCGTCCTTCTCCACGACCAGCTGCACGTTGCTGACGTGGATCGGGGCCTCGGTGGTCACGATGCCGCCGGTCTTCGACCCGCGAGCGGTCTGGCCGACCTTCGTGTGCTTCTTGACCCGGTTGACACCCTCGACCAGGACGCGGTCCTCGCTGGGGAAGGCCTGGATGACCTTGCCCTGCTTGCCCTTGTCCTTGCCGGTGATGACCTGGACCAGGTCACCCTTCTTGATCTTCATCGGTTACAGCACCTCCGGCGCCAGCGAGATGATCTTCATGAACTTCTTCTCGCGCAGCTCACGGCCGACCGGCCCGAAGATGCGGGTACCGCGAGGGTCGCCGTCGTTCTTGAGGATCACGGCGGCGTTCTCGTCGAACCGGATGTAGGAGCCGTCGGCACGACGCCGCTCCTTGACGGTCCGCACGACGACCGCCTTGACGACGTCGCCCTTCTTCACGTTGCCACCGGGGATCGCGTCCTTGACGGTGGCGACGATGACGTCACCGATTCCCGCGTAGCGGCGGCCCGAGCCACCGAGAACACGGATGCAGAGAATCTCCTTGGCACCCGTGTTGTCGGCGACGCGAAGTCGCGACTCCTGCTGGATCACGTCTATCTCCTGAGTGTCGCGTCGGTTCCCGGTGCGGGAGGCTGCTCACACAACCCCCCGCACCGAGCCTGACGGAACGGTCCTGAAGGGATTTCCCTTCAGGGAATACTTTCTACAAGGAATTCCCTACGGGAATTACTTGGCCTTTTCGAGGATCTCGACGACGCGCCAGCGCTTGGTCGCGGACAGCGGCCGGGTCTCCATCAGGAGAACGCGGTCGCCGGTACCCGCGGCGTTCTGCTCGTCGTGCGCCTTGAGCTTGCTGGTGCGGCGGATGACCTTGCCGTACAGGGCGTGCTTCACGCGGTCCTCGACGGCGACGACAACGGTCTTGTCCATCTTGTCGCTGACCACAATGCCCTCACGGGTCTTGCGGAATCCGCGCTGGTTACCAGTCTCAGTCACATTCATCTCGCTCATCAGGCGCTCTCCACCGTCTCGATGCCGAGCTCGCGCTCCCGCATCAGGGTGTAGATCCGGGCGATGTCCTTGCGGACGACCTTCAGCCGGGAGTTGTTCTCAAGCTGTCCGGTGGCCGCCTGGAAGCGGAGGTTGAACAGCTCCTCCTTGGCCTCGCGCAGCTTGGCGAGGAGATCCTCGTCGCCCAGCTCGCGCAGCTCCGACGCCTTGGTACCGGCCGCCATCACGACTCACCTGCCTCGCGCCGGACGATCCGGCACTTCATCGGAAGCTTGTGGGCGGCGCGGGTCAGCGCCTCCCGGGCAACCTTCTCGTTCGGGAAAGACAGCTCGAACATCACCCGGCCGGGCTTGACGTTCGCGACCCACCACTCGGGCGAGCCCTTACCGGAACCCATGCGGGTCTCGGCCGGCTTCTTGGTCAGCGGACGGTCCGGGTAGATGTTGATCCACACCTTGCCGCCACGGCGGATGTGACGGGTGATGGCGATACGAGCGGACTCGATCTGCCGGTTCGTCACGTAGGCCGGGGTCACGGCCTGGATGCCGAAGTCACCGAACGCCAGCTCGGTGCCGCCCTTGGCCATGCCGGAGCGCTTGGGGTGGTGCTGCTTGCGGTGCTTGACCCGACGGGGGATCAGCATGGGGTCAGGCCTCCTTCCCGGCGGAGCCGGTGCTCTCGGCGGCCGGCGCCTCGGCGGTGGCCTCGGCCCGGGGGGCCTGGCCCTCGCCCTGCGGACGACGGCCGCGGCCGCCGCGCTCGCCGCGCCGCTGCGGGCGCTCGGCGCCACCACCGCGGGCCGGGCGGTTGCCGGCACGGGCGGCGGCGTTGTCGGCACGCACCTCGGCGATGTTCTTGACGTCGCCCTTGTAGATCCACACCTTCACACCGATGCGGCCGAAGGTGGTCTTGGCCTCGAAGAAGCCGTAGTCCACGTTGGCGCGCAGGGTGTGCAGGGGCACGCGGCCCTCGCGGTAGAACTCCGAGCGGGACATCTCGGCGCCGCCGAGACGGCCACCGCACTGGATCTTGATGCCCTTGGCGCCGGCCTTCATGGTGCCCTGCATGCTCTTGCGCATGGCACGGCGGAAGGAGACGCGGGAGGCCAGCTGCTCGGCGACGGCCTGGGCCACCAGCTGAGCGTCGGTCTCCGGGTTCTTGACCTCGAGGATGTTCAGCTGCACCTGCTTGCCGGTGAGCTTCTCCAGGTCGCCGCGGATGCGGTCGGCCTCCGCGCCGCGGCGGCCGATGACGATGCCCGGCCGGGCGGTGTGGATGTCGACGCGGACGCGGTCACGGGTGCGCTCGATCTCCACCTTGGAGATGCCGGCCCGCTCCATGCCCTGCGTCATCATCCGGCGGATGGCGACGTCTTCCTTGACGTAGTCCTTGTACAGCTTGTCGGCGTACCAGCGGGACTTGAAGTCCGTGGTCACGCCCAGCCGGAACCCGTACGGGTTAACCTTCTGGCCCATTACCGGGTCCCTTCCTTGCTGGCTACGACCACGGTGATGTGGCTGGTGCGCTTGCGGATCCGGTAGGCGCGGCCCTGGGCGCGCGGCCGGAACCGCTTCAGGGTCGGGCCCTCGTCCACGTACGCCTCGCTGACGTACAGCGAGCCGGCGTCGGTGTGGTTGTAGTTGTGCGCGGCGTTGGCGATGGCGCTGTCCAGCACCTTGCCGACCGGCACGCTCGCGGCCTGCGGAGCGAATCGCAGGACCGCCTGAGCCTCCGTGGCGCTCATGCCACGGATGAGGTCCACCACGCGGCGGGCCTTCATGGGCGTGACGCGGATGTACCGCGCCTGGGCCCTGGCTTCCATGGTTGTCCCTTCGGTGTCAGTCATAGGTCTTCGCTACTCCGCAGATCAGCGACGACGCGACTTGCGGTCGTCCTTCTCGTGGCCGCGGAAGGTGCGGGTCGGCGCGAACTCGCCGAGCTTGTGGCCGACCATCGACTCGGTGACGAACACCGGGACGTGCTTACGGCCGTCGTGCACCGCGATCGTGTGGCCCAGCATCGCCGGGACGATCATCGAGCGACGGGACCAGGTCTTGATGACGTTCTTGGTGCCGGCTTCGTTCTGTACATCCACCTTCTTGATCAGGTGGTCGTCGACGAAGGGCCCCTTCTTCAGACTGCGCGGCATCTGACCTGCTCCTAGCGCTTCTTGTTCGTCTTGCGGCGGCGGACGATGTACTTGTTGCTGGCCTTCTTCGGCGAGCGAGTACGGCCCTCCTTCTGGCCCCACGGCGAAACCGGGTGGCGACCACCGGAGGTCTTGCCCTCACCACCACCGTGCGGGTGGTCGACGGGGTTCATCGCGACACCACGAACAGTCGGGCGGACGCCCTTCCAGCGCATACGGCCGGCCTTGCCCCAGTTGATGTTCGACTGCTCGGCGTTGCCGACCTCGCCGACGGTGGCGCGGCAGCGGATGTCGACCAGCCGGACCTCGCCGGAGGGCATGCGCAGGTGGGCGTAGGTGCCCTCCTTGGCCAGCAGCTGGACGGAAGAACCCGCGCTGCGGGCGATCTTCGCGCCGCCGCCGGGGCGCAGCTCGATGGCGTGGATCACGGTACCCACCGGGATGTTCCGCAGCGGGAGGTTGTTACCGGGCTTGATGTCGGCGTTGGCGCCGGCCTCGACCCGGTCGCCCTGGCCCAGCCGGGCCGGGGCGAGGATGTAGCGCTTCTCGCCGTCCGCGTAGTGCAGGAGCGCGATGCGCGCGGTGCGGTTGGGGTCGTACTCGATGTGCGCGACCTTGGCCGGCACGCCGTCCTTGTCGTGCCGACGGAAGTCGATCACGCGGTAGGCGCGCTTGTGGCCGCCGCCCTGGTGGCGAACGGTCACACGACCGGCGTTGTTACGGCCGCCCTTGCTGTGCAGCGGGCGGACCAGCGACTTCTCCGGCGTGGACCGCGTGATCTCGACGAAGTCGGCGACGGATGAGCCACGACGGCCCGGGGTCGTCGGCTTGTACTTGCGGATACCCATTTCTCAGTCCTCGGAAGATTCCGGACTTCTGGACGTTCCGGACTCCCTTAGGAGACCGGGCCGCCGAAGATGTCGATGCGGTCGCCCTCGGCGAGGGTCACGATGGCGCGCTTGGTGTCCTTGCGCTTGCCGTAGCCGGTCTTGGTCCGCTTGCGCTTACCCTGCCGGTTGATCGTGTTGACCCCGGTGACCTTGACCGAGAAGACCGCCTCGACGGCCTGCTTGATCTGGGTCTTGTTGGCGCGCGGGTCGACGATGAACGTGTACTTGTTCTCGTCCAGCAGCGCGTAGCTCTTCTCGGAGACCACCGGCTTGAGCAGGACGTCACGGGGGTCCGTGATCGTCTTGCTGGTGGCGACCGTGGCGGTTGCCTCGCTCATCAGGCGTCGCTCCCTTCGAGCTCAGCCTCGGACTCGACTCCGGAGATACCGGTAAAGCGGTCGAAGGCGTCCTTGGTGAAGACCACGTCGTCGGAGACGAGCACGTCGTACGTGTTCAGCTGGCCGGCCTCCAGGATGTGGACCTGGGGCAGGTTGCGGGCGGACAGCCAGGCGACCTCGTCGGCGCGCTCGACGACGAGCAGCACGTTCTTGCGGTCGCTGATCTTGCCGAGCAGCGACTTCGCGGACTTGGTCGACGGGGTCTCGCCCTCCACCACGCCGGTCACGACGTGGATGCGGTTGTGGCGCGCCCGGTCGGTCAGGGCGCCACGCAGGGCGGCCTTGACCATCTTCTTCGGGGTCCGCTGCGAGTAGTCGCGCGGCACGGGGCCGTGCACGACGCCACCGCCGGCGAACTGCGGAGCGCGGGTCGAACCCTGGCGGGCGCGGCCGGTGCCCTTCTGGCGGTACGGCTTCTTGCCACCGCCGCGGACCTCGCCACGCGTCTTGGTCTTGTGCGTGCCCTGGCGGGCCGCGGCCAGCTGGGCGACGACGACCTGGTGGATCAGCGGGATGCTGACCTTCGCGTCGAAGATCTCCGCGGGGAGCTCGACGGTCCCGGCCTTGTCGCCTGCCGGCGAAAGGATGTCAATGGTGCTCATCGGTTACCTCAGGCCCCCTTGGCCGCGGTACGGACCAGGACGAGGCCGCCGTTCGGACCGGGAACTGCGCCCTTGATGAGCAGCAGGCCCTTCTCCGCGTCAACGGCGTGGACGGTCAGGTTCTGGGTGGTGACCCGCTCGTTGCCCATGCGGCCTGCCATGCGCAGACCCTTGAACACGCGGCCCGGGGTGGCGCAGCCACCGATGGAACCGGGCGAGCGGTGCTTGCGCTGGGTGCCGTGCCCGGCGCCGAGGCCACGGAAGTTGTGGCGCTTCATGACGCCGGCGAAGCCCTTGCCCTTGCTCTTGCCGGTCACGTCGACCTTGACGCCCGCCTCGAACACCTCGGCGGTGATCTCCTGGCCGAGGGTGTACTCGCTGGCGTCCGCGGTGCGCAGCTCCACCAGGTGGCGGCGCGGCGTGACGTCGGCCTTGGCGAAGTGGCCCTTGAGGGGCTTGTTCACCTTGCGGGGGTCGATCTCGCCGAACGCGATCTGGACGGCCTCGTAGCCGTCGGTGTCGGCGGTGCGGACCTGGGTAACGACGCAGGGACCGGCCTTGACCACGGTCACCGGGACGACGCGGTTGTTCTCGTCCCAGACCTGGGTCATGCCGAGCTTCTCGCCCAGAACGCCCTTAATCTGCTTAGCCATCTCGCGCGTCACCTCAGAGCTTGATCTCGATGTCGACGCCGGCCGGCAGGTCGAGGCGCATCAGCGAGTCAACCGTCTTCGGCGTGGGGTCGAGGATGTCGATGAGGCGCTTGTGCGTACGCATCTCGAAGTGCTCGCGCGAGTCCTTGTACTTGTGCGGCGACTTGATGACGCAGTACACGTTCTTCTCAGTGGGCAGCGGCACCGGGCCCGCGACCTGCGCACCAGTGCGGGTCACCGTCTCGACGATCTTCTTCGCCGAGGAGTCGATGACCTCGTGGTCGTAGGCCTTGAGCCGAATGCGGATCTTCTGTCCCGCCATGGCTACTCCGTAGTCCTGTCTCGTATAACGCTCTGGACCCGGCGGCTGCCCTCTCCCCCGACCCACGCGGTCGGGCGTGTCGCACCCCTTCTCGCAAATCTCCGCATGGGAGATCCCTGGGAGGGGAGTGGGGGAAGGTCATCCACCGAGTGCCTGGCGAGCACCGCGCACACGCTTCCCGGAAGATTCCCGTACTTCCGCCCCTGACAAGGGGCGACGAGTACTGTGGGACTCGCTTCCGGTCCTCCCGACGGGAGGCGCGCGACATCGGCACTCAACCGAGCAACTTGGACAGTGTGCCACAGTCCGCCACGCCGATGCCAATCGAGCGGAAGAGCGTACCCCACCCGCCGTACTCCCGAAACGCCCGTGCGGGGCGCGGCCCCCGCGGGGCCCTGGAGGGGTGGGGGCGGGGAGTGGGCCGGATGGGTGACGGAGGCTATCGCCCGGCCGCGTACGCCACGAAGGCGGTCCACGCCTCCGGCGAGAACGCCAGCTGCGGGCCGTGCGGGTCCTTGGAGTCCCGGACGCGGACAGCGGCGGGGGTCGCGGCTACCTCCACGCAGTCGGGGCCGTCGGCCGTGCTGTAGCTGCTCTTTATCCACTCCAGCTCGGTGTCGCCGCCAGACGGCCTGAGGGTCATGTCTCTCCCCGTACTTTGTCGATGAAGGCCAGCGACTCACGTGGAGTGAGAGCCTGTGCCCGGATGGTCCCATAGCGGATCTCAAGGATCTGGACGTCTCTGGGATTGCCGATCACGCAGCTGACGAACTGCACCTCGGTGTGTCCCACCGTCGTACCGTCCCTCAGCCTGAGTAACCGGAACGAACCGTCGACGCCGGAGTTCTCTTCGCGGTTCAACGGCAGCACCTGAAGATCGACATTACGCAACTGACCGATTTCCAGGAGCCGTTCGAGTTGCCGCCGCATTACCATTCTGCCCCCGATGGGGCGGCGCAGCGTCGACTCGCACTGGACGAAGCTGAAGGCCGGTCGCGCCTTGGCCCCGGTGACAATCTCCTGCCGGGCCATGCGCGCGGCCACCCGCTGCTCCAGTTCGTCCTCCGTGAAGGACGGCCGACGACCGCCGAACACCGCCCGGGCGTACTCCTCCGTCTGGAGCAGCCCGTGCACCACCGAGTTGTTGTAGGCCCCCAGCTCGACGGCCTCGGCCTCCAGCCGGGCCAGGTCCCGCACCTTCTTCGGGTAGCGGGCCTCCGCCAGGTCCCGTTTCATCTCCGCGATCTTGCCGCCCGCGCCCAGGGCGCGGTCCGCGTTGTCCAGGAACTCCGGCTTGGGGATGCGCCGGCCGCGTTCGACGGCCGAGACCATCTCCTCGCCGTAGCCGATGGCGGTGCCCAGCTCGGCCTGGCGCAGCCCCGCCGCCTCACGCCACAGCTTGATCTGGCGGCCGACCGCCCTGACCACGGCCCCGGAGTCGTCGTCCAGCCCAGGGTCCCAGCCGGGCCCGTCCGCGCCGTCCGTCGTGTAATCCATGACACCCCCCGATGCCCGATGCCGACGTGTGCGTAACCAACCGCGCGCCGCTCCCCCAGGTCACGGCGTACGGACCGGACAGGCGGGGACAGGCCGGGGCAGGCCCCGGACAGTCACCGTCCGTGCCGGCGCTTGGCCTTTTCAGCGTATACACGCTCGGACACGCTGAGTGACGTGCAGCAGAAAACCACCCGAACCGGGACCTCCGCCTCTCCCCCGCCAACCGCTCCTGACCAGCGCTTCAGCGTGCAGCTCCCCGCGAGCCGCCGCGGTGCACGGCAGGCCCGTCTGCTGGCCGTCGAGCGCCTGCGGGCGTGGCGGCTGCCCCCTGAGACCCATGGGACCGCCGCGCAGATCGTCGCCGAGCTGGCCGCCAACGCGGCCCTGCACGGGCGCGTACCGGGCCGCGACTTCCGACTGACGCTCAGCACTTCGGGCGGCACCCTGCGGATCGAGGTCACCGACGCCCGCAG
>JBEHXI010000159.1:0-17187 GCA_048498775.1 Actinomycetota bacterium | reverse complement strand
GCAACTGGCCACCGGACTGCGCGGCGGGCCACGCCCGGTCCAGCGAGTCGTGGACCGACTGCGGGGACGGTGACCGACCCGGGAGACGCGGTGGCCGCGCTGTCGGAGGTGTCGGGGGGCCGTGCCAAGCTAGATGCCATGCAGCCTTACGACGAACGCCTCACGGCGCCGCGCTCCTGGTGGGTCCTCGCCTTCTTCGGCGGCGTGTCCTGCGGGCTGATCGCGATGCCGTTCGGGACGCTGCCGCTGCTGGGCGCCCTCGTGGGCGGCACGGCGCTGGCGATGGCCCTGGTGAGCTCCTACGGCTCGGCGCGGATCCGGGTGGTGGCCGGCTCGCTGGTCGCCGGGGACGCCCGGATACCGGTCGAGGCGCTGGGCGAGCCGGAGGTGCTGGACGCGGCGGAGGCGAGCGCCTGGCGGCTGCACAAGGCCGATCCGCGGGCGTTCATGCTGCTGCGCAGCTACATCCCCACGGCGCTGCGGGTGCCGGTGGTCGACCCGGAGGACCCGACGCCGTACCTGTACCTGTCGACGCGCTCGCCGAAGCGGCTGGCCGCGGCGCTGGAGTCGGTCAGGACGGCTCGATAGCGGGAGGCTCGGGGGACGGCCGTCCGGCGGCGTCCGGCTCCGGCCTGGGGTGCCCGATGGCGGGGTGCTCCGGCCAGGGGCGACGGCGGGCCCGCAGGTCCGCGCGGACGCGTTCGGCCAGCCGGCCGGTGTCGCGCCGGTTGAGGACGGCGCCCACCCCGGCGCCGATCATGAAGGGCGCCAGGTTCGGCAGGTGGCGCACCGAGCGCCGGGCCAGCCGCTGGCGCAGCTGCCGCTTGAGCGGGCCGCTGAGCGCGGTGCCCACCGTGGAGGGCCGCACCACGTCGATGCCGCGCTGCTCGGCCCAGGCGCCCAGGTAGGCGGCGGCGCGCTGGCGTGCGGTGCCGGTCGCGGGCACCCCGTACACCTCGTGCAGCTCGGCGATGAGCTTGTACTCCACGACCGCCACGGCGAGCAGCTCGGTGGCCAGTTCGGTGGCCATCGCCGGTGGCACCGGCAGCATGGCGGCGGCGCCCACCCCGGCGCCGACGACCGTGGTCCCGGTGGCGGCGGCGGCGATCAGCCGGTCGGCGATCTCCTCCGCGTCCAGGCCGGGGAACTGCCGGCGGAGCGTCTGGAGGTCGCGCACCGGAATGCGCGGGGCAGCGGCGACCAGCCGGTCGACGATCGTCGCCAGCCCGCTCCTCGCGCCGCTGCCCAGCCGGTGCGCGAGCGAGGCCGCACGGCCTCGCTCGTCGTCACGTGCTGCGGCTGGAGAGGCCCCGCCGTGCGGCGAACCCCGATCCGCCCCCACGGCCTCCCCGGCGCCCTCAGAGCGCCGGCGCAGGCCCTGGAGGGCCTTTCTGAACGGTCCTGTGGAGTCCGGTCCTATGGAGTCCGCCACGGCTGCCCCGGTTCAGGCCGCGCAGTCGCGGCAGATCATCTCGCCGTTCTTCTCTTCGGCGAGCTGGCTGCGGTGGTGGACGAGGAAGCACTTCATGCAGGTGAACTCGTCCGCCTGGCGCGGCAGCACGCGCACCGACAGCTCCTCGTTGGACAGGTCGGCACCGGGCAGCTCAAGGCCCTCCGCCTGCTCGAACTCGTCGACGTCCACGGCGGACGTCGCCTTCTCGTTCCGGCGTGCCTTCAGCTCCTCGATGCTGTCCTCGTTGAGGTCGTCATCGGTCTTGCGTGGGGTGTCGTAGTCGGTTGCCATGTCGTTCCTCCCCCTCCGGGTATCTGCGGTATCTCCAGCGCACGTAACGCGTGGGCGGCCGGACTTGTGCCCGACCCGAGGCGGAGATTTTGCCTTACATCAAGCCCTGTTACTCAATCGACACCCAACCGCACCCCCTAAGAGGTGATCACGCCGGGACCCGATCAGAGCCCAACACGGTCCGAATGCCGCACTTCGTCCACGCCGTCACGTGTACTTCCCGTGATCTCGACCTGCGGAAACCTGGATTTTTCCGCTTTTTGTGCGGGTTGCGCGATCACGGAACGCACTCGCGGCTGAAATCGTATGTGTGATCGGTCACAAGCGGACATCCCGCCCGAAATATCCGCCCTTTTACGCTCAAGGCGAACGGATGCCCGGGAGTGTCCACCTGCTGGGACGCCGGCGAGCGGCCCGGCGCCGCCCGTCACGGCAGCGCTGGGTGACCGATCACGGCCCGGCCGGGGCCGCCGCGCCCCGGCCGGTCAGTCGGACCTGGCCGGATCCGGGCGCAGCGGGATCGCCACCCGCATGACCAGGCCACCGCCCTCCCGCGGCTCCGCGGTGATCGTGCCGCCGTGCGCCCGGGTCACCGAGCGCACGATGGACAGCCCCAGGCCCACGCCCTTGTCGCTGCCGGTGCGCTCGGTGCGCAGCCGGCGGAACGGCTCGAAGATGTTGTCCAGCTCGTAGGCGGGGACCACCGGGCCGGTGTTCGCCACCACCAGCAGCGCCTGCCCGCCCTGGGCCGCGGTACTGATCTCCACCCAGCCGTCCTGGGGGGCGTTGTAGCGCACCGCGTTCTGCACCAGGTTCAGCGCGATCCGCTCCAGCAGCACCCCGCTGCCCAGCACCACCGCGGGCTCCAGCCGGCTGCGCAGCTCGACGCCCTTGTCCTGGGCCTCGCCACGGGTCTGGTCCAGGGCCTGGGACGCCACCTCGGCGAGGTCGACGGGCTTGCGGTCGACTATCTCGTTGTCGCTGCGGGCCAGCAGCAGCAGGCCCTCCACCAGCTGCTCGCTGCGCAGGTTGGTGGCGAGCAGCGTCTTGCCGAGCTGCTGGAGGTCCGGGGAGGCGTCGGGGTCGGCGAGCTGGACCTCCAGCAGCGTGCGGTTGATCGCCAGCGGGGTGCGCAGCTCATGGGAGGCGTTGGAGACGAACCGGCGCTGGGACTCGAACGACCGCGCCAGCCGGTCGAGCATCTCGTCGAAGGTGTCGGCCAGCTCCTTGAGCTCGTCGTCCGGCCCGTCGAGCTCGATGCGGCGGGAGAGATCGGATCCGGCCACCGAGCGGGCGGTGCGGGTGATCCGCCCCAGCGGCGCCAGCACCCGTCCGGCCATGACGTATCCGAAGGCGAACGCGACCACGCTCAGCCCCAGCAGGGCCAGCAGCGAGCGGCGCAGCAGGTTGTTCAGGGCCAGCTCGCGCTGCTGGGCCATGCAGGCGTCCAGCGCGTCGTTGAACTGCGAGGCGCTCAGGCTGGGGTCGGACAGCGCGGGGCAGGTGTTGCTGGTGATCTGCACCTTGCCGCTGACGATCCGGAACGGCGCCTCGCCGCCCAGGTGCATCGCCTGGGCGGCCAGCAGGTAGATGATCAGCAGCAGCAGGACGCCGGCGATCAGGAACATCCCGCCGTACAGCACCGTCAGCCGTATCCGGATGGTCGGCCGCAGCCAGGGCACCGATGGCTCGGGCGGGGCCGGGTCCCAGGTGGGCCTCGGCGGGGTGGGCGGGGGCGGGGGCGCGGCGGACGGCGCCGCCGCCCGGCCGGCGGGTGGTTCGGGCACGGGGGCTCCGGGGGTCGGGGCTCCGGGAGCGGACGCGGCGGGCATCCGCGTCAGATCCGGTAGCCGGAGCCGGGCACGGTCACGATGACGGGCGGCTCGCCGAGCTTGCGGCGCAGCGTCATCACCGTGACCCGCACCACGTTGGTGAACGGGTCGGTGTTCTCGTCCCAGGCCTTCTCCAGCAGCTGCTCGGCGGAGACCACCGAGCCCTCGCTGCGCATCAGGACCTCCAGGACGGCGAACTCCTTGGGGGCGAGGTGGATCTCGGTGCCGTTGCGGAAGACCTCGCGGCGGTTGGGGTCGAGCCGGATGCCGGCCCGCTCCAGGACCGGGGGCAGCGGGACACTGGTGCGGCGGCCCAGGGCGCGGACGCGGGCTATCAGCTCGCTGAACGCGAACGGCTTGGGCAGGTAGTCGTCCGCGCCGATCTCCAGGCCCTCCACGCGGTCGCTGACGTCCCCGGCCGCGGTGAGCATCAGCACCCGGGTGGGCAGGGCCAGGCCGACCAGCTTGCGGCAGACCTCGTCACCGTGGACGACGGGCAGGTCGCGGTCGAGCACCACCACGTCGTAGTCGTTGACCCCGATGCGTTCGAGGGCGGCGCCTCCGTCGTAGACCACGTCGACGGCCATGGCTTCGCGGCGCAGCCCGGTGGCCACCGCGTCGGCGAGGAGCTGTTCGTCCTCCACGACGAGTACACGCAACGTAAGGGTCCTTCCACGAAAACGGCACAGGCAGCGGACAGGCCGCCCTCACCATCCTGCCTCGGATGCCCATAAAACACTGGTAAGGGCGGTACCGCGGGGCCCGCCGGGGAGCGCGGGGCGGCCCCGGCGCCCACCCGGCACCGAAGCGGTAGCCGAGATTCCTCCGGAATTCGAGGTTTCCCCTCCGCCGGGGTTGGGGAAGACGACTGCAACCCCGAGATCACGCCTCATGGCCCGCGCGTCAGCGTTCGCGGTTTGCCCGTGATCCGCACCAGATGACCAAGCTTGACCGCCCTGTACAGCCTTTGACCATCCGTGCCACCGACGACGACGAGGGGGCGCCTCATGGACGCGTTCACCACTGGAATCATGGAGCGCATACGGAACACCGAGTGCGACCTGCACCGCGCCCGCGAGGTGGGCGACGACTTCCTCGCCGAAGTCGAGCAGGCCGAGCTGGACGACCTCCGGCGGCTCGCCGCCGAGCACGGGGTCGACGTCCTTCCGAAAATCGCCTGACAACGACCTGAGACCACCGGTTACCTCGTACGCGCGCCCCGGACCCGCCGCAGGGTCCGGGGCGCGCATGCGGTCGTCCGGGGCGCCGTCAGTCGTGCCAGGCGCCGAGCTCGTCCAGCAGCCGCTGCAACGGCTCGAACAGCCCCGGCGCGGCCGCCACCGTCAGCTCACCGGAGGCCGGCTCGCCGGGGCGCCCGCCGGTCAGCGCGCCCGCCTCCTGGGCGAACAGCACGCCCGCGCACAGGTCCCAGGGGTTCAGCCCGCGCTCGTAGTACGCGTCGAGCCGGCCGCAGCCCATGTCGCACAGGTCGGTGGCGGCCGACCCGCCGCGCCGGATGTCGCGCACCCGCGGCACCAGGGCGCGGACGATCTCCGCCTGCCCGAGGCGGCGCTCCACCAGGTAACCGAAGCCGGTGGCGACCAGCGCCCGCTCCAGCGGCGGTGCCGGCCGGCAGCGCACCCGCTCGCCGTTGACGAACGCGCCACCGCCGCGCACCGCGTGGTACGTCTCGCCGCGCATCGGCGCCTCCACCACGCCGACCAGGGTCTCGCCGTCCCGCTCGGCGGCGATGCTGACCGCCCAGGCGGGCAGCCCGTACAGGTAGTTGACGGTGCCGTCGAGCGGGTCGATCACCCAGCGCACCCCGCTGCTGCCCGCCGAGGAGGCGCCCTCCTCGGCGAGGAAGCCGTCGTCGGGGCGGTGCTCGGCGATGTAGCCGGTGATCAGCTTCTCCGCGGCGATGTCCATCTCGGTGACGACGTCGACGGCGCTGGACTTGGTGGCGGCCACGCCCAGGTCGGCGGGCCGGCCGTCGCGCAGCAGCGCCCCGGCGCGGCGGGCCGCCTCCAGGGCGATCCCGAGCAGCTCGGCGCTTTCCTGGTCGGTCACGGGGGTCCTTTCCTCGGGCGCATGGGGCACATCGGGCTCGTGGGGCTCGTGGGGCACCTGGGGCATCTGGGCCATCAGTCGCGTCCCGCCGCGGCCGGGCGGGGCGCGCGGGCCGGGCAGCAGCCCACCGGGCAGACGTCGTGGCTGGGGCCGAGCGCGCCCAGGGCGCACCGCTCCACGGCCTCGCCGCGCTCGGTGGCGGCCCGCTCCAGCACGAGTTCCCGCACCGCGGCGGCGAAGCGCGGGTCGGCGCCGACCGTCGCCGCGCGGCTGACCGGAAGGCCGAGTTCCGCGGCCTTCGCGGTGGCCTCGGTGTCGAGGTCGTACTTGACCTCCATGTGGTCCGACACGAACCCGATCGGCACCATGACGGCGGCCGGCGCCCCGGCGGCGTGCAGCGCCTCCAGGTGGTCGCAGATGTCCGGCTCCAGCCAGGGGATGTGCGGGGAGCCGCTGCGCGACTGGTAGACCAGCTCCCAGGGCCGCTCGACGCCGGTGGCCCGCCGCACCGCGTCCGCGACGGTGCCGGCCACGTCCAGGTGCTGGGCGACGTAGGCGCCGCCCCGGCCGCTCTCGGTGTGGCCCTCCGGCGGGCCCGAGGTGTCCGCCGCGGACAGCGGGATGGAGTGGGTGGTGAACGCCAGGTGGGCGCCGTCGCGCACCGGCTCGGGCAGTTCCTCCAGGGCGCGCAGCACCGCGTCGATCATCGGCTCGACGAAGCCGGGGTGGTTGAAGTAGTGCCGCAGCTTGTCGACCCGGGGCTGCGGGCGGCCCTCGACCTCCAGCATCGCGAGGGCGTCGGCGAGGTTCTCGCGGTACTGGCGGCAGCCGGAGTAGGAGGCGTAGGCGCTGGTGGCCAGCGTCAGCACCCGGCGGTGCCCGTCCATCGCGATGGTGCGCAGGGTGTCGGTGAGATAGGGCGCCCAGTTCCGGTTGCCCCAGTAGACGGGCAGGTCGAGACCGTGCTCGGCGAAGTCGGCGCGCAGCGCCTCCAGCAGGGCGCGGTTCTGCGCGTTGATCGGGCTGACACCGCCGAACCGGTAGTAGTGCTGCCCGACCTCCGCCAGGCGCTCACGCGGGATGCCGCGTCCTCGGGTGACGTTCTCCAGGAACGGGACCACGTCCTCGGGCCCCTCCGGGCCGCCGAAGGACAGCAGCAGCAGGGCGTCGTACGGGGTGGGATCGAGCTGATCGGCCATGCTGTCGATCCTGCCACCCGCGGGTGACGGCCGGGCGAACCGGCTGCCGCGAGACCGCTTGTCAGTGCGGACGCCGTGAGTATGATCGCGGTCCAACTGGTCGGTAACTGTCGGCTCGCGCCGGCGCCGGAAGCGTGGGAGGCCACGCCGTGACGAGCACGACCGCAACGGATGTCTGGCGCAACTGGGCGGGCACGGTGACCGCCCGGCCCCAGCGCATCGTCTCCCCCGGCTCGGTGGAGGAACTGGCCGCCGTGGTGCGCCAGGCCGCCGAGGCCGGGCAGACCGTCAAGGCCGTCGGCACCGGCCACTCCTTCACCGCCACCGCGGCCACCGACGGGGTGCTGATCCGCCCGGACCGGCTGACCGCGGTGCGCTCGGTCGACCCGGCGGCGGGCACCGTCACCGTCGAGGCCGGGCTGCCGCTGCACCGCCTCAACCGGCTGCTGGACGCCTCCGGGCTGTCGCTGACCAACATGGGCGACATCATGGAGCAGACGGTCGCCGGCGCGGTCAGCACCGGCACCCACGGCACCGGCCGGGCGTCCGCCTCGGTCGCCGCGCAGATCACGGCACTTGAGATGGTGCTCGCGGACGGTTCGGTGCTGACCTGCTCGGCCGACGAGAACCCGGACGTCTTCGCGTCCGCCCGCGTCGGGCTCGGCGCGCTGGGCGTCATCTCCGCGATCACCTTCGCCGTCGAGCCGTCGTTCCTCCTCACCGCCCGTGAGGAGCCGATGACCTTCGACCGGGTCACCGCCGGCTTCGACCAGCTGGTGGCCGACAACGAGCACTTCGAGTTCTACTGGTTCCCGCACACCGAGGGCTGCGTCACCAAGCGGAACAACCGCAGCGCGGGCCCCGCGGCGCCGCTTCCGGCGCTGCGCGGCTGGATCGACGACGAACTGCTCTCCAACGGCGTCTTCCAGGCCGCCTGCGCCCTCGGCAAGGCCGTCCCCGCCACCATCCCCGGCATCGCGCGGATCTCCAGCCGCGCCCTGTCCGCCCGCACCTACACCGACACCGCCTACCGGGTCTTCACCAGCCCGCGGCGGGTGCGCTTCGTGGAGATGGAGTACGCGGTGCCGCGCGAGGCGGCGGTCACCGCGCTGCGGGAGCTGAAGCGGACGGTGGAGCGCTCCGGGCTGCGGATCAGCTTCCCCGTGGAGGTGCGGGTGGCGCCGGCCGACGACATCACGCTGTCCACGGCCGGCGGGCGCGACTCGGCGTACATCGCGGTCCACATGTACCGGGGCACCCGGTACCAGGAGTACTTCACCGCCGTCGAGCGGATCATGACGGCACATCAGGGGCGTCCGCACTGGGGGAAGATGCACAGCCTCGGCGCGGCGGAGCTCGCGGCGGTCTATCCGCGGTTCGGTGAGTTCACGGCGCTGCGGGACCGGCTCGACCCCGGACGGATGTTCGCCAACGACTACCTGCGGCGGGTTCTCGGGGAGTAGGAACGCCCGTACGGGGCAGGGAACCTGAGCGCGACCGGACGGCCGGAAGCCGAAGTGATCGTGTGAAGATCGCCACGCGCACTACCCGTGCGCCGTCACACCACTTCTCAACCACCCCCGCGCTGCGCGAACATCGGCGATTAGGTGCTGCCCGAAGTGGCCCGAATGGAGTACTGTGACGAGCCCGTGCACCGGTTTCCCGTCCGGCTGCCCGAGACAGGGTGTGACTGATCCGTCACGTTCAGTTGCGAATAGGTAACCGTGCCATAACGGCGGGTCGGGGCAGGCGCCCGACACGCCGGGCAAGTCGGCAAGGTTGTGGCGGGCCGCAGTCGGGCAGGCCACACTCGTTCATCGGGAGCAGCGACGCACGTGACGTCGGCAGGCACCACACGGGAGGTCCCCATGCCCGATCTGCGTGTCGTGGCCGTCAGCAACGACGGCACACGACTGGTGCTGAAAGCTGCCGACAACACGGAGTACACGCTCCCCATCGACGAGCGGCTGCGTGCCGCGATCCGCAACGACCGTGCGCGGCTCGGGCAGATCGAGATCGAGGTCGAGAGCCATCTGCGGCCCCGGGACATCCAGGCCCGCATACGAGCAGGTGCCTCCGCCGAGGAGGTCGCCCAGCTCGCCGGGATCCCGGTGGAGCGGGTGCGGCGCTTCGAGGGCCCGGTGCTGGCCGAGCGCGCCTTCATGGCGGAACGGGCCCGCAAGACCCCGGTCCGCCGGCAGGGCGAGAGCACCGGTCCGCAGCTGGGCGAGGCGGTCGCCGAGCGGCTGATGCTGCGCGGCGCCGAGAAGGACAGCGCCCAGTGGGACTCCTGGCGGCGTGACGACGGCACCTGGGAGGTGCTGCTGGTCTACCGGGTCGCCGGTGAGCCGCACTCCGCGAGCTGGACGTACGACCCGCCGCGCCGGCTGGTGCAGGCGGTCGACGACGAGGCGCGGGCCCTGATCGGGGAGACGGTCTCCGAACAGCCCGAGCCCAGCTTCCCGTTCGTGCCGCGGATCGCCCGGCTGCCCCGGGACCGCACGATGGACCGCGCCGACCGCACGGAGCGCGCCGCGGACCGCTCGGCGCCGGACCGCGCCGACCGGCCCGACCGCTCCGATCGCTCCGATGACGAACGGGACTCGCTGACCAGCCTGCTGGAGGCGGTGCCGAGCTTCCGCGGCGACATGGTCGTGCCGTCCGCCGGGCCGGGCGCGGAGCCCGGCACCGGTGAGGCGGACGGGGACGGCGAGGCCGAGGAGGCCCGCCCGGCCCCGGCGGCCAGCGCGGGGGCCGGGTCGGCCTACGCGGACGTGCTGATGCCGCGCACCGTCGCGGGCCACCGCGACCGGCTGGTGGGCTCCACCGACCGGCAGGCGGAGGCCGACGGCGTGCGGCCCGGCCGGCGGGCCACCGTGCCCAGCTGGGACGAGATCGTCTTCGGCAGCCGCCGCAAGAAGCAGGAGTAGCCGCGGAGTTGACCGGGTCTCAGGGGCGGGGTCCGGTGGCGACCGGCCGCGCCGGGTCGGCGCACCACTCGCTCCAGGAGCCGACGTACAGCGCCGCCGGGATGCCCGCGAGGGCGAGCGCCAGCACCTCCTGCGCGGCGGAGACCCCCGAGCCGCAGTAGACGCCGACCTCGGTGCCCTCGCCTGCCCCGAGCGCGGCGAACCGCTCGGCGAGGGCCTCACGCGGCAGGAACCGGCCGTCCGGGCCGACGGTGCCGGTGGTCGGCGCGCTGACCGCGCCGGGGATGTGGCCGCCGACCGGATCGATGGGCTCCACCTCGCCGCGGTACCGCTCGGGCGCGCGGGCGTCGAGCAGCAGTCCGGTGCGGGCCAGCGCCGCCGCCTGGTCGGCCGTCAGCACCGGCAGACAGCCGGGCCGGGGCGTGAAGTCCCCCTCGGCGGGCTCCGGAACGCCGGTCTCCAGCGGCCCGTCCCAGGCCGGCAGCCCGCCGTCCAGCACCCGGACGTCCTCGTGGCCCGCCCAGCGCAGCAGCCACCAGGCGCGGGCCGCCGCCCAGCCCTGGCCGCCGTCGTAGACGACCACCGGGCGGCCCGAGCAGACCCCGGCGCGCCGCATCGCCGCCGTGAACACGTCGAGGTCCGGCAGCGGATGGCGGCCGGATTTCCCCGGCGGGCCCGCGAGTTCGGTGTCAAGGTCGACGTAGCGGGCATGGGGAAGGTGCCCGGCTGCGTACTGCGGCCCGCCGGGCGGGCCCCCGAGCTGGTAACGCACGTCCAGAATCGTGGGGTTCGCGAGGTCGTTCCGCAGTTGCACCGAGGAGATGATGGGATCCATGGCCCCCATTGTCCCGGCCGCGGCGCGGCCGGGACGGCAGCGCAGCCGGCCCGCCGGGCGCGGTGCGACCCGCCCCGTCCACCACCCGGACATCCGGCCCGCAATCGGGCATTCTCCTTCGGGGGTGTCCCCCGTCGGCGCGGCCGGGGCACCGGCGCGGCGCACGGTGACACCATCGTTCCGCGTCCCCCGCCAACCCGCGCGCGAGGAGAGACACGCATGACCGACGCACCGGCCCGGCAGATCCAGGGCACGCCCTGCTGGGTCAGTCTGATGGTGCACGACCTGCCGCAGGCCCAGGAGTTCTACGGCGGGTTGTTCGGCTGGGAGTTCCAGCCCGGGCCCCGGCACTTCGGGCCGTACGTGCGGGCCGTGGTGAACGGCCGGCTGGCCGCCGGGATCGGTGAGATCCCCCGGGAGTGGCAACTGCCGATCAGGTGGACGACATATCTGCGCTGCGACGACGCGGACGCCACCGCGGAGCGCATCCGCGAGTGCGGCGGGACGGTCGGCGTCGGCCCGCTGGACGCGGACCTGGAGGCCGGGCGGCTGGCGATCGCCTCCGACCCGGACGGCGCGGTGTTCGGCGTGTGGCAGCCCAAGGTGCACCCCGGGATCGGTGCCTGGGGCGTGCCGGGCACCCTCGCCTGGAGTGAACTGGTCACCCGGGACTCGGTGGCGGCCGGCAAGTTCTACGCGGCCGTCCTCGGCTACGACACCCACGCCGAGCTGTCGGCCGACCGCGACCACACGACGCTGCGGCTGGACGGCCGCCCGGTGGCCGGGATCCACGGCATCGCCGGGGCGCTGCCGCACGATCCGGGGGCGCACTGGCTGGCCCACTTCGCGGTGGCGGACCCCGACGAGGCGGCGCGGCGGGCGACGCGGCTGGGCGGACGGGTCCTCGAAGGGCCGTACGACGGGCCACTGGGCCGGACGGCCACGGTCGCCGACCCGGAGGGCGCGCTCTTCCGCCTGGTCCACCCGGTGGGCTGAGTCCGGCTCGCGGTGGAGGGTGGGCCCGGACGGGGCTCACCCCGCCGCGGGCCCGGCCCCTGTCAGGTACGGACCTCCAGCAGCGGGACGAGCTGCTCGACGGCGGCCATCGAGCCGTGCAGGCCCACCATCGAGGACTCCCTGGGCTCGGTACGGTTCGCGATCACCGCGATGTCGTCCCGGGCGACGGCGACGACGTCCCCGATCCGCCCGTACACCCGCTCCTCGACGACCGGCCCGAACCAGCCGGCCGCGATCGCCTCGTCCCGCCCCGCGACCCACATCCGGTCCCCGAGCACCTCGCTCCACACGGCCCGCACATCGGCGGCCGCCCCCGGCACCGCGTACAGGTGCCGGGCCCGCGCCTCGCCGCCGAGCAGGGCGACCCCGGCCCGCAGCTCCCAGTCCTCGTCGAAGTCGATCCGGTCCTCGTCCGGGATGTCGATCATGCCGTGGTCGGCGGTGATGTACAGCGCGGAACGCGGCGGGAGTTGCTCGGCGAGCCGCTGGGCCAGCCGGTCGACCATCATCAGCTGGCCGCGCCAGGCATCGGAGTCCACCCCGTAGCGGTGCCCCATGCCGTCCAGTTCGCTGTAGTACGTGTAGACCAGCGCGCGGTCCGCGGCGGCGAGCCGCTCGGCCGCCAGGTCCATGCGCTCCTCGCCGGTCAGCCGGCCGAGGAAGGTGCCGCCGGACAGGGCGACACGGGTCAGCGGAGTGTGCTCGAAGGTCGGCGAGGTGACCTGGCAGGTCTCGATGCCCGCGGCGGCCGCCAGCTGGAAGACGGTGGGGTGCGGCTGCCAGGCGACCGGGTCGGTCCACGGCTGCCAGCGCAGCTGGTTCATCAGCTCGCCGGTGTCCGGGTTGGCGATGGTGTAGCCGGCCAGGCCGTGCGCGCCCGGCGGCAGACCGGTGCCGACCGAGGCCAGCGAGGTGGCCGTGGTGGAGGGGAACCCGGCGGTCAGCGGGCTGCCGCTGCCGCCCAGCGAGGTCGGCAGCAGCGAGGTCAGGAACGGCGCCTCGGCGGGGTGCGCCTTCAGCAGCTCCCAGCCCATGCCGTCCACCAGGAAGACGCACACCCGGTCGGCGGGCTCAAGCGCCAGGCCGGTCGCGCGGGCGCCGGGCAGGCCGAACGGGGCCGTCACGGCGGGCAGCAGGTCGGCGAGCGCCGCGGCGCCGTACCGGGGGACGGGCGCGGTGCGGATGTCGAGCGGAGCCGGGTCGTACGGTTGCGGGCCGGTGGCGGCCGGATGTCCCATCAGCGGTGGTGGGAGGAGGTGGCGGCCACGGAGGCTTCGGACAGGGCCTGCGCGAACGCCAGCGTCTGGCGGACCGCGTCGGGGCCGTCGCCGGCCTCGCTGACCCGCAGCGACAGGTCGTCGGCGGTCGCGGAGCCGGTGTAGCCGTGGTCGGCCTCGCAGTTGGGGTCGCCGCAGGCGGCGGGCTCCAGGTCCAGGCGGCTGACGGCGCCCCAGCCGATGGTGAGCACCACCTCGCGGGGCAGCGAACCCGGCGTGTACGACTCCGGGTTGGCGACGACCCGGTTGACCACCACCGAGCAGATCCGGTCGATGCGCACCGACTCGGTGGAGGTGGTGGCGTACGGCGTCGGGGAGGTGTCGTCGGCGCCCTGCTCGTCGGTGTGGCTGACCAGGAAGCGGGTGGGCGTGAGCACCAGGACCGTCACATGGCGGCGCACCTCGTTCGCGTCGAACGTGGTCTCCTGGTTGACCAGGTAGGACACCACCGGCTCGGCCCCGACCGCGGCCTCGACGGCCTCGGCCACGAGGGCCGGGTAGTAGCCGCTGCGCTCGATGGCCGCGCGCAGCCCCTGGGTGGTCATACCGGTCTTCGCCATGTCCTCCATCTTAGGGCCCTGTCCGCATCCCGAAGCCGCTCGCCGGGGACCGTTCGGCGACGGTCCGGTGGCCGGCCCGGAGGTCTACAAGCGGGACAGCGCCCGCGGCCCGAGGTCGGTGCGGACCGGCGGATGGGCCAGGCGGACGGTCGCGCCGAGCACGGTCAGCCCGTGGCGGGCCACCACCACCGGCTCCAGGTGGATGGCGACGACCTCCGGCACGTCGTCCACCAGCCGCGAGACCCGCAGCAGCAGCTCCTCCAGCGCGTCGGTGTCGGCCGGCTCGGCCCCCCGCCAGCCGAACAGCAGCGGCGCCGCCTTGATGGAGCGCACCAGGTCGGCGACGTCCCGGTCGGTGGCCGGGACCAGGCGGTGCGCGACGTCCCCGAGCAGCTCGGAGGGGGCGCCGGCCAGGCCGAAGGAGAGGACCGCGCCGACCGCCGGGTCCACCGCCGCCCGCACCACGGTGTCCACTCCGCGCGGCGCCATCGCCTGCACCACCGGCAGGACGTCCTGCGGGCTGCCGAGCCGGCCGGTCAGTTCCTGGTAGGCGCGGCGCAGGCCCTCCTCGTCGGCCAGGTCCAGGCGCACCCCGCCGAGGTCGGGGCGGTGCCGCAGATGGGGGGCGGTGGCCTTCAGCGCGACGGGGTAGCCCAGGTGCCGGGCCGCGGCGACGGCCGCGTCGGCGTCGGGAGCGGGCCGGCCGGGGCGGACGGTGATCCCGTACCGGCCGAGCAGGGTCTGCGCCTCGGCGTCGTCCAGGCCGATGGACGCGGAGGGGGCGGCGTCCAGCAGGCGCGCCACGTCGTCGTGGGCGGCGGCCTCGTCGATGCCGTCCAGTTCGGGCACCCGGCCGGGCGCCGCCGCCTCCCGCCGCCAGCGGGCGTAGCGGACCGCCTCGGCCAGGGCGCGCACGGCACGCTCCGCGGAGGGGTAGGCGGGGATGCGGGCCGGGGGCTCGCCGGGGCCGCCGTCGCCGGCCGACAGGCGGTCCGCCATCCGGTCCAGGGCCAGGTGGACGACGACGACGGGCTTGCCGGCGCCGTCGGCCGCCCGGGTCAGGGCGGCGGCGAGCTCCGGGTCGTCGCCGTCGGCGGCCTCCGGGGAGTCCTCCAGGCCGACGCGGGGGATCGCGGTGACGACGACGGCGTGGGTGGCGTCGTCCGCCAGGGCCTCGCCGATCGCCGCGCGGAAGTCCTCCGGGGACGCGGCGGTGGTCAGATCGCGCGGGGCGGAGGGTCTCAGGCCCTCGGTGAGGCAGACGTCGTAGGCGAGCAGGCCGATGGACTCGGAGTTGCCGAGGATGGCGATCCGGCCGCCGGCCGGCCGGGGCTGGTGGGCCAGCAGCACGCCCACGTCGAGCAGTTCGGTGACGGTGTCGACGCGGATCACCCCGGCCTGGCGGAACAGCGCCGAGACGGTGGCGTCGGGGATCGGCGGGGCGGCGACCACATGGCCGAGCGGCAGCGTCCCGGAGTGCCGCGCGCCCTTGACGACGACGACCGGCTTGGCGGCGGCGGTGCGCCGGGCGAGGCGGGTGAACTTGCGCGGGTTGCCGATGGACTCCAGGTACATCAGGACGACGTCGGTGGCCGGGTCGTCGTGCCAGTACTGGAGCAGGTCGTTCCCGGAGACGTCGGCGCGGTTGCCGGCCGAGACGAAGGTGGAGATCCCGCCGAGCCCGCCGCCGCGCTCGTGCAGCCCGGACAGCAGCGCGATGCCGATGGCGCCGGACTGGGTGAACAGCCCGAGCCGCCCGGAGCGGGGCATCTCCGGGGACAGGGTGGAGTTCAGCCGGACCTGGGGGGAGGTGTTGATGATGCCGATGGCGTTGGGGCCGATGACCCGCATGCCGTAGGAGCGGGCCTGGCGGACCAGGGCGCGCTGGCGTTCGCGGCCCTCCGTCCCGGACTCGGCGTAGCCGCTGGCGACCACCAGCAGCCCCTGCACCCCGCGCCCGCCGCAGTCGGCGACCGCCTCGGGCACGGCCTCGGCGGGCACGGCCACCACCGCGAGGTCCACCTGCTCCTCGATGGCGGAGACCGAGCGGTACGCGGGCACGCCCTCCGGCTCCAGGACGGTCCGGCCCTCCGGGAAGTGGCGGTTGACCGCGTAGAGGCGGCCGGTGAAGCCGCCGGCGATGATGTGGCGCAGCAGGGTGCGGCCCACGCCGCCCTCGCGGCGGCCGGTGCCGACCACGGCGATGGAGTGCGGGGCGAGCAGCCGCTGCACCGAGCGGGCCTCGGCGCGCTGCTCGCGGGCGCGCATGACCGCCACCGACGCCTCGGTGGGCTCCAGGTCCAGCTCCAGGCGGACGACGCCCTCGGTGAAGCTGCGCTGCTGGGTGTAGCCGGCGTCCGTGAACACCTTGATCATCTTGCGGTTGGCGGGCAGCACCTCGGCGTGGAACCGCCGGATGCCGCGTTCCCGGGCGACGGCGGCGATGTGCTCCAGGAGCGCGGAGGCGACCCCTCTGCCCTGGTGGGCGTCCTGGACGAGGAAGGCGACCTCGGCCAGGGAGCCCTCCCCCTCGGCGGGCGCGCCGTCCTCGGCGATGCGGTCGTAGCGGACGGTGGCGATGAACTCGCCGCCGACGGTGGCCGCCAGACCGACCCGGTCGACGTAGTCGTGGTGGGTGAAGCGGTGCACGTCGCGGTCGGACAGCCGGGGGTACGGGGCGAAGAAGCGGTAGTACTTCGACTCGTCGGAGACCTGCTCGTAGAAGTGGACCAGGCGCTCGGCGTCCTCCGGGGTGATCGGTCGGATGTGGGCGGTGCCGCCGTCGCGCAGTACGACGTCCGCCTCCCAGTGGACCGGGTACGTGCGCGTGGCCGAGGTCTCCATGGGCGCAAGAGTAGGCCGCCCGAGCGCGCGGCGGAGCCCCCGGTGACACCCCGGCCTACTCTGGAGCCCACGGGTCTGCCCCGCTACCGTGAGTGCTGACAACAGTGGTCTAGACAAGGCTGGGCCACCGGAACCACCAGAAGGGCTACCACCATGGCTGAGCGCCGCGTCACCGTTGGCTGGGCCGAGGGCCTGCACGCCCGCCCCGCGTCGATCTTCGTCCGCGCCGCGACCGCCTCCGGCGTTCCGGTGACCATCGCCAAGCCGGACGGCAACCCGGTCAACGCCGCCTCCATGCTGGCCGTGCTGGGGCTGGGCGCCAGGGGCGGCGAGGAGATCGTGCTGGCCTCGGACGCCGACGGCGCGGAGGCCGCGCTGGACCGGCTGGCGCGGCTGGTCGCCGAGGGCCTGGAGGAGCTTCCGGAGACGGTCTGACGCGGCGGCCGGGCCCTCGCCGTCCGGGCCCTCGCCGTCCAGGCCCGGCCTCCCGGGGCCGGCGGGTGCGGTCCGTCGGGGCCGGTGGGTGCGGTCCGTCGGGGCCGGTGGGTGCGGGGCCGGCGGGATCGCGGCCCGGCGGGGTGGGTTCGGTCCGCCGGGGTCGCGGCCCGGCGGGCCGCTCGTCCGGTGCCCGCGTTCCGCGGTGGTCGTTCCCGTGGTCGGTCTCGGTCGTTCCCGCGGCTTTTCCGGCAGGCTTTTCCGGCGGCTGTTCCGCGCTTTCGGGCGGGCCGTGCCGCATCCGGTGGCGCTCCGGCGGGTTTTCCCGCGCCGGGGCGCCGCCCTTTACCGCGGCGCGGCGCAGCGCGAATTCCCCGCCCTTCCGGAAAAGCGCGCGGACATTCCCCGTGGCATTGCGTACCTCTGGTGTACGGCACTTCTGTT
>JBEHXI010000158.1:0-17368 GCA_048498775.1 Actinomycetota bacterium | reverse complement strand
CGGTAGGCAGGCTGCGGGTCAGGGCCGGTTCCCCGAAGGGGGAGCCGGCCCTGACTCATGCGGTCCAGGGCTGCCCTAGCAGGGCTCCAGGCAACCAACTCTGCGTCCACATTGTGCTGAAGCAGCCCCACGCATGCCTCCACGCCTCACACTTGTCCTATGATCGGAGATATACCCGACGTGCCGGTTGGCCAATGGTTCCCCAACCGCCGCGCAGCGCACGACGCGGGAGTCCACCGCCCACTGCAGGCCGGAATATGCGGCACCAAGGCAACCGGGGCGGAGTCCATCGTCGTCTCGGGCGGTTACCCGGATGACCGGGACTACGGCGACGTCATCGTCTATACAGGCCACGGCGGCCGGGACCCAGAGACCAAGCGGCAGATAGCCGACCAGACGTTGGAAGACCCCGGCAACGCTGCTCTCGTCACGAGCTATCTGGAGGGCTTGCCGGTCCGCGTCGTCCGGGGAGCCCACGCCGGCTCGAAGCACGCCCCCGCGCAGGGATACCGCTATGACGGGCTGTTCCAGGTCGCCTCGTACGGCAGCACCCGCGGTATGGACGGCTTCCTCATCTGGCAGTTCAGCCTGGAAGCGCTCCAGCCGGCCCGCACAGCGCCCGCCAGCGATGCGGAGGCCGAGGAGCAGCCGGCCGCTGAGCCAAGCGCGCGAAGGGCTACGACGGTTCAGCGCATCGTCCGCAGTGGCGCGGTGACCCGGCAGGTCAAGCAGTGGCACAACGACTGCTGCCAGATATGCGCCATCACGCTCACCGTGCCCGGCGGGATGTACAGCGAAGGCGCGCATATCCAGGCCCTGGGAGCGCCTCACAACGGCCCCGATATCACGGCCAACGTTCTGTGCCTCTGCCCAAACTGCCACGTCCTGTTCGACGCCGGCGCCCTGGTGCTGACCGATGATCTCACCGTGATGTCAGGCAACACAGTAATCGGTGCGCTGCGGCAGGATCCGCGGCACTCGATCGGCATCGCCTACGTCCAAAGTCATCGCGCGCGGTGGCGGCGGTAAGCAGTCCCGGCGTTCGGCGCCGGTCCCTCCCCTCGCGGGGACCGGTGCCGAACGGGGTCCGGGGCGCCGGGCACATCCGGCGGCGGGGAGTTCCGCTCCGCGCACGCGCGCCGTTGTGCCGCTGCATGATGATCCTGCCAAAAATGGCCGCTGAAGCCGAGATTCCGCACTCAGGAGAGGGGCGTAACCGCAGGTCAGGGGGGTAGAGTTGGTTTTCCGGTCCGGACGACCCGGCTGCCGGCGAAGTAAGGGGTGGAGGCCTTGAGTTCCGAGTCGGGGGCACGCGCAGCCTTCGCGGAACATCTCGCGCTGCTGTACAAGGAGGCCGGCAACCCGCCCCTGAAACGGGTGGCGGAGGCGGTCGCCCGGCTCGGGCGGGTCGACGAGCGGGGGCGCCCGGTGCAGGTGTCCGCGCAGCGGATCAGCGACTGGCGCCGGGCCAGGAACGTGCCCGCGCAGTTCGCCGCCCTGGCCGCGGTGCTCCACGTCCTCGTCCCCCAGGCCCGGCGCCTGCGACCGGTGCCGGTGACCGCCGGCCTGTACGACCTGGCCCGGTGGCAGGGCCTGTGGGAGCGGGCGGTGGCCGATCCGGGCGCCGTCCAGCAGGCCGACGCGGCCGTCGAGGCGGAGCCGTCCGCCGAGCGGGGCGTCTGCCCCTACCGGGGGCTGGCCTCGTTCCGGCAGGAGGACGCCCGGTGGTTCTTCGGGCGGGCCCGGAGCACCGACGCGCTCGTCGCGCAGTTGCGCGCGGCCCGGGACTCCGGTGGCCTGGTGATGCTCGTCGGCGCCTCGGGGGCGGGCAAGTCCTCGCTGCTGAGCGCCGGTCTGGTGCCCGCGCTGCGGGACGGTGCCCTGGGCGGCGGGGACCAGGTGGCGGGGCCGGTGCTGCAGGTGGTGCCGGGCGCCGATCCGCTCGCCGAACTGGCCCGCCGGATACCGGAACTGGCCGCCGCGGTGGCGGCCGCCCAGGCGGACACCCCGGACGTCGCGCGCCTGACGCGGGAGGCGGTCACGGCGTGGGCACGGCGGGAGGCACCCACGGCGGACCGGCCGGTCGTCATCGTCGACCAGTTCGAGGAGGCGTTCACCCTCTGCGACGACGAGGCGGACCGGCAGGCGTTCGTCCAGCTGCTCCACGCCGCCTGCACGCCCCAGGAGCCCGGGGGCACCGCCCCCGCCCTGGTGGTGCTGGGCGTGCGCGCCGACTTCTACGGGCAGTGCCTGGGCTATCCGGAACTCGCCGACGCGCTCCAGCACCGGCACATGGTCCTCGGGCCGCTGACCACCGCGGAGTTGCGCGAGGCGGTGACCGGCCCGGCCCGGGCCGTCGGGCTGGAGCTGGAGCCGGGCCTGGCCGAGCTGATCGTCCGGGAGGTCAGCGCGGACGGCCCGCGCGGCGCGCACGACGCCGGGGTGCTGCCGCTGCTCTCCCACGCGCTGCTCGCCACCTGGCAGCGGCGCAAGGGGGGCCGGCTGACGCTGTCCGGCTACCGGGCCGCGGGCGGTATCCAGGGCGCGGTCGCGGCGACCGCCGAGCGGGCCTGGTCCCGGCTGGATCCGGCCGGGCGCGCGGCGGCGCGCCTGCTCCTGCTGCGGCTGGTGCGGCTCGGTGAGGACACCCAGGCCACCCGGCGGCGGGGCACCCGACGCCAGTTGGCGGAGGAGTCCAGCGATCCGGGCAAGACGGAGGAGTCACTCGAAGCCCTGGTGCGCGCCCGGCTGGTGACGCTGGACGCGGAGTCGGTGGAGATCACCCACGAGGCGCTGCTGCACGCCTGGCCGCGGCTGCGTGACTGGCTCGACGAGGACCGCAACGGCAACCTGCTGCGCCAGCAACTGGAGGAGGACAGCAGGGCCTGGGAGAGCTCCGGCCGCGACACGTCGCTGCTGTACCGGGGCGTCCGGCTCAACCAGGCGCGCGCCTGGGCGGATTCGGCCGCCGAGCCGTTCCTGACCCGCCGGGCGGCGGAGTTCCTCGCCGCCTCGGCCCGGCTGCGGCGGCGCACCGTGTGGCTGGCGCGCGCCGCGGTGTCGGCGCTGGTGGTCTTCGCGATGCTGGCGGCGGTGTTCGCGGTGGTCGCCCGGCAGCAGCGGGACGAGGCGGTGTTCCAGCAGGTCGTCGCCGAGGCCGACCGGGCCCAGACGACCGATCCCTCGCTGTCGGCCCAGCTGGACCTGGTGGCGCACCGGCTGCGGCCGCAGGACGAGGGTGTCGACAACCGCCTGATATCCACCGAGAACGCGGCCCTGGCGACGCCGCTGCTCGGCCACACCGGCGCGGTGTACCTCACCTCGTTCAGCCCGGACGGGCGGGTGCTGGCCACCGCCGGCTACGACCGCACCGTCCGGCTGTGGAACGTCGCCGACCCCACCCGCCCCGAGCCGCTGGGCAAGCCCCTGACCGGGCATACCAGTTGGGTGAGTTCCTCGGTCTTCAGCCCGGACGGCCGCACCCTGGCGTCCGCCGGGGACGACGGGACGATCCGGCTGTGGAACGTGGCCGACCCACGGCACCCGGCGCTCCTGGGACGGCCGTTGACCGGGCACGACGGCACCATCTACCTGGTCGCGTTCAGCCCGGACGGCCACACGCTGGCCTCCGCCGACGAGGACCACACCGTCCGCCTGTGGAACGTCGCCGACCCGGCGCACCCGCGTCCGCTGGGCGCGCTGACCGGGCACACGGCCGCCGTGCGCTCGGTGGCGTTCAGCCCGGACGGGCACACCCTGGCGGCCGGGAGCGACGACGACACCATCCGGCTGTGGGACGTCGCGGACCCGGCCCGGCCCGCCCCGGTCGGCTCCCCGCTGACCGGGCACACCGGCACCGTGCACTCCGTGGAGTTCAGCCCGGACGGCCACACCCTCGCCAGCGGCAGCTCGGACGACACCATCCGGCTGTGGAACGTGACCGACCCCGGGCACGCGGCCCCGCTCGGCTCCCCGCTCACCGGCCACACCGGGCCCGTCTGGTCGGTGGCCTTCAGCCCGGACGGGACGATGCTCGCCGCGGGCAGCGCGGACAGCACGGCGAGCCTGTGGAACGTCAGCGCCCCGGCCTCCCCCTCGCAGGTCGGCCAGCCGCTCGCGGGCAGCAGCGGCGAGGTCTACGCGGTGGGCTTCAGCCCGGACGGGCGCACGCTGGCCACCGGAAGCGGCGACAACAAGGTCCGGCTCTGGTCGATCCCGACCGCGGACATGATCGGCCGGATCGGCGCGTTCCGCCCGGACGGGCGCGTCCTGGCCACGGTCGCCAGCGATGACACCGTCCGCCTGTGGAACGTGGCCGATCCCGGCCGGCCCGTGCTGCTCGGCGCGCCGTTCGCGCCCGGCCTGGGGGCCATGCGCTCGGTGCTGTTCTCGCCGGACGGCCGCACGCTCGCGATGCAGACCGGCGGCGACGCGGTCCAGTTGTGGAACGTCACCGACCCGGCCCACCCGGTCCGCTACGGGCCGCCGCTGATGCTGCGGACCCGGTTCACCGGCCCGGACGCGCTGGCGATCAGCCCGGACGGCCGCACCCTGGCGACCGGCCACGACGACCGCACCATCCAGCTGTGGGACATCGCCGATCCGGCCCGCCCCAGGCCGCTCGGCGCGCCGCTGACCGGCCACACCGGGTACGTCAACTCCCTGATGTTCAGCCCGGACGGCCGCACCCTGGCGTCCGGCAGCGCCGACGACACCATCCGGCTGTGGAACGTGGCCGACCCGCTCCGCGCCGCACCGCTCGGCGCGCCGCTGACCGGGCACATCGGCCCCATCAACGCGCTGGCGTTCAGCCCGGACGGCCGCACGCTGGCCAGCGGCGGCGACGACGACACCGTCCGGCTGTGGAACGTGACCCGGCCGCTGCGGGCGGCACCGCTGGGCGCGCCGCTGACCGGCCACACCGAGGCGGTCGTCTCGCTGACGTACAGCCCGGACGGGCGCACGCTCGCCAGCGGCGGCGACGACGACACGGTGCGGCTGTGGAACGTCTCGGAGCCGTCCGCGGCCGCGCCCATCGGCCAGTCGATCAGTCCCAACGCCAAGACCGGCAACTTCCTGTCGTTCAGCCCGAGAAGCCACCTGCTCGGGGTGTCGAGCGGCGCCGACACCGTGCGGCTGTGGAACCTGGACGTCGGCGAGGCGGTGCGCCGGGTGTGCTCCATCACCCGGGGCGTCCTGACGCCGGGGCGGTGGCACGACTACCTGCCGCGTCTGGCGTACGCGCCGCCGTGCGGAAGCTGACCGGCGGGCGGAAGCCGACCGGCCGGGCGTGATACCGCTCACAACTCGCCCTGAAAGATGGGTGATTCACCTTTCGGGGGCGGAGGACTTGTTAGCGTTAACGCAAGCCCGATCGCCGGTGCATCCCCCGTCACCGGCGATCGGGCCTTCCCATGCGCGCCCCTGCCCGGCCGCCGCCTGCCCGTAGACTCCGGGCGGACCCGTGACCGCGCCGAGAGACGAGAGGCGGTGACCGCCGTGCCCGGGCGCATCGTCGTCATCACCGCCGTCCACGAGCCCGCCGCCCGGTACCTGCCCGACGCCTACGCCTCGCTGCGCGCCCAGGACCTCCCGGACGGCTGGGAGTGGCACTGGGTCATCCGGCAGGACGGCGAGAGCGACGGGGTCGCCCGGTACGTGCCGGAGGACCCCCGGGTGACCTTCCGGCAGGGCCGCCCCGGCGGGCCCGGCGTCGCCCGCACCATGGCGCTGGCCGACGCGGACGGTGCCTATGTGCGGATCCTCGACGCCGACGACCGGCTGACGCCCGGCGCCCTGGCCCGCGACCTCGCGGTGCTGGAGGGCGACCCCGGCATCGGCTGGACCACCTCGCGCGTCCTGGACCTGCTGCCCGACGGCTCGACCGTGGGCTTCGACGGCGATCCGGAGGACGGCCCGATCGAACGCGGCCAGGTGCTCGCCTCCTGGGCGGCGCACGGCTTCCGCGCCCCGGTCCACCCGGCGAGCCTGTGTGTGCGCCGCGCGCTGCTGCTGGCCCTCGGCGGCTGGATGGCCCTCCCGGCGTCGGAGGACACCGGGCTGCTGCTGGCCCTGGACGCCGTCAGCCGCGGGTACTTCATCCGCGAGACGGGCCTGCTGTACCGGAAGTGGCCCGGCCAGGCGACGGGCCAGCCCGCCCACACCGACACCGCCGAACGCGCCGCGCGGATGGCCGTCATCGGGGCCAGGGCGCGGGCCCTGGCCGCCTCCGGCTGGCACCACCCCTGACGGCCGTGCCCGAGGGCTTCAGGGAAGCGTCTCGGCGTCGGTCCTGGAGAAGATCAGATCGCTCTCCCCGGTGACCGGGCCCCGCCAGCGCACCGGCACCGCCGTGGACCGCAGCGCCCGCGGATAGCTCTCCGGCGCGTAGTCGTTGACCAGCCGGTAGGTGTGGAAGCCGTACTCCCGCAGGGTCGCCAGGAGTTCGGCCGCCGAGTCGCCGAGCCGCGCCATCCGCTCCGGGGTGACCTCGACGGTGATCTCGGCGTCCGGGCGCAGCGCGTCCAGCAGCGGGACCATCCCCCGGACCACGCCGCCCTCGGCGCCCTCCACGTCGATCTTGATGACCCGGGCCGTGGCGATCTCCGCCGGTTCGAGGACCTCGGGCAGCGGCCGGGCCTCGATCTCGAACTCCGACTCCGGCACGCCCTCGTAGGGGACGATGCTGTTGGCGCCCATGTTCCGGGAGCTGGCGAGGGCGAACCGCACCGTCCTGCGGCGGTCGGCGACGGCCGCGTGGACGGCGCGCACGGTGGCGCAGCCGTTGAGCCGCGCCTGGCGCACCAGCGTCGCGTGGAACTCCGGCGACGCCTCGATCGCCACCACCCGGCCCGTCGCGCCGACGAGTCCCGCCGCCAGCACGCTGTAGTAGCCGACGTTGGCGCCGACGTCCACGAAGGTGTCGCCGGGCCGCAGCCGGCGCCGCAGCCAGGCCGTCAGATGCGGCTCCCACACCCCGAACAGGTACAGGTACCGCTGGATCAGGTCCCGGGTGTCGACGGCGAACCGCGCCCCGGACCGGGTCCGCGTGACCACCCGGCGCGGATGCTCGCGCAGCCGGGGGTTGAGGTACCGGGCGGCCAGCGGCGCCTTCCCCAGCGAGCCGGGAGCGTGGCGCACATACCAGCGCCCGAGCGAGACCAGTGCCTCCGCGGTGATCCCGCCCAACTCTTCCCCCCGCGCTCCCCGTGGTCCCCGCACCCGTGCACGGTACCGTCCCCGCCCGGCGGGCACCCAGCGCGTCCGGCCGGGCACGCTCGGTACCCGGCGGACCGGGGCGGTCCGCCACGGGGTGGGGATCGGGTTTGATGGACGGCATGAGTGATGTCATGGCTGGCATGCCGGAGTGGGAGAAGCGGTTCCGGGCGCCGCGGGTGGGGCTGCCGGAGTGGGCGCAGGACGCACCACACCGCTCGCTGTTCGTCTCGAACGCCACGGGCACGTACGAGCTGTACGCCTGGGACCGGCAGGCCGGTACGCAGCGGCAGGTCACCGACCGGCCGAACGGGACGACGGACGGGACGCTGTCCCCGGACGGCGCCTGGGTGTGGTGGTTCTCGGACACCGACGGGGACGAGTTCGGCGTCTGGATGCGGCAGCCGTTCGACGGCGGCGAGGACGAACCGGCCGCCCCGGGCCTGGCCCCCTCCTATCCGGCGGGCGTCGCGCTCGGACGGGACGGCATCGCGGTCATCGGGCGTTCCACCGAGGAGGACGGCACCACGATCCACGTGGTGCGGGTCGGTGAGCCGGGGGCGGAGCCGGTGGAGATCTACCGGCACAGCGAGTCGGCGGGCGTCGGCGACCTGTCGGAGGACGGGACGCTGCTGGCCATCGAGCACACCGAGCACGGCGACGCGATGCACTCGGCGCTGCGGGTGGTCCGGCTGGACGGCACCGTCGTCGCCGAACTGGACGACACGGCCGGCGGACGCGAGGAACTGGGCCTGGAGTGCCTGGGCTTCGCGCCCGTCGCCGGGGATCCGCGGCTGCTGGTGGGGCACCAGCGCCGGGGCCGCTGGGAGCCGATGCTGTGGAACACCGCGACCGGCGAGGAGACCGAACTCGCCATCGGCCTGCCCGGCGACATCACCGCCGAGTGGTTCCCGGACGGGTCCGCGCTGCTGGTGGAGCACACCTACCAGGCGCGCAGCGAACTGTGGCGGTACGCGTTCGCGGACGGCTCGCTGACCCGGGTGGAGACCCCCAGCGGGACGATCAGCGGGGCGACGGCGCGGCCGGACGGGACGGTGGAGTTCCTGTGGTCGTCGGCGGCGCTCCCGCCGCAGGTGCGGTCCTCGGCCGGCGCGGTCATCCTCGATCCGCCCGGTTTCACCGCTCCCCCGTCCGTGCCGGTGGAGGACGTCTGGGTGGAGGGGCCGGGCGGCCGGGTGCACGCGCTGGTGCAGCGCCCCGCCGGGCCGGGGCCGTTCCCCACCGTCTTCGACATCCACGGCGGCCCGACCTGGCACGACAGCGACGCCTTCGCGGCGGGCCCGGCGGCCTGGATCGACCACGGCTTCGCGGTCGTCCGCGTCAACTACCGCGGCTCGACCGGCTACGGCCGCGCCTGGACCGACGCGCTCAAGCACCGGGTCGGGCTGATCGAGCTGGAGGACATCGCCGCCGTCCGGCAGTGGGCCGTGGACAGCGGGCTGGCCGACCCGGAGCGGCTGGTGCTGGCCGGCGGCTCCTGGGGCGGCTACCTGACGCTGCTGGGCCTGGGCACCCAGCCGGACGCCTGGGCGGTGGGCCTGGCCGCGGTGCCGGTCGCGGACTACACGGCCGCGTACGAGGACGAGATGGAGGCGCTGAAGGCGCTGGACCGCACGCTGTTCGGCGGTTCACCGGCCGAGGTGCCGGAGCGGTTCTCGGCCTCCTCGCCGATCACCTACGTCGAGCAGGTGCGGGCGCCGGTGTTCGTCTCGGCGGGCATGAACGACCCGCGCTGCCCGATCCGGCAGATCGACAACTACGTCAAGCGGCTCGCGGCCCTCGGCAAGACCCACGAGGTGTACCGGTACGACGCCGGGCACGGCTCCCTGGTCGTCGAGGAGCGGATCAAACAGCTTCGTCTGGAGCTGGCGTTCGCGGAGAAGTACCTGCGGCGGAGCTGACCCGCGGTGCGGCGCCGGCCTGGTCCGGGACGAGTCCCAGGGCCAGGTCGCGCTGCATCTCCGCCTCGCGGCGCACCAGCCGGACCCACATGAAGACGGTGAACCCGGCGAAGACGAACCACTCGCCGGTGTAGCCCAGGTTCTGGAACGACCGCATGTCCAGGCCGGTGCCCTGCGGGGCGGTGGGCGGGACGGCCCGCAGCGGCGCGGTGGTCCGGTCCAGGGTGATCCAGCCGTTGTAGACCTGGTACGGCACCAGGTTGACCAGCGAGGCCGCGCTGATGATGCCGAGCTGCCCGGTGGGCAGGCCGCCGGAGGCGTTCGCTCCGGTGCTGTCGGCGCTCTCCGACGCCTGGAGGGCGCCGGTGACGGTGGTCTGCCCGGTGGGCGCGGCCGGGATCCGGCCGGGCGAGGAGGCGTTCCCGGGCAGCCAGCCGCGGACGACGGCCAGGCCGCCGCCCTGGACGCGCAGCATGGTCAGGACGTAGAAGCCCTGGCGGCCGTCGAGCTCGCGGCCCGGGACGAGGAACTGGTGGGCGCTGTCGTACTGCCCGGTGGCGGTCACGTTGCGGCCCGCGGTGCCGGTGGTGACGAGCGCGCCGGTGTCCGGCAGCGCCCGGCGCAGCGGGATGGGCGGCTGGGAGCCCGGCTTGGGCGCGTGCTCGGCCGCGCGGTCGGCCGCGACGCGGGCGTCGAACCGGCTCAGCTGCCAGGTGCCCATGAAGACGCAGAACGGGATGGCGAGCAGCGCGAGCAGCGTGATCGCCAGCCAGCGCGGGGTCAGCAGGAACCGGTACACGCCTCAACGGTACGAGGGCCGGGCCCGGGGCGTGGACCCGGCCCCTCCGGGCGCGGGTCCCCGGCTGGGTCCCCGGCTCACGGCACGGCCAGGACCGCGGTGCGGTAGACGGTGCCCGCGCAGGCGCCGGCGAGGGTGGTGCTGACCGCCCCGGGGTCACCCGCCTGGGGGATGTGCGTCAGCGTGATGCCGGGACTCACCGGGCTCGCGGAGGGCGATCCGCCCGAGGTGGGCGCGTTGGCCGTGCCGGCCGTGCCGGAGGACGTTCCCCCGCTGCCCGTGGTGCTGGTGCCGGTGGTGCCGCCGCTGCCCGTCGAGCCGGTGGTGCCGCCGGACGCCGGTGTGCAGCCCGTGGTGCCCGCCGAGGACGGTATCCAGGCGAACTGCACCTGGTACGCCTTGCCCGGGGCCAGGACGACGGCGGCGGGGGTGGCGGCCGGGGCGGGCAGCCCGTCGGCCGGGTCCCCCGCGGTGTGGTCCACGACCCGGATGCCGGTGGCGTCCACACCGCCCTGCCCGGTCACCGTGATGCGGCCCTCGCCCGTGACCGAGCAGCTGGTGGTGGAGGTGTTGACGACCGTGAAGGTGCCGTAGACGCGGCCGGCGCTGTCGGCGGCCGCCACCTGGGCGCTGCCGTCGCCGAGCTGGTCCCGGGTGCAGGCCGGGGCGGCCGCCGCGGCGTCGGTCGGGCTGCCGCCCGCGGAGGCGGAGGCGCTCGCCGAGGGCGGCGCGCCGCCGGACCAGCCGATTCCGGGGCGGCCGCCGGTGCCGCCCTCGCCGGCCGGGCCGGAGGCGCCGCCGCCCTGCGCGGTACCGCCCTGGGTGCCCGGGGCGCTGCCGGAGCCGTGGCTGGAGGACGCGTTCGCGGTGGTGCTGCTGTCGGTGCCGGCGGAGTCCGCGGCGTGCACCAGGGCGGGCACGGCGGTGCCCATGAGCAGCACACCGGCCGCGGCGCCCACCATGGCCTGGCGGCGGCGGGTGCGGCGGGCCGGAACGGCGTGGCGCAGCCGGTCGAGCGCGTCGGCCCGCGGGCCGACGTCCCGGACGGCGTCGTGCAGCAGACGGCGCAGCGCGAACTCGTCGATGGCGCTGCTGCCGTTCACCGGGACCCCACTGGTCTCGTCGGGGCCGCCGGGGCCGCCTGGGCGGTCACCGGGGGCCGCGTGGTGGCCGCGGGCCTCGAAGCCGCGGGCGTCGCTGAGCCGGCCCCGGAAGCCGCCGGCGTCGAACCCGCGTGCGTCACCACCGCCGGAGGGGACGGACGGGCCGGAACCGCGGTTCTCGTCAGCCATGCCGGCGGAGTCGAAGGGGTGGGTCATGCCGGTGCCTCCATGGCGACGCGGAGCGCCGCGATGCCACGCGAGCCGTACGCCTTGACTGAGCCGATCGATATGCCGAGCGTCTCGGCGACCTGTGCCTCGGTCATATCGGCGAAGTATCGCAGGACCAGCACCTCGCGCTGGCGCCGCTGCAGTCCGCGCATGCACCGGATCAACTGGTCGCGCTCCAGCTGCTCGTAGGCGCCCTCCTCGGCGCTCGCCATGTCGGGCATGGGCTTGGAGAGCAGCTTCAGGCCGAGGATGCGCCGGCGCAGGGTGGACCGGGAGAGGTTCACCACCGTCTGGCGCAGGTAGGCCAGGGTCTTCTCCGGCTCGCGGACCCGCTTGCGGGCCGCGTGGACGCGGATGAACGCCTCCTGCACGACATCCTCGCAGGAGGCGGTGTCGTCCAGGAGGAGGGCGGCCAGGCCGAGCAGGGAGCGGTAGTGGGCCTGGTACGTCTCGGTGAGGTGGTCCACCGTGGTGCCGGCTGCCATGGCCCCTTCAGCGCCCGGGGCCTTGGGGGGCAGCTTGACGACCGGCCAGGGAGCGATCACCGGCAGGCCGCCGTGTGGACGGAGTGGGCGCGGCGGACGCGCCGCCGATGCGCCGATGCGGCCCAGGGGTGCCCCCAGGGCCGGTTGGATGCCGAGTGCCTCTGCCACGCCTGTTGGACACGCTTCCCCCCGCCGGGGTTGTACGCCCCGGCCCCCGTAGTGGACGGGTCGCCACTGTTCCCCATGCGAACCAACTCATCCCCAATGCCCCGGTCTTCCGCACGCCGTGTCAGGCGACGCCCTTCGTTCGTGCCTGACACATCCAGCACATCCAGCACGGTAGGGCAGGGCACTGACACCAAGACGCTCCCCGCAGGCTGCCGGTTGCAGCAGGCGGGGAGCGCATTGTCGAACGGCGGGCGGGCCCGCATCAAGCGGTGCAGACCATTGAATCACTCACGGATTCTTCACACCTACTCCACACCCGGCCCACCTGGGGCCGGGTGTGGGCACGCGTCCCGCGCGGCTCAGCCCTCGGTGAGCTCGGCCGCGATCAGCTCGGCGATCTGGGCGGTGTTGAGCGCGGCGCCCTTGCGGAGGTTGTCGCCGCACACGAACAGCTCCAGCGCGTGCGGGTCGTCCAGCGAGCGGCGCACCCGGCCGACCCAGGTCGGGTCGGTGCCCACCACGTCCGCCGGGGTCGGGAACTCGCCGGCCGCCGGGTTGTCGCAGACCACGACGCCGGGCGCGCTGCCCAGGATCTCGTGCGCCCGCTCCACGGTGACCTCGTTCTCGAACCGGGCGTGCACGGTCAGCGAGTGGGTGGTGATCACCGGCACCCGCACGCAGGTCGCGGTGACCCGCAGGTCGGGCAGGCCCAGGATCTTCCGGGACTCGTTGCGGACCTTGAGCTCCTCGGAGGACCAGCCGTCGTCCTTCAGCGAGCCCGCCCACGGCACGACGTTGAGCGCCAGCGGGGCCGGGAACGGCCCGAAGTCGCCCACCGCGCGGCGCACGTCGCCGGGCTGGGTGCCCAGGCTGGTGCCCGCGACCTTGGTGATCTGGTCGCGCAGCGTGTCGATGCCGGACTGCCCGGCACCGGAGGCCGCCTGGTAGGAGGAGACGATCAGCTCGGTCAGGCCCAGCTCCGCGTGGAGCGCGCCCATCGCGACGATCATCGACAGCGTGGTGCAGTTCGGGTTGGAGATGATGCCGCGCGGGCGGTTGCGGGCCGCGTGCGCGTTCACCTCCGGGACCACCAGCGGAACGTCCGGGTCCATCCGGAACGCGCCGGAGTTGTCCACGGCCACCGCGCCCCGGGCGGCCGCGATCGGCGCCCACTGCGCCGAGACCTCGTCGGGCACGTCGAACATCGCCACGTCGACGCCGTCGAAGGCCTCCTCGCTGAGCGCGACGACCTCGACCTCCTCGCCGCGGACGGTCAGCCGGCGGCCCGCCGAGCGGGCGGAGGCGATCAGGCGGATCTCGCCCCAGACGTCCTCGCGGGAGGACAGGATGCCGAGCATCACGGTGCCGACGGCGCCGGTGGCGCCGACCACGGCCAGCGTGGGCTTGCGGGATGCGGTGCTGGTCATCGTCCGGTACCTCCGTACACGACGGCCTCGTCGCTGTCGCTGTCCAGACCGAAGGCGGTGTGCACCGCGCGGACGGCCTCGTTGACGTCGTCGGCTCGCGTGACGACGGAGATGCGGATCTCCGAGGTGGAGATCAGCTCGATGTTGACGCCCGCGTTCGACAGGGCCTCGAAGAAGCCGGCGGTGACGCCCGGGTTGGTCTTCATGCCCGCGCCGACCAGCGAGATCTTGGCGATCTGGTCGTCGTAGCGCAGCGAGTCGAAGCCGATGGAGGAGCGGTTGCGCTCCAGCGCCTCGATGGCCTTGCGGCCGTCGGTCTTCGGCAGGGTGAAGGAGATGTCGGTCAGCCCGGTGGAGGCCGCCGACACGTTCTGCACCACCATGTCGATGTTGATCTGGGCGTCCGCGATCGCACGGAAGATCGTCGCGGCCTCGCCCGGCTTGTCGGGCACCCCGACGACCGTGATCTTCGCCTCGGACGTGTCGTGGGCGACGCCGGAGATGATCGCCTGCTCCATCGGCTGGTCCCCTTGCGGTTCGTTGCTGACCCAGGTGCCGGTCAGGCCGGAGAACGACGACCGGACGTGGATCGGGATGTTGTAACGGCGTGCGTACTCGACGCAGCGGTGCAGCAGCACCTTGGAGCCGGAGCTGGCCAGCTCCAGCATGTCCTCGAACGAGATCCAGTCGATCTTCCGGGCCTTCTTGACGACCCGGGGGTCGGCGGTGAACACACCGTCGACGTCCGTGTAGATCTCGCACACCTCGGCGTTCAGCGCGGCGGCCAGCGCGACGGCGGTGGTGTCGGACCCGCCGCGTCCCAGCGTGGTGATGTCCTTCTTGTCCTGGGAGACACCCTGGAAGCCGGCGACGATGGCGATGTTGCCCTCGTCCAGCGCCGTCCTGATCCGGCCCGGCGTGACGTCGATGATCCGGGCCTTGTTGTGGACCGAGTCGGTGATGACGCCGGCCTGGCTGCCGGTGAACGACTGTGCTTCGTGGCCGAGGTTTTTGATCGCCATGGCCAGCAGAGCCATGGAGATCCGCTCTCCGGCGGTCAGCAGCATGTCGAACTCGCGGCCGGCAGGCATCGGCGATACCTGCTGCGCGAGATCGATCAGCTCGTCCGTCGTGTCGCCCATCGCCGAGACCACGACGACCACCTGGTGGCCGCTCTTCTTGGCATCGACGATTCGCTTGGCAACCCGCTTGATGCCCTCGGCATCCGCAACGGAGGAGCCGCCGTACTTCTGCACGACAAGGCCCACGTGCGCTCCTCGCAACTGTGTCTTCTGGGGTCGGCCCCAGATCCCCACGGGGGGACGCAGGGGATATGCGTCAGCTCAGTGTAACGAGCGGGCGAAATCCGCCCCGGAGGTATCACATCATGAGACGTTCGGCTCACTCCATGATCCGCCGCGAGTCGCCCCAGGTGGGGCGTACCGGCTCGGGGCCGATGCCTGCCCGGGTTCGAGGCGTCGCACACAAAACGTGGCCCAGCTCACAGCGGAGGCATCCGGAACCGGCCGCGCGGCGCACGCCATGAACACGCTCCGTCACCGTGCGCCGCCGCGCACCGGAACGGCCGCCGGGGAGCGGACCGGACGGGCGGCGGCGTTTGGAGAAGGCACCGTGGAGCGCGATAGCATCCCCAAGATCTCGAGGACTCCTAGGAGTTCGGTCCTCGTGAGGTGATGGCCCTCAGCCGTGCTCGCGCACCGCTGAGGGCCGCTTTATCGCGCTTTGCTCCGGTTCACCCTGCTTTACCCGGGGTCTGCCCGGGCGTGCTCGGGTCTGCCCCGGCAACGCGTCGGCCCTCGCCGGAGCGGTCAGCCCCGGCGCTTCGGGCGCAGCCCCAGCGGCGCGGCGATCTCCCGCGCCATGACCTTGCCGGCCTGCTCGGCCAGATCCTCGTCGGCGTCCGGCTGGTTGTCGGTGTCCAGGCCGTCCAGCTCGTCCAGGGGCGAGTCCAGCCGCACATGGGCCACCAGCGACTGGAGGGCACGCAGCGACGCGCTGGCCGTCGGCCCCCAGTTGGACAGGTACGAGAACTGCCACCACCACAGCGCCTCGCTGATCCGCCCGTCCCGGTAGTGCGCGAGCCCGTGCTCCAGGTCCGTCACCACGTCGGCGAGGTCGTCGGAGATCCGGCAGGCGACCGGCGTGCTGCGCGGCACATACGGGTCGAAGACCTCGGAGTAGACGTCCACCGGCTCCAGCAGCACGGCCAGCCGCTCGCGCAGTTCGTCCGCGTCCGGCTCCGGTCCCGCGTCCGGCTCGTACCGCTCGTCCGGAACGATGTCCTCGTGGGCGCCCAGCCGCCCGCCGGCGAGCATCAGCTGGGAGAGTTCGAGCAGCAGGAACGGTACGGCGCTGTCCGGCTCGTCGCCCTTGGCGACCTCCCGGACGGCGACGATGAAGCTCTCGATCTGGTCCGCGATCTGCACGGCGAAGTCGTCCGGCGCACCGGACTTGCGTGGATCGCGCAGCAGGGCCTCGCCCGGCGCCGGGCGAGCGGGATCGTGGTGGACGGCCTGGGCCGCGTCGCGGGTGGCGTCGTTGCGTAGTGCGGTGTCAGACATCGAGCAGTCGTCTCCCTTCGAAGGCACGCCCGAGCGTGACCTCGTCGGCGTACTCCAGGTCGCCCCCCACGGGCAGCCCGCTGGCCAGCCGCGTCACCTTCAGGCCCATGGGCTTGACCATGCGCGCGAGATAGGTGGCGGTGGCCTCCCCCTCCAGATTCGGATCGGTCGCCAGGATGAGCTCGGTGACCGCTCCGTCCGCCAGCCGCGCCAGCAGCTCACGGATCCGCAGATCGTCCGGCCCGACACCCTCGATGGGGCTGATCGCCCCGCCGAGCACGTGGTACCGGCCCCGGAACTCGCGGGTCCGCTCGATCGCGACGACGTCCTTGGGCTCCTCGACGACGCAGATCACCGCCGGGTCGCGGCGCGGGTCCTGGCAGACCCGGCACTGCTCGCCCTGGGCGACGTTCCCGCAGACGCCGCAGAACCTGACCTTCTCCTTGACCTCGGCGAGCGCGTGCGCCAGGCGCCGCACGTCCGCCGGATCGGCCTGCAGGATGTGGAAGGCGATCCGCTGCGCGCTCTTGGGCCCCACGCCGGGCAGCCTGCCCAGCTCGTCGATGAGGTCCTGGACCACGCCTTCGTACACGGAACGCCTTCTTCCTTACTGACTGTGCTGTCTGTGGCCGGGCTGTCCGTCACCGGACCGGGTGGGGCCGCCCGGGCCCGTCCGGCTCCCGCGCCGGCCGCTCACGGCTCCCGGCGGGAGCCGCCCGCGGTCAGAACGGCAGACCGGGGATGCCGCTGCCGCCGCCCAGGCCCTGGGCCAGCGGGCCCAGCTTGCGCTGCTGGAGCTCCTGCGCGGCCGCGTTGGCGTCCCGGACGGCCGCCACGACCAGGTCCGCGAGGGTCTCGGTGTCCTCGGGATCGACGGCCTTGGGGTCGATGACCAGGCTCCTGAGCTCGCCGGCGCCGCTGACCGTGGCCTTCACCAGGCCACCGCCGGCGCTGCCCTCGACTTCCGCCTCCGCCAGCTCCGCCTGGGCGTCGGCAAGATCCTGCTGCATCTTCTGCGCCTGCTTGAGCAGCTGCTGCATGTTCGGCTGACCACCACCGGGGAACACGGGCTCGCTCCTGCCTAGAGAGTTACCTACGCGGTGAGCCTACGTGCTCGGGGGGCGGTGCGCGCTACACCTTGCGGAGGATCGGTGCGAGAGCTCCACCGGGGCCACCGGACCGCAACCCCCGGGCAATCCACCGGAAACCGCCCCGCCGGCAGCCCGCGGACCCGGGCGTTCCGCCCGGTCCCGCCGGACGCATTCGCGCAGGACTCGGCCGCGGGGATTCGGTCCCGCCGGATTCGGTCCCGCCGGGCTCAGTCGCGCCGGACTCGGTCCCGCCGGACTCAGTCGCGCCGGACTCGGTCCCACCGGACTCGGTCCCACCGGACTCAGCCGCGCCGGGCTCAGTCGTGGGTGATCTCCTCGATCACCGTC
>JBEHXI010000157.1:0-17404 GCA_048498775.1 Actinomycetota bacterium | reverse complement strand
GCCAGCACCCCGGCCGGTGATCCGGCCGCGCGCAGGAAGCCGTCCGCACCCGCCGCGTAGTCCTCCAGCTCCTCGCGGGGCAGGAAGACGTCCCGGCCGTAGGCGGTCTCGCGCACCGGCAGGCCCTCCGGGACGGTCGCGATGTTGCCCGCCGGGAGGTGGACGACCGCGTGGGTGCCGCTCAGGTCGGCCGTCTCGACGCGGTAGAAGAACCTCATGCTGTCCAGGTAGGCCAGCAGCGCCTCCTGGGTGCCCGGCTCGACGTGGATCCAGGTCGTCGTCCCGTCGTCCACCAGGTAGAGCGCGTGCTCGATGTGCCCGTGCGCGGAGAGGATCAGCGCCTCGGTGGCCTGCCCGGGCGGCAGCTCGCTGACGTGCTGGGTGAGCAGCAGGTGCAGCCAGCCGAGCCGGTCCGCGCCGCTGACGGTGACGACGCCGCGGTGCGAGAGGTCCACCCAGCCGTCACCGGCCGCGAGGGCGCGCTGCTCGCGGAACAGGTCGCCGTAGTGGGCGGCGACACCTTCGTCGGGACCCTCGGCCTGGACGGCACCGGGCAGCGACAGCAGCGGGCTCTTGGTCATAGGACAAGCCTACGACGCGGGTGTTGAGGGCTTGCGGGTGCAGGCCGCACACCGGCCGAAGATCGCGAAGTGCTTCATGTCCGTGTCGAAGCCGAACTCCGCCCGCAGCCGGTCGGTCAGCGGTGCCGCCATGGAGACGTCCGCCTCGGTCACCTTGCCGCAGTCCCGGCAGACCAGGTGCATGTGGTGGTGCCGGTCCGCCAGGTGGTAGGTGGGCGCGCCGTGGCCCAGATGGGCGTGGCTGACCAGCCCGAGCTCCTCCAGCAGCTCCAGCGTGCGGTAGACGGTGGAGATGTTGACGCCGCTGGCGGTGCGCCGGACCTCGGCGAGGATGTCCTCCGGGGTGGCGTGCTCCAGGGCGTCGACGGCCTCCAGCACCAGCTGGCGCTGCGGCGTCAGCCGGTACCCGCGCTCGCGCAGGTCCTTCTTCCAGTCGGTGCTCACCACGTCACCGATTCTAGGGAGGTGAGGGCGGGCGGCACCGGTCGAAATCCACTCCGGCGGTGCGCCTACTTGAAGAAGGCGATCCCGTCGTCGGGAAGGTCCTTGATGTCCTTGACCCACTCCCTGGGGTCCACCACCTTCTTCAGGTGCGCGGACATGTAGGGCCGCAGCGGCACCTCGGGGGTGGACCGCTCGCCGACCCACATCAGGTCGCCCTTGACGTAGCCGTAGAGCCGCTTGCCGCCGCTGTAGGCGCCCGCGGAGGGCAGCGCGGCCACCGCGTCGGTGGCCAGGTCGATCTGCGGCTTGCCCTCGGCCAGCTCGCCGTACCAGACCTCGGCGACGCCGCTGTCGCGGGTCATGACGATCTCGACCTTGCGGGACGCGTCGATCCGCCAGTAGCCGCTCTCGTTCTCCAGCGGGCGGACCTTGGCCCCCTCCGCGTCGAGCACCCAGCTGCGGGAGCGGTACTCCAGGAACGGGCGGCCGTCGTGGGTGAACTCGACCTCCTGGCCGAAGTTGCACTTCTCGGCGCCCGGGAAGTCGTGCACGCCCGCGCCGGCCCAGGTGCCGAGCAGGAAGGCGAGCGGGACAAGGTCCGGGTGGAGGTCGGACGGGATCTCGATCATGTGCGCTCAGGCGATCTGTGTGCTGCGGGCGGTGGGCGGCGCGGGGGCGGGCGTCAGCGCTGCCCCTGGAAGAGCTTCTTCACGGTCAGGCCGGCGAAGGCGATGACGGCGACGCCGACCAGGACGAGAAGGGTGGTGAAGAAGGCCTCAAGCACGTCGGTGCTCCTCGGGACTGCCGAACGCTCATCGGTGCTGAACGCTCATGGTTACGGACGACTGCCGAGTCTAGTCGCCGGCCGCCGGCGGCTGTACGGCGGCGGTCGGTAACGCGCGTCTCACGCGTGCCGGCGGCCCGCCGCCGCGCCGTGCCCGGAGCCGCCGTAGGGTGAGGGCGTGGCGAACAAGCTCGTGATCAAGGTGACGGCGGGGACGGACGCCCCGGAGCGCTGCTCGCAGGCGTTCACGGTGGCGGCGGTGGCGGTGGCCAGCGGCGTCGAGGTGTCGCTCTGGCTGACCGGGGAGTCCGCCTGGTTCGCGCTGCCGGGGCGGGCCGCCGAGTTCGAACTGCCGCACTCCGCGCCGCTGCCCGAGCTGATCGACGGCATCCTGGCGGGCGGCCGGATCACCCTGTGCACCCAGTGCGCGGCGCGCCGCGGCATCACCGAGGACGACGTGCTGAAGGGCGTGCGCATCGCCGGCGCGCAGGTCTTCGTCAGCGAGGCGATGGCCGACGGGACGCAGGCGCTGGTGTACTGAGGGCGGGCTGAGGGCGGGCTGAGGGCGGGCTGAGGCTGTCCTGAGGCCGTACTGAGGGCCGCGGCGGGCCTACTGGCCGCCGCCGCGGTGGCGTTCGTTGCGCTCGTCCTCGTCCAGCTCACGCCACCAGGCGTCGGACTGCGCGTCCCCGGACTCGTCCCACCAGCGGTCCTCCGGGCCCCTGCGGTTGGCGACGATCGCCGCGCACGGCGGGATGACCATGGCGACCAGGCACATGGCGACGGCCGCCGGGACCGACCAGATGCGCACGACGCCCCACGCGAGCACGAACAGCGTGATGCACGTGCCCATCAGCCCGAAGTACCAGTGGCGGCGCCGCGCGTACATACCTTCACGGTACGCCGGAAGGCCCCGGCACGCACCGGCCGGGGCGCCCCGGAAACCGATTCTCCGGCCTCTCGCGGCCCTCTCGCGGTACAGCACGGAGGGCCGCACCCACCAGGCGTCCAACCCCGGGTGCGGCCCTCCGGCCGTTCTCGTGCCGCGGACGGGCCGCGGACCTGCCGCGGACGTGCCGCGGACCGGCGCGTCAGACCGCGATCGCGACCTCGGCCACGGCGCCCTGCTGGGCGGCGACGGTGCGGTCCACGGTGCCGCCGGGCACCAGGGCCCGCAGCGTCCAGGTGCCGGGCGCCGCGAAGAAGCGGAACTGCCCGGTGGCCGAGGTCGGCACCTCGGCGGTGAACTCACCGGTGCCGTCCAGCAGCCGCACGTATCCGGCGACGGGCTCGCCGTCGCGGGTCACCGAGCCCTGGATGATCGTCTCGTTGGCCACGTCAACTCCTGCCAGCTCCGGACCGCCGGCCTTCGCTCCACACATGATTGAACTTCCTATCGTTGGTCGGTCGCGGTTCGGTTCCGCGGGGTCGGCCGGTCAGTTGGAGCCGAGCTCGATCGGCACGCCGACCAGCGAGCCGTACTCCGTCCACGAGCCGTCGTAGTTCTTGACGTTCTCCTGGCCGAGCAGCTCGTGCAGCACGAACCAGGTGTGCGCGGAGCGCTCACCGATCCGGCAGTAGGCGATGGTGTCCTTGGCCAGGTCGACGCCGGCGCCCTCGTACAGCGCCTTCAGCTCCTCGTCGGACTTGAAGGTGCCGTCGTCGTTCGCGGCCTTGGACCACGGGATGTTGCGGGCGCTCGGCACGTGGCCGGGGCGCTGCGACTGCTCCTGCGGCAGGTGGGCCGGGGCGAGCAGCTTGCCGGAGAACTCGTCGGGCGAGCGCACGTCGACCAGGTTGAGCGAGCCGATCGCCTTGACGACGTCGTCGCGGAAGGCGCGGATCGCGGTGTCCGGCTCCTGCGCGGTGTACTGGGTCTGCGGGCGGCTGGGCACCTCGGCGACCAGGTCGCGGGAGTCCAGCTCCCACTTCTTGCGGCCGCCGTCGAGGAGGCGGACGTCCTGGTGGCCGTAGAGCTTGAAGTACCAGTAGGCGTAGGACGCGAACCAGTTGTTGTTGCCGCCGTACAGCACGACGGTGTCGTCGTTGGCGATGCCCTTCTCGGACAGCAGCTTCTCGAAGCCCGCCTTGTCGACGAAGTCGCGGCGCACCGGGTCCTGGAGGTCCTGCTTCCAGTCGATGCGGATCGCGTTCCTGATGTGGTTCTTGTCGTAGGCCGAGGTGTCCTCGTCCACCTCGACCAGAACGACCTTGGGGTCGTCGAGGTGGGCCTGGACCCAGTCGGCGTCGACGAGGACGTCGCTGCGGCTCATGCTGTTCTCCTCCGGGGCAGTTGCGGCAGGTGCGTGGAAAACGGATATCCGCTGGGTGCGCTGCGGCACGGGCGCGCTACAGCGCGTGGCGGGGGGATCGGAAGGCGCGGCACGTGCGGCAGGCGCGGGCGGCAGGCGGGCGGGCGAAAGGGCCCGGCGGACGACGCCCGGGGCCGGTGCTACGGCCGTGGGGGCACCGCGCTCAGGAGACGCGACAGAGCATGGCGGCGACGCGGCACAGGTCGACTGCCCGCCGCTTCGTGAGATCCGCCTGTCGCTTCATGGCCTCGATCGTAGGGAAGGGGACCGCCGGGTGTCACCGGCGTTTCGTATTTTGGGACAGAATTGTCCGTATGGTGGTATGGGATGCCGGGCGGGAGGCCGGTGGAGGCCGCCCGGGGCCCGGTCCGGACGGGGCCGGCGCCGCCCGGCTGAGGGACGGACGCCGGTGTCTCGCGGAGCGGACGGCCGCGGGCCGCCACCCGGGCGCGGCGGGCCGGGCGCCCACCCCGTCAGGGGCCCTCAGCCCGCCAGGTGCACGTTCCGGCCGGTCAGCGTGATCTGGATGCCGTCGGGCGTGGCGTCCACGCCGCTCACCGTGATGCCGGTGGGCAGGCCGGACAGCGGCCCGCCGAAGTCGGTGTTCTCCCGCACCAGCCGCTCCACGTCGATCGGCAGCCGGACGCCCATGATGACCGGCTTCCCGTCGGCCTTGAGGCGGATCACGTCACCGCTCTCGACGGTCACATGGCCGGTGATGGTGGCCTTCTGGGTGCCGAGGACCGGCAACCGGTAGCTGCCGGTGAAGCGCACCTGCCCCTTGCCGTCCGAGCCGGTGCCGCCGTAGCCGACGGTGACGCCCTTCGGGGCCTGCCGGGTCACCTCGGCGTACGAGACGAGCGCGGTGCCGGTGGCCGAGTCCGCCACGGCGCTGGAGAAGTCGCTGTTGACGCGGACGTCGTGCAGGTCCGCGGTCAGGCGGCTGATGCTCAGCCGGTCGGTGGCGCCGGTGGTCCGCACGTTGTCGGCGGTGGCGGTCACCTCGGTGAGGTCGTGGGCGGCGACCTGGGTCAGGAACGGGAAGCCCTTGATCGACACGCTGGGCCTGGTGGTCAGGCCCTGCGAGCGCTGCAACCGGTCGGCGGCCTGCGACTCCGCGTACGCCACGGCCAGCCGGTCGGCGGCGACGAACAGCCCGCCGAGCACGATGACCAGGACCAGCAGTATTCGTATCCCTCGGCCGCGCATCTGATCTCCCCAATCGTTCGCCGGCCCGGCGAGCCTATCCCGGCGGTCCGGCCCCCACGCAGTGATCGCCGCCACGACGGCTCATGGCGGCCTCGTGGCGGCGATCACAACGGACGTCGGGCGGGGGTCAGGCGAGCACCTGGCCGAGGAGGTAGACCACGGGCGCGGCCACCGTCAGCGGCAGCGCGACACCGGCGGTGAAGTGGACGAAGCGCGACGGCCAGTCGTAGCTGGCCACCCGCAGGCCCACCAGCGCGCACACCCCGGCCGCCAGGCCGAGCAGCACCGCCGGGAGCGTCGGCAGCCCGGTCAGCGCGGTGGCGGCGGCACCGCCTCCCGCCCCGGCGAGCAGCGCGACGGGCACCGACAGGACGGGCGGCAGCGGCAGCGCCCGCAGCAGGGTGGCCGCGGCGACCCCGAGCGCGCCGGCCACCACGGGCTCGTGGCCCGCGGCCGTCCCGGCGAGCGCCAGATAGCCGCCGGCGAGCACGGTCAGCGCGGTGGCGGCGGCGGTGGCCGTCAGGCTCGCCAGCCGCTCGTCGGGGCTGCCGTGGTGGCGCAGCTGCTGGACGAGGACGAGCGGCAGCCACACCCCGAGGGCGCCGGCCGCCACCAGCGGCGCGTGCCGCCCGTCCGTCGCGAACAGCCCCGCGTCCACCGCCAGGCCGGACAGGAAGGCGAGCGCGATGCCCTGCCGGGCCGGCCACATGCCGTTGAGGCGGAACCAGCCCGCCGCGGTGAGGGCCTGGAGCAGCACCGCGGGGACGGCCAGCGCGGGGCGCCCGAGCGCGGCGGCCGCCGCGGTGAGCGCGGCCAGCACGGCGGTCAGGGCGGCCGGCTGGATGCCGGGGGCGATGATCGGCGAACCGGTGCGCCGGGTGGCCGCGGGGGCGGGCTCGGCCGCCGGGGCCGGGGCGGGGGCGGACACGTGGGCCTCCTGCGCGGGGCGGGTCTGCTGCGGGTACGCGGCGCCGGGGGTGAGGTACTGCTCGGCAGGCAGCGGCTGGGCGTAGGCGGCGGCATGCTCGGGGGCGTACTCGGGGGCGTGGGCCGGGTACCCGGCCGTCTGCCCGGCGGTGTGCGGGGTGTACTCCGGCCACGCCGGAGAGTCGTCCGGCCGGTACGTCCGGCCGTGGCCGCCGTCGTGCCACTCGGGGGTCGTCATCGCGCCGCTCACCCGCCCGCGAAGGGGGGAAGGGCCTCGACCGTGCCGCCGTCGGTCAGCTCCACCGCGGCGTGGTCGCGGGTACCGACCGGGGTGCCGTCCACCAGGAAGGAGCAGTTGGCCAGGACCCGGGCGAACTCCGGCCGGTCGGCGTGCCGTTCGCGGGCGGCGGCCAGCGCGCCGGCCAGCGTCCGCGCCGCGTAGGCCTCCTCGGCCGTACCGGCCGCCGCCTTGGCCGCGGCCCAGTAGCGGATGGTGCCCGAGGGGACGGTGTCGCCCGCGGGGGGCGTGCCCGCCGTCCTGGTGGCGGCCATGGCGGCTCCTTGTCTGCGTTGCCGGATGTCTGCGTCGCCGGACCCGGGGTCGCCGGGGTCCGCGGGCGCGGTGCGCTCTCGCGCAGGCGTCCATCATGCCGCCTCCCCGGGGCGGCCGGGACGGCACACCCGGGGCGCGTTCCGGAAGTCCCGCCGGGCCCGCGCCGCCCGGCACGCACGCTCGCCTCGTCGGCGGGATCGCCCGGGTACGCCCGGTACGAGGACGACCCTCCGCCGTGCGATCGCACGCACCCGGCGCCGCGGGCCGATCCGACGCGGCGTCTGGAACACACCCTAGGCGCGGGCCGTGATCCAGGCGCCGATCCGGTGCAGCAGTTCGGGCGCCGCCGCGTTCTCCGCGTGGCCGAAACCGTGCTCGATCCACAGGTCCGCCGCCCCGCCGGACGCCTCGGCCAGCGACCGCGGATGGTCCAGCGGGAAGTACGTGTCCCGGTCGCCGTGGACGATCAGCAGCGGCACCGGGGCGATCAGCGGCACGCACTCCACCGGGGACGGCGGCACCGGATCCCAGTCCTCCGGGTGGATCCGGGTGCGCAGGCCGTACCGGGAGACGGCCCGGCCCAGCGGCCGGGTGACGACCCAGTGCACCCGCCGCATCGGCGCCGTACCGCGGTAGTACCACCGCGCGGGGGCGCTGACCGCGACCACCGCATCCGGACGCGCTTCCGCGCGCCCCCCGCGCCCGGTGCGGTCCGCCGCGGCCGCCGCCTGCCGCACCACCACGGAACCGCCCATCGAGAAGCCGACCGTGGCCACCCGCCGGTACCCCAGCACCCGGGCCCAGCGCACCGCCGCGTCCAGGTCGAGGATCTCCCGGTCACCGACGGTGGACCGCCCGCCGGAGCCGCCGTGGCCCCGGAAGGAGAAGGTCACGACGCCGCCGTAGCGGGCGAGCTCCGCCGCCGCGCGGCGCACCGCGGGCCGCTCCAGCGACCCGGTGAAGCCGTGCGCGACGACGATCGCGAGCCGGTCCGCGGCGGGCACCCCGCCGGGCGCCGCGGGCCGGTGCTCGGCCTCGATCCGCACACCGTCGTCGGTGAGCAGAACGTGACGAGACGATCTCCTGGAGGTGTCCTGCCGGCCACGTGGAGTGATCGAAAAAACAGCAAGCCGTTCGTGCTGCACCTCTCGCGCGGAGTCCATGTGGGCTATTCTCCAGAGGAAAGAGGATCCGGGCAGCGTCGCCCCCGGGTCCTTTCGTGCTTTTTCGGCTCCCCGGTCGGTCTCCGGGCGGAGGGCCCGCGCGGCACCGCACGGTATACGTCCTCGCGGGGACGAGGAGGATCGAGAAGGACATGACCAAGCCGGGTTCCACGGGCGGCGACCGCCCGACGCACCTCCGCATGGCCCCGACCGACCGCATCCCTACCGACCGCATCCCGACCGACCGCAGTCAGACCGATCGCAGTCAGACCGTCCGCACCAGTGAGGGGAGCCGCCGGTGAGTTCTCTGCTTCTGCTGACCAACGCCCTGCAGCCGTCCACCGAGGTCCTGCCCGCCCTGGGCCTGCTGCTGCACAGTGTGCGCGTCGCGCCCGCCGAGGGGCCGGCCCTCGTCGACACCCCGGGTGCCGACGTCATCCTGGTCGACGGCCGCCGCGACCTGCCGCAGATCCGCAGCCTGTGCCAGCTGCTGCGGTCCACCGGTCCCGGTTGCCCGCTGCTGCTGGTCGTCACCGAGGGCGGCCTGGCCGCGGTGACCGCCGACTGGGGCGTCGACGACGTCCTGCTGGACACCGCCGGGCCCGCCGAGGTCGAGGCGCGGCTGCGCCTGGCCATGGGCCGCCAGCAGATCGTCACGGACGACAGCCCGATGGAGATCCGCAACGGCGACCTGTCGGTCGACGAGGCGACGTACAGCGCCAAGCTCAAGGGCCGGGTCCTGGACCTGACCTTCAAGGAGTTCGAGCTGCTGAAGTACCTGGCGCAGCACCCCGGCCGGGTCTTCACCCGCGCCCAGCTGCTCCAGGAGGTGTGGGGCTACGACTACTTCGGCGGCACCCGGACCGTGGACGTCCACGTGCGGCGGCTGCGCGCGAAGCTCGGGCCCGAGCACGAGTCGCTGATCGGCACGGTACGCAACGTCGGATACCGGTTCGTCACCCCGGAGAAGGTGGAGCGGGCCGCCGAGGAGGCCGCCCGGGCCAAGGCCGCCAGGGCCGCGGAGGAGGGCGCGCGGGACGGGGCCGGCGAGCCGGCGGCCGCGCGGGCGTCCGCGGGGTCCACCTCGGGCAGGAGCGGGGATTCACCTGCGTAGACTGACGCCCGTGCCCAAGGTGACGCGTGACGATGTGGCCAGGCTGGCGGGGACCTCGACCGCGGTCGTCTCCTACGTCATCAACAACGGACCGAGACCGGTCGCACCGGCCACGCGCGAGCGCGTGCTGGCCGCCATCAAGCAGCTCGGCTATCGCCCGGACCGCGTGGCCCAGGCGATGGCCAGCCGCCGCACGGACCTGATAGGGCTGATCGTCCCGGACGCCCGTCAGCCGTTCTTCGCGGAGATGGCGCACGCGGTCGAACAGGCCGCGTCCGAGCGCGGGAAGATGGTGCTGGTCGGCAACTCCGACTACCTCGACGAGCGCGAGGTGCACTATCTGCGCGCCTTCCTCGGCATGCGGGTCTCCGGGCTGATCCTGATCAGCCAGGGCCCGAGCGAGCACGCGGCCGCCGAGATCGACGCCTGGGACGCCCGGGTGGTGCTGCTGCACCGGCGCCCGGAGGCGATCGACGACGTGGCCGTGGTCACCGACGACGTCGGCGGGGCGCAACTGGCCACCCGGCACCTGCTGGAGCACGGGCACCCGTATGTGGCGTGCCTGGGCGGCACGGAGAAGACACCGGTCCTCGGCGACCCGGTCACCGACCACATCGAGGGCTGGCGGCGGGCCATGCGGGAGGCCGGGCGGTCCACGGAAGGCCGCCTCTTCCAGGCCCCGTACAACCGCTACGACGCCTACCAGGTGGCGCTCGGCCTGCTGTCCGGGCCGCAGCGCCCGCCGGCGATCGTCTGCGCCACCGACGACCAGGCCATCGGCGTGCTGCGGGCCGCGCGGGAGCTGCGGATCGACGTGCCGGGCGAGCTGGCGGTCGCCGGGTTCGACGACGTCAAGGAGGCGGCGCTGACCGATCCGCCGCTGACGACGGTCGCCTCGGACCGCCAGGCGATGGCGCGGGCGGCGGTCGACCTGGTGCTGGACGAGAGCCTGCGGGTGACCGCGTCGCGGCGGGAGCGGCTGCGGCAGTTCCCGTCCCGGCTGGTGGTCCGCCGGTCCTGCGGCTGCGCGTAGCCCCGCTCGGCTCCCCCGCGGTTCGCCCTTATTTCGGGCATACCTACTTCTGTCGGGCTTCTCAGCCGCTCCTCAGGGAGTTCTCATGATCCACGCGCACAGTCGTGAGCATGACGGACAGCATCCCCCCTTCCAGCGGCACCCCCCAGCCCTTCGCGGCCTATCCGCCGCCGCCCGCCCACAGCCCGGAGCAGCAGGTCATCACCCCGGCGGGCGTGACCGTCGGGCCGGGTGGCGGCTCCTACGGCGGTCCGGGTGAGCCCGGCGGGAACGACGGTTACGGCAGGAGCGACGGTTACGGCGGGAGCGGCGGCTTCGGCGATCACGGCGGCTCCGGTCACGACGGCTCCGGTCACGACGGCTACGGCGACACCTACCCCGGTGCCCCCGCCCCGCGCCGGCGCGGCCCGGGCCGGCGGACGGCCCTGCTGGTCGCCGCCGTCGCGGTCGTCTCCGGTCTGGTCGGCGGCGGCACCGCGGCCCTGATAGGCGACGCGACCCACTCCGGCTCCACCGCGGCGACCTCCGTGGTGGGGACCCCGACCTCCTCCGACGCCAAGGCGATGGGCAGCGTCGCCGCCGTCGCGGCCGCCGTCAGCCCCAGCATCGTGGAGATCGACGCCACCTCGGGCAGCGGCGAGTCGATCGGCTCCGGCGTGATCCTCACCTCCGACGGCACGATCCTCACCAACAACCACGTCATCAACGGCTCCGACACCCTCAAGGTGACGTTCAGCACCGGGAAGACCGCGACCGCGCAGGTCGTCGGCACCGACAGCGCCAAGGACCTCGCCGTGATCAAGGCGCAGGACGTCAGCGGCCTCAAGCCGGCGACCCTGGGCGACTCCGGCAGCGTGGCGGTGGGCGACCAGGTCGTCGCCATCGGCTCGCCCGAGGGGCTGGCCGGCACGGTCACCAGCGGCGTGGTCTCCGCGCTCGACCGGGACGTCACCGTCTCCACCGACGAGGGCAACTCCGGCGGCGGCCGGGGCGGCGACCAGTGGCCGTTCCAGTTCGGCGGCGGCCAGTACAACGGCCAGGTCGGCGGCAACACCACCACCTACAAGGCCATCCAGACCGACGCCTCCCTCAACCCCGGCAACTCCGGCGGCGCCCTGATCAACATGTCCGGCCAGGTCATCGGGATCAACTCCGCGATGTACTCGCCGAGCACCTCCAACAGCTACTCCTCCGGCAGCGCGGGCAGCGTCGGCCTCGGCTTCGCCATCCCCGTCAACACCGTCAAGGCGGACCTCAACGCGCTGGAGAACGGCGGCCGGAACTGACATCCGCCCCCCTGACCCACCGCCGTCCCCGTCACCGGCCCGCACCCCCGTCGCGTGCGGACCGGCCGCCGGCGTCCCGGGCCCGCCCCGGCGCCGTTCGTGCGACGCTATGAGAAGACCGCCGCCGGCCGCGCCGGCCGCCCGCCCCACCGCAGAACCCACCCCTTCCCGCGAGGTAGAGCGCCAGATGAGCCCCGCCGACAACGGTGACCAGCCGTCCCGGATCCTGGTCGTGGACGACGAGCCCGCGGTGCGCGAGGCGATCCGCCGCTCCCTGGCCTTCGAGGGCTACGACACCGAGCTGGCCGCGGACGGCCTCGCCGCGATCGAGCAGGTCGAGCTGTACCGGCCGGACGTCATCGTCCTGGACGTCCTGATGCCCCGGATGGACGGGCTCACCACGGCCCGCCGGCTGCGTTCCACCGGTGTCACCACCCCCATCCTGATGCTCACCGCCCGCGACACCGTCGGCGACCGCGTCACCGGACTCGACGCCGGCGCCGACGACTACCTGGTCAAGCCGTTCGAACTGGATGAGCTGCTGGCCCGGCTGCGTGCCCTGCTGCGCCGCAGCTCCTACGCGATCGCCGCCGCGGCCGCCGCCGGCGAGAGCGAGGACCACGCGCTCGCCTTCGCGGACCTGCGCATGGACCCCACGACCCGCGAGGTCAGCCGGGGCGGCCGGCCGATCGAGCTGACCCGCACCGAGTACACCCTGCTCGAACTGTTCATGACCCACCCGCGCCAGGTGCTCACCCGGGAGCAGATCCTGAAGTCGGTGTGGGGCTTCGACTTCGAGCCCAGCTCCAACTCCCTGGACGTCTACGTGATGTACCTGCGCCGCAAGACCGAGGCGGGCGGCGCCCCGCGGCTGGTCCACACCGTGCGCGGGGTCGGCTACGTGCTGCGCTCCCCGGACGGCCGGCCATGAGGCGGTGGCGCTTCCGTTCGCTGCCGCTGCGGTCGCGCCTGGCCCTGATGACGGCGGCGGCGGTGGCCGCGGCGGTCGCCGCGGTGGCCGTCGCGGCCTGGTTCCTCACCGAGGACCAGCTGCTGCGGCAGCTCGACGCCTCACTGCGGGCGCCGGTGCGCCCCAGCGTCGTCCTCAACGTGGTGCGCAACTGCGGCACCGACGGGCAGGCCGGGCCCTATCCGGGGCCGCCCGGCCCGTTCTCGTACACCCAGCTGGTGCAGTCCGACGGCACGGTGTGCGTGATGCGCGGCTCCAAGACGGTCAAGGTCCAGTCGTACGACCGGGAGGTCGCGGCCGGGCAGCTGGCGGGCGTCATCCACGACGGCCGGACCACCGACGGTGAGGCGGTGCGGGTCTACAGCCAGGCCGTGGAGATCCCCGGCGCGGACGGCGGCGAGCAGACCGTCGCGCTGACCGTGGCCCGCCCCCTGGAGCAGGTCACCGCCCCGCTGGACAAGCTCGCCCTCATCCTGGTGATCGTGGCCGGGGTCGGGGTGGCCGTCGCCACCACCGCGGGCCTGGGCATCGCCCGCGCCGGGCTCAAACCCGTCGACCGGCTCACCGACGCCGTCGAGCACATAGCGCGCACCGAGGACCTGGCGGTCCGCATACCCGTCGAGGGCGAGGACGAGATCGCCCGGCTGTCGGAGTCGTTCAACTCCATGACGGCCCGGCTGGCCTCCTCGCGCGAACGCCAGCAGCAGTTGATCGCCGACGCCGGCCACGAGCTGCGCACCCCGCTGACCTCGCTGCGCACCAACATCGAACTGCTCACCCGCAGCGAGGAGACCGGGCGCCCGCTGCCACCCGAGGACCGCAAGGCGCTGCTGTCCTCGGTGACGGCGCAGATGACCGAACTGGCGCTGCTCATCGGCGACCTGCAGGAGCTCGCCCGGCCCGACGCGCTGCCCGGCAGCGGCCCGCAGCAGGTCGTCGCCCTCCACGAGATCACCGAGAACGCCCTGCGGCGCGCCCGGCTGCGCGGCCCCGACCTGACGATCGACGCCCGGCTCGCACCCTGGTACGTGCGCGCCGAACCGGCGTCGCTGGAGCGGGCCGTGGTCAACCTGCTGGACAACGCGGTGAAGTTCAGCCCCCCGCGGGGCACCGTCGAGGTGCGGCTCCACGACGGCGAGCTGACGGTGCGCGACCAGGGCCCGGGCATCCCGCCCGAGGACCTGCCGCACGTCTTCGAGCGCTTCTGGCGCTCCCCGTCGGCGCGCAGCCTGCCCGGTTCCGGACTCGGCCTGTCGATCGTGGCCCGGACCGTCCAGCACCTCGGCGGCACCGTCGCCCTGCACCCGGCGCCCGGCGGCGGCACGGTGGCCGTCGTCCGGCTGCCCGGCGCACCGGAGGAACCCAGGTAGCGCTCATCCGCCGCCCAGGGTCCGCACAGGGCGCGGGGCGAGGGTGGGCGGCATGCACAGCACCCACCCGGCGGCGGCCGCCGCGCCCCGCGCCCGCGTCCTGGTCGTGGACGACGACCCCGCGGTGCGCGAGGCGCTGGTCCGCCGCCTCGCGTTCGAGGGATACGAGGTCGACGCGGCACGCGACGGCCTGGAGGCGCTGGACCGCCTCGCCGGCGACCGCGGCGCGCACCCCGATCTCGTCCTGCTGGACGTGACGATGCCCGGGCTCGACGGCCTGACGGCGACCCGCCGGATCCGCGCCGCCGGAGACACCGTGCCCATCCTGCTGCTCACCGCCCGCGACACGCTCGGCGACCGGGTCGCCGGGCTCGACACCGGCGCCGACGACTACCTGGCCAAGCCCTTCTCGGGTGACGAACTGCTCGCTCGGGTAAGGGCGTTGCTGCGCCGCGGCCGCGCGGGCCGCTGCGCGGCACCGCCGCCCGGCACGGACGGCCGGCTGGTCTTCCGCGACCTGGTGATGGAGCCGCTCACCCGCACGGTGACCCGGGCGGGGCGCCGGCTGGAGCTGACCAGGACCGAGTTCACGCTGCTGCGGCTGTTCCTCGGCCATCCGCGGCGGGTGCTGACCCGGGCGGCGATCCTGCGCGAGGTGTGGGGCTTCGACTTCGAGCCGGCCTCCAACACCCTGGACGTCTATGTGATGTACCTGCGCCGCAAGACGGAGGCGGGCGGCCTGCCCCGGCTGATCCACACCGAGCGGGGCACCGGGTACGTCCTGCGGGAGCCGCGCGCCGCGGGCAGGGCGGCTTCCTGTGCGTAGCCTCAGCGCGGACCCAGCCTGCTCACAACGGGCCCGGGCAGCATCACCCCCATGACTTCCCCCACCCCTCGCCCCACCGCCCGCCGCGTCACCAAGGCCGTCGTCCCCGCGGCGGGCCTCGGCACCCGCTTCCTGCCCGCCACCAAGGCGACCCCCAAGGAGATGCTGCCGGTCGTCGACAAGCCGGCCATCCAGTACGTGGTGGAGGAGGCGGCCGCGGCGGGCCTGGACGACATCCTGATGGTCACCGGCCGCCACAAGCGCGCCGTCGAGGACCACTTCGACCACAACGCCGAGTTGGAGAGCGCCCTGGCCGCCAAGGGCGACACCGAGCGCCTCGCCGCCGTCCGCGACGTGACCCGGCTGGCCCGGATGCACCATGTGCGGCAGGGCGAGCCGCTGGGCCTGGGCCACGCGGTGCTCTGCGCCCGCGACCACGTCGGGGACGAGCCGTTCGCCGTCCTCCTCGGCGACGACCTGATCGACCCCAACTCCCCGCTGCTCGCCCGCATGCTCGACGTGCGCGCCCGGTACGGCGGCAGCGTGGTGGCGCTGATGGAGGTCGGCCCGGACCGCATCCACCTCTACGGCTGCGCGGCCGCCAAGCCCACCGGCGAGGACGGCGTGGTGCGGGTCACCGACCTGGTGGAGAAGCCGTCCCGCGAGGAGGCGCCCAGCGGCTACGCCGTCATCGGCCGCTACGTCCTGGACCCCGCGGTCTTCGAGGTGCTGGCACGGACCGCGCCCGGCCGGGGCGGGGAGATCCAGCTGACCGACGCGCTGCGGGAGTTGACGCTCGACGACGGCAACCCGGTGCACGGCGTGGTCTTCGACGGGCCGCGCTACGACACCGGGGACCGCGCCGAGTACCTGCGCACCATCGTGCGGCTGGCGTGCCGGCGCGACGACCTGGGGCCGGAGTTCAGCCGCTGGCTGAAGGAGTTCGCCGCCGGGCTCGACGGCTGAACCGTCACCGGGGTTCCTAAGCGGCGCTCACCGCGGGCACAGGCGGCTCACAACCGGGCTCGGCAGCCTGGTGCGCATGACCACCGAACTGATACCGCCCTCCGCGGCCGGGCGCGGCCACCGCGCCGCACTGCCCGGGCCCGCCGGCCTGCCGGGCCGCGCCAGAAGCCTGTTCCTCGGCCGGCCCGCCGACCCCCGCTGGGCCCGGCCCGCGCTGTGGGCGGTACTGGTGCTGGCCGCCGTGCTCTACACCTGGAACCTGACGTCCGGCAGCGAGAACACCTTCTACTCGGCGGCCGTCTACAGCGGCACCCGGAGCTGGAAGGCGTTCTTCTACGGGGCGCTGGACGCGGGCGGCTTCATCACCGTCGACAAACCGCCGTTCGCCCTGTGGGTGATGGGCCTGTCCTGCCGGCTGCTGGGCTTCGGCACCTGGCAGATGGCGCTGCCGATGGCCGGTGCCGGGGTGGCGTCGGTCGCCCTGCTGTACGCCATGGTGCGGCGGGGCTTCGGGCACGCGGCGGCCCTCCTCGCGGCGCTGGTGCTGGCGCTGACCCCGATCACCGTCGCCATCACCCGGGACAACAACCCGGACCCGGTCCTGGTGCTGCTGATGCTGCTGGGCGCGGCGGGCACGCTCCGGGCGATCCGCACCGGGCGGGCGGCGCCGCTGGTGTGGGCGGCGGTCGCGGTGGGCTTCGCCTTCCTCACCAAGATGCTCCAGGGGTACATCGCCCTGCCGGCGATGTTCCTGGCCTACCTGCTCGCGGCCCGGGCGAGCCTGGGCCGCCGGATCCGCAACCTGGCCATGGCCGGCGTGGCGCTGGTGGTCTCCAGCGGCTGGTGGATGGCGATCGTGGACGCGATCCCGGCCGCCGACCGCCCGTACATCGGCGGCAGCACCGACAACACCGTGTGGAACCTGGTGATCGGCTACAACGGCCTCGGACGCGTCCTGGGCGCGAGCGCCGGAACGGGCGGCGGCGGCCAGGGCGCGAACTTCGGCGGCACGGCGGGCTTCCTGCGGCTGTTCAACTCCGTGATGGGCGGCCAGATCTCGTGGCTGATCCCGTTCGCGGCGGTCGCGCTGGCCGGGGGCCTGGTGTGGATCGGGCGGGCGCCGCGCACCGATACGCGGCGGGCGGTCCTGGTGCTCTTCGGCGGCTGGTTCGTCGTCCACTACCTGGTCTTCAGCCTCGCCGAGGGCACCTTCCACCCGTACTACACCACCGCGCTGGCCCCGGGGGTCGCGGCGCTGTGCGGGGCGGGCGGGGTGCTGCTGTACGAGGCGTTCCGCAGCTCGGTGCGCTGGGTGTGGGTGCTGCCGGCGGCCGTGCTCGGCTCGGCGATGTGGGCGTACGCGCTGCTCGCGCGGGCCACCGGGTGGAACTCCTGGCTGGGCCCGGTGATCGTGGCGCTGGCCGCGGCGGCGGTGTCGGCGATGCTGCTGGGCCGCTTCGCGGTGCGGGCCGCGGCGCTGCGGGCCGGTGCGGTGCTCGCCGCCGTGGTGGCGCTGCTGGCGGGCCCGGCCGCGTACGCCGCCTCGGCGGTGACCGGGACGGGCGGCGGCATGGGCGGGACCAATCCGACGGCGGGGCCGTCCACCGGCGGGGGCATGGGCGGTCCCGGGGGCTTCCCCGGCGGGCGTACCGGCACCCCGCCGTCCGGCGCGACGGGCGGCTTCCCCGGCGGCTCCTCCAGTGGCTCTTCCGGGGGCTTCCCGGGCGGCCTCCCGGGTGCCGAGGGCGCCCAAGGGGCAGTCGGCGCACCGGAGTTCGCGGGCGGCGGCCAGGCGGGGATGCCCGGCGGCGGCACCGGCACCCGGCCCTCCGGCAGCCGGCCCTCCGGCGGGGGCATGGGCGGCGG
>JBEHXI010000156.1:0-17481 GCA_048498775.1 Actinomycetota bacterium | reverse complement strand
GCTGCACGGCTTCTACCGGGTGGTGGAGCGCCCGGTGCCCATCGGGGGAGAGGAGGTGGTCATCCTCGACGCCCTCGGCACGGGAGCCACGCTCTTCCGCGAGATACGCGACGAGTCCGACCCCACCTCACGGCAGTCGATCTTCGTCGAGACCGCCCAGCGATGGTTCGACTCCCTGTGGGAGTACCTCTCCGAGGGCACCGCCCTCGACGACTGACGACCCGGCGGCAGAACGTCCGGAAGCCGGTGACCCGGCGGCCGGCTCCCGGCGCCGGAGCCCGTCTTCCCCTTCCGTACGACACCCCTGGCGACCGACGTTGACCCTTCCCCCACCCCACCCGACCGCGCAGGCCCTCGGCCGCGCCGGGTTCGTCCTCTTCGACTTCGACGGCCCGCTGTGCGCCCTGTTCGCCGCGCCCCCCGCCCCGCACGCCCCGCACGGCTCGCTGGCCCCCGGCATCGCCGAGGAACTCAAGGACATCCTGGGCGAGTACGGGCTGCTGCGCGCCCCGCTGCGCGCCTGCCGCGACCCCCACGCCCTCTACCGCGCCACCCCGCCCGGCCCGGCGTCCGTCGCCCTGCGCAAGCACCTCGACGACGCCGAGACCCGGGCCGCCGAGACCGCGACGGCCACCCCCGGCGCCGCCGCCCTGGTCTCCGCGCTGCGCGCCGCCGGCCGGCGGCTGGCGGTGGCCTCCAACAACAGCGAGGCGGCGATCCGCCGCTACCTGGCCCGCACCGGCCTCGACCGCCTCTTCGACGGCCCGGTGGCCGGCCGCGCCGACGACCCCGCGCTGATGAAGCCCGACCCGGACTGCCTGAACCGGGCGATGGCCGGACTCGGCGCCGCCCCCGCCGACTGCCTGATGATCGGCGACTCGCCCGCCGACGTGGCGGCCGCCCGCGCCGCCGGGGTCGCCTTCTGCGGCTACGGCACCGACGAGGCCAAACGCGCCCGGCTCTGCGCGGCGGGCGCCGATCCCCGGCTGATCGTCGGCGACCTGGGCATCCTCGGCGCCGCCCTGCGGGAGGCCCGCGGCTTCCCGGCCTGACCGGCCCCCAATCCCGGCGCCGCGCCCCGCGCCGGGATATGTTCGAACTCACCGCAGGACCAGACCGGTTGGACCGGGGGAGTTGAGTGACGTGATCGTGGTGACCGGAGCGACCGGGAACGTCGGCCGCAGCCTGGTGGAGCAGTTGCTCGCCGCGGGGGCGCCGGTGCGGGCCCTGACCCGGGACCCGGCCAGGGCGGCCCTGCCGGCCGGCGCCGCCGTCGAGCGGGCCGCGTTCGGGGCGGGCGAGGTGCTCGATCCGCTGTTCGCCGGCGCCGAGGCGGTGTTCCTCAACCTCAGCGCGGTCGGCCCCGACGCAGGCCGGGTCCTCGACGCCGCGGTCGCCGCCGGGGTGCGCCGGGTGGTGCTGCTGTCGTCCACCACCGTCACCGACACCCCCGCCGACCGGGAGGACGCCATCGCCGCCCGGCACGCCGCCGTCGAGGACGCGATCCGCGCCTCCGGCCTGGAGTGGACCTTCGTCCGCGGCGGGATGTTCGCCACCAACGCCCTGAGCTGGTACGCGCCGCAGATCCGGGCCGGCGACGTGGTCCGCGGCCCCTACGCGGAGGCCGCCGCCGCGCCGGTGCACGAGGCCGACCTCGCCGCGGTCGCCGCCGCGGCGCTGCTGGACCGGGACGGCACCCACCGCTCCGCGGTCTACCGGGTGACCGGCCCGCGCGCCCTGACCGCCGCCGGGCAGGTGCGGACCATCGGCGAGGCCATCGGCCGCGACCTGCGCTTCGAGGAACTGCCCCGCCAGGACGCCGTGCGGCAGATGACCGCGCAGGGCATGCCGCCGCAGTTCGCCGAGTCGCTGCTGGACGCCTTCGCCGCGATGGTCGGCAGCGAACCGGAGATCACCCACGACACCGAGCGGGTCACCGGCCGGCCCGGCCTGGACTACGCCCGGTGGGCCGCCGACCACGCGGCGGACTTCGCCGCGCGCTGATCCGGCGGGCCGCCGGGAAGGAAGAACGGAAGCGCCGCTGACCGGGCGCCCGCGCTCCGCCGCCCACGTGGACGGCGGAGCGCGCCTGAGCGTCCGTCAGGAGCAGAACACCCCGTTGCCCGGGCTCCCGCCGTAGGTGTCGTAGTGGCCCTGGCCCGAGACGTTCATGGTGCCGACGACGCACCCGCGCGGGTTGACGCCGTCCCACTCGTAGGAACTGCTGGTGGGGCCGTTGATCGTGTAGTAGCCGGTGGCGTTGCCGGGGCTTCCGTCGGTGTGTGCCCAGCCCAGCTGGATGGTGACCGGTCCGCTGGTCGCCTTGTGGTACGTGGTCCGCACGCCCGTCCAGTTGCCCAGGGCGTCCGTGACGATCTGCACGCACAGGCGGTTGGAGTTCGACGAGGGCGCGAGGTAGTAGCACCGCTCCTCGGTGATGCCGGCCGGCCGCAGCGCCTTCGGGGCCGCGGCGGAGGCCGCCGGGGAGGCGGGTGCGGCCTGGGCGGCGGCCGGGGCCAGGGCGAGGGTCAGGGCGCCGAGTATCCCCGCGGCGACCATGGCTGATGGCTTTGTCACGACTCTCCTCGTGATTGGCGGTATGTCGCCGTCATGTCCAGGCGCGGGATTGTCCAGTCGTAAGAGGTCTTGACAATAAGGCCGGGGGACGTTGTCCAGAGGGGGAGAACGCCGATGGGACGGCGCATGCGGCCCTTGGACCCGCAGGCCGGACCGGTGGAGCGGTTCGCCAGTGAGCTGCGGGCGTTGCGGGCGCTCGCCGGAGATCAGCCGTTCTGGAAGATGGCGCGCCGGTGCGGGGTCTCCAAGAGCGCGCTCGCCGCGGCGGCGGCCGGGTGGGAGCTGCCCTCGCAGAACGTCACCCGGGAGTTCGTCCGGGCCTGCGCCGGTGACTGGTCATGGTGGCGGGAGCGCTGGTTACAGGCGTCCACGGAGCTGACCGCCGCCGCGGACGTCGACGTCGGCGATGTCGGCGACGTTCCCGACGTCGGGGACGTCGGGGACGTCGGGAACGTCGATGCAGGGGACGTCGATGCCGGGGAGCGCGGGGAGCCCGCCGCCGAGGGCCCGGGCGGCGGTGTCCTGGCCGTCCCGCACGGCAAGGTGCTGAGCGTGCTGCGCCGCCAGGCCGCGCAAACGGCGCCGGACGGGCGTCCTCACCTCCCGGTGCCGCCCCCGGCCGCCGTCCGGTTCGGCGGGCCGCCGCGGCCGCACCGCCTCGGCTGGGGCCTGGCCGCCGCCCTGGTCGTCGTCGCCGCCGTGGTGGCCGCGGTCATCATGGTCCCCGTCCGGACGGACAACCGGCCGGCGCCGGGCGGCCCGTCCCGTTCCCCCTCGCGGACCGCCGTGATCATCGACGGCACCGACCCCCAGGCGGTCGGGTGCGGCGCCGACCGGACCGCCCTTCAGTCCCGTCCCGTCCTGCTGGAACAGGACGCCCGGCTCCGCGGCCGCCGCCTGCCCAAGGGCACCCGCGTCGGCGTCATCAGCCTGGTGTACTCACCGCGCTGCGCCGGTGCCTGGGCCCGCTTCGACCCCACTCCGGGCCTCAATCCCGACCCCGACGACAGCACGGTCGGCACCACCACGATCGAGGCCGACCGGCTCGCCGACAACACCCGGACGCTGTGGCGGATGGGCCACATCGACAGCAGTTACTCCGGCATCCTGCTCACCGGTCTTGGGTGCGTCGTCGCGCAGGCGCGCGTCGACATGGTCGGGCAGAACGCCGCGGCCACCGGCCGGACGGACTGCCTCCCGCACCTCGCCTAGGCGCTGACGGGCCGCTGACGGGCCGTGCGGGCCTTCAACCGATCCGGGCGGGCAGGAAGCCGCGCAGCGTGGCGGTGAAGTCGGTGGGCCGCGCGGTGTGGACCAGATGGCCGGCCGGGATGGTGACCAGGCGGCTGTCCGGAATACGACGGGCCATCCGGGCGATCTGGTCGGGCGGCACATGGCTGCGCGATCCGCCCGAGATCAGCAGGGTCGGCGCGGTGATCTCGGAGAGCCGCGCCTCCCACTCGGGGGCCGGATCGTTGATCTGGGAGACGACGGCCGCCACCACCGCCCAGTCGAATTGCACCGGTCCACTGGGCGGTTCGGGCAGTCCGGCGTCCCTCGGGTACGGCGGCGGCACGTCCTCCAGGACCAGCCGGTCCACCCGGTGGGGGTGCTCCTGGGCCACCAGGTAGGCGACCACTCCGCCCAGGGAGTGGCCGACCAGTGTCGCCCGCTCCAGCTCCAGCCCGTCCAGCAGGGCGATCACGTCGTCGCGCATCAGCTCCAGCGAGTACGCGTCCGGCCGGTCGCTGTGCCCGTGGCCGCGCAGATCGGGGGCGTACACCCGGTGCTGCGCCGACAGTTCGCCGGCGACCGCGTCCCAGTCCGATCCGTCCTCGCCCAGCGCGTGCAGCAGCACCAGTGGGGCACCCGCGGGATTCCCCGACACCCGGCAGGCGAGCCGGAGTTCACCGGCCTCGACCATCCGCAGATCCATCCTGTGACGCTACCAACGCGGGTACTGCCTATGCCAGGACATGTACGGTCATGCTGATCGTTTCGCCGTGATCCGTCCGCCCCGGCGGGCCCGGCGCCGGGTCAGTCCCGCCAGACGAGCATCGCGTCGCCGTCCCGGGCCGCCGCCGCGAAGAACGGCACCAGCGCCTCGTAGTGCCCGCGCACGTGGTCCAGCGACTCGCCCCGCCGCCACAGGACGCCCGGGTAGACGTCCGCGTCGGCCAGCTCCCGGGGCGTCACCCCGGCCACCAGCTCCTCGCCGCTCACCTTCGCCAGCGCCTCGGCGGCCTCCCCGACCCGGTCCGCCGCCAGGTGGCGCGGCGGCCCGTACCCCCAGTCGTCCGCCCCGGGGACCGGCTCCTCGCCGCGCGCGATGTCGACGGGGAACCCGACGCGGCGCAGCAGGAACCCCAGCGCGTCCCACGCCGTGCCGATCCCCAGGCTGCGCGCCGCCGACGGCGTGCGGGGGCGGCGCAGGTCCGCCTCGACCAGCTTCTCGACGAGCCCCGGCGCCCCCTCCGGATCACCGAGCACCCGCTCCAGCTCGGCCGGCGTGACGCGCACATACTCTCCGATCATGCTCATGGACGGATGCTAGGGCCGGCCACTGACACCCCGGCGGTGCGCCAAAGACCGCCCAGGTCAGGGCGGTTCACGCCCCGGTGGGCCGGCGGGCGAGGAAGAAGGCCTGCCGGCCCTGCCGGGGCCGCTCGCTCTCGTCGGGCTCCCGGACCATCCGGGCGTCCACCACCAGGCCCGCCTCGCTCATCAGGCCGGCGACGTGATCGGGCGGCATCCAGTGGATGTCGAGCGACACCTCGTGGCCGTACGCCCGGTCCCGGTGCAGGTGCCGGTCCCCTGCCTTGAAGGCCAGAAGCAGGTGGCCGCCCGGGGCCAGCACCCGACGGCACTCGGCGAACACGGCCGGCAGCAGCTCCGGCGGGGTGTGGACGGTCGAATACCAGGCGACCGCGCCGCCGAGGGAGCCGTCCGCCAGGTCCAGGCCGGTCATCGACCCCACGGCGAAGCGGAGGCCCGGGTGGGTCCGGCGGGCCACCTCGATCATCCCGGGCGACAGGTCGACGCCGAAGACGTCCACGCCGAGGGAGTGGAGGTGGGCCGTGATGCGGCCGGGGCCGCAGCCCAGGTCGGCGACCGGCCCGGCGCCCGGTGCCCGCACGAGCTCGGAGAACGCGGCGAGCATCGCCCGGTCCAGTGGTTTGGCGTCCAGTTCGGTGCGCAGGAGCCTCTCGTAGTCGGCGGCGACGGTGTCGTAGGCCGCCCGGGTGGCCCGCAGGTAGGTCGCCTCGGTGCTCGCTTCGGTGCTCGCTTCGGTGCTCGTTTCGGGGGTCGCTTCGGTCATGGCCGGTGACAGTAGCCGTCCCGGCGCCCGGCGGTGGCCGGAGTGAGCGATGGCCGGAAACATCACCGGAACACCACTGTTGCAAGCACTTTGCTTGCAATAGTTAGCACGGCGTGGCACTGTCGAAGCATGGCTTCCCTGAACGTCGGCGGTCTCGGTGAGTACCTGCGCGAGCAACGGCGCAGCGCGCAGCTCTCGCTGCGTCAACTCGCCGACGCCGCGGGCGTGTCGAACCCGTACCTCAGCCAGATCGAACGGGGGCTGCGCAAGCCGAGCGCCGAGATCCTCCAGCAGCTCGCCAAGGCGCTGCGGATCTCCGCCGAGACGCTCTACGTCCAGGCGGGCATCCTCGACGAGCGGGAGCGGGACGGCCTGGAGGTACGCGCCGCGATCCTCGCCGATCCGTTGATCACCGAGCGGCAGAAGCAGGTGCTGCTCCAGATATACGAGTCGTTCCGCAAGGAGACGGCAAAGGAGACGGCCAAGGAGACGGCGGGGGACGCCGCGGATCACCCCGCGGAGCCCACCGTCCCGGGGGCGGCCAGGGAGCGCGCCGGCGAGGACGCCGGCGAGCCCGGCACCGCCCCGGAGGCGGCCCGGTCCCGCGGCGGCGCCGCCAAGCAGGCGGCGAAGAAGGCCGCGGCGCGGGCGGCGGCGAAGGTCGCCGACGTGGTCGCCGAGGCCGTCGCGGAGACGGTCGGCTCCCGCGCCCGGGCGCTCAAGGCCGTCCCTCCGCATGACGACGACCATGACGGCGACCATGACGGCGACCATGACGACGACAAGGTCGGCACCGAGAAGACCGCGCACCGCGCCGAAGCGGCCGAAGCGGCGGACACGGTGCCCGCCACCGCGGCCGCGGACGCGGCGGAAGCCTGACGGCGGCAGACGCGCACCGGCACCCCGGAGCGCGCCCGGCACCGGTACATCCCATCCACAGCTCCACACGGCACCACCTCTACGGGAGGACCCCATGGCCATCAGCGAAACCGTCCGCAAGGCACTGGCCGACGCCACCCCGCTCTACGCGGCGGCGGGCACGGTCGACCTCGCGGCCCAGAAGCTGCGCGAAGTGCAGCCGATGATCGAGAAGCTCCGCGACGAGGCCCCGGAGCGCATCACCCGGATCCGCGCCACCGACCCGAAGGTGGTGCAGGAGCGCGTCACCAAGCAGGCCAAGGAGGTCCAGGCCAAGCTGACCCAGGCGCTGGACGGCGTCGAGCTGGATCTGCGGAAGTTCCGGGACACCGCGCAGGACTTCACCCTCCAGCAGGTGGGCCGGGTCGCCGAGTACGCGGTCAAGGCCGGCGAGACCTACGACACCCTGGTGGTGCGCGGCCGCGACGCGGTGCGCACCTGGCGCGGTGAGACCGCCGACCAGGTCGAGGACATCGCCGCCGCGATCGAGGGCGGCGAGACCACCAAGCCGGCCGCCAGGCCGACGGCGAAGAAGACCCCGGGGACGAAGAAGCCGTCGTCCGCCGCGTCGGAGTGACCTTCGCCACCCGGAGGCCCGGCGCATGCCGGGCGGCCCGCGTGGCAGAAGCGCCAGGACGGCCCCGACGGCGTCAGGGACGGAACGGCGTCGACAGAACGGCAGGACGGCGGGACGCGGTGAGCGGAACGGGCCGGGCACGTACCGCGTGCCCGGCTCGTTGTGCGGGTACCGTGGGCGGCGACAGGCTCGCCGGCGGACGACGGTGACGACGAGGCGGTGGACAGCGTGCTGATCGCGGGCTTCTACAACATTCTGGGCTGGCTCTCGATGGCCCTGCTGGTCTTCAGCATCGTGGCGTTCGTGGACGCCGCCGTGCGGCGCGAGGACGCCTACCGGGCGGCGGACAAGAAGACCAAGGTGTTCTGGCTGGTCATCCTGGGCCTTTCGGCGCTGGTCATGGGCGTCTTCCCGCTCATGTCCCTGCTGCCGGTCGCCGGTCTGGTGGCCACCATCGTGTACATGGTCGACGTGCGCCCCGCCCTGAAGCAGGTCGGCGGCGGCAACGGCCGCTGGGGCCGCGGCAGCAGCAGCGACGGGCCGTACGGGCCGTTCCGCCGCTGAGCCGGACCCGGCCTCCTACAGCTGCCCGCGTTCCAGCAGCACGACCGCCACATCGTCGGTCAGCTCGCCGCCGTTGAGATCCCGCGCCCCGGTCACCGCCGCGTCCAGCAGCTTCTCGCCGCGCAGTTCGGCGGCGCGCCCGCCGTCGACCAGTCCCAGCAGGCCGTCCTGGCCGAGCCGCCCGCTGCCCTGGCCGGTGCGGCCCTCGATCAGCCCGTCGGTGTAGAGCATCAGGCTCCACACCTCGCCCAGCTCCACCTCCACACACGGCCACTCGGGCGCCGTCGGCAGGCCGAGCGCCGGCCCGTTCTCCTCGTCGGGCAGCAGCTCGGCGGGGTGCCCCGGGCGGGCCAGCAGCGGTGCGGGGTGGCCGGCCAGGCAGAGCGAGGCCCGTCGCCCGCCCGGCGCGATGTCCACGCTGCACAGCGTCGCGAAGATCTCGTCGTCCGGGCGTTCATGCTCCATGACCTGCTGCAACGTGCCGAGCAGCGCGTTGCCGCCCAGTCCGGCGAAGGTCAGGGCGCGCCAGGCGATCCGCAGTTCCACGCCGAGCGCGGCCTCGTCCGGGCCGTGCCCGCACACGTCCCCGATCATCGCGTGCACGACGCCGTCCGGGGTGCGCACGACGTCGTAGAAGTCGCCGCCGAGCAGGGCGCGGCTGCGGCCGGGCCGGTAGCGCGCGGCGAACCGCAGTTCGTCGGCGCTGTCCAGCAGGGGGGTGGGCAGCAGACCGCGGGCCAGGCGGGCGTTCTCGTGGGTGAGCAGGCGCGACTCGGTCAGCTGGAGCTGCGCGAGGTCGGCCCGTTTGCGTTCGACGGCGTAGCGCATCGCGCGGTTGAGCAGCGAGGCGTCCAGGTCGGCACGGAAGAGGTAGTCCTGCGCGCCGAGCCGGACGGCCTCGGCGGCGAGGTCGGCGTGGTCCTCGTGGGAGGCCAGCGCGACCAGCGCGGTGGTGCGCGAGAGCCGCAGCATGTCGTGGAGCGCCGTCAGCCCGAGGTCAAGGTCGAACAGCACGCAGCTGACGTCGGCGGTGAGCAGCCGCTGCGCCTCGGTCAGGTTGCGGGCGCAGCGGATGCGCACCCGGTCGCCGCGGGCGTCGAGCAGATCCTGGCCGGCGAAGCTCCCGGTGGGGTCGTCGCCGACCACGAGCAGGGTGAAGGGGACCGGGCCGGTCGCCGGGCTCACGGCGACACAGCGCTGGCGGGGCAGCGGCGCCTCGGTGTATCCGTCGCGGCGTGCGGTTCTTCCCGTCTCCTCTCCACCCGGCAATCGGTCGGGCGTCCGGTAGGCGTACTGGCCTGACTGCCGGTCGGTGGGGCGGCCGGTAGCGGACATGGCATGGATTCCTTCCCTCCCCCGAGGGTGGGGGCAGCCGCGGGCGACCGGGTCGCCCGCGTCCCGGGCCGGGAACGTACGTACGAGACGATCACCGAGGTGATCCGGCGCCGGGTGCTGCCAGGGACCATAGCGGCACCGGCCCGCGTCGTGGGAGGCCCGCACCAGGATTCGCCGTCGGCATATGCCGCTCTGACCAGCGGATTTTCGGTCTCAGGGGGATGATCCGGACATGATGCAGATCACGTTTGAGCGCCCCCCGGACGGCGTATGAGGCGCGCGCCCGTGCGGCCGGCCGGCAGCGCGGGGCATTATCCCCGGCGGCCCACCGGGGCCAGCGCCTCCCAGCGGACCGTGACCTCCCCCTGACGCCACCGCCCCGGACCGTCCACCACCGGCCACCCGCCCGCCCGCAGCGCCCGCACCGCCCCGATCCAGCGCTGCCGCGCCCCCAGCGCGGCGAACGGCGCGGCCGCCGCCCACGCCCGGTCGAACTCGGTGAGGAACGCGTGCACCGGCTCACCCGGGACATTGCGGTGGATCAGCGCCTTCGGCAGCCGCTCGGCCAGATCCGACGGCCGGTCCAGCGAACCCAGCCGGGTGGCGAACGTCACCGTGCGCGGCCCCTCCGGACCCAGCGCCACCCACACATGCCGCCGCCCGATCTCGTCGCAGGTCCCCTCCACCAGCAGCCCGCCCGGCGCCAGCCGGGACCGCAGCCGCTCCCACACCCCGGCGACCGCGTCCTCGTCGTACTGGCGCAGCACGTTCGCCGCCCGGATGAGCACCGGCCGGCGCTCCAGGGGGATCTCGAAGCCGCCGTGCACGAAGCGGAGCCCCGCACGCGCGTACGGCGCCGCCGCGGCCACCCGCGCCGGATCTATCTCGACGCCCACCACCCGGACGTCCGCCGCGACCGCCCGCAGCCGCCCCAGCAGTTCCACCGCCGTCCACGGCGCCGCCCCGTACCCCAGGTCCACGGCCACCGGTTCCACCGCCCGGCGCAGCGCCGGCCCGTGCGCGGCCGCGATCCAGCGGTCCATCCGGCGCAGCCGGTTCGGGTTCGTCGTGCCCCGGGTGACCGTCCCCACCGGGCGCCGCGGCCCGGGAACGCGCGCCGCGGCCCCGGCCGGGCGTGGAGGAGTCGGCGTGCGGGAGGAGGGCATGCGACGAGGGTAAGGCCGGAGCCGTCGGCGGCCGCGACACGTAACACTTTGGCAACGGGGAAATGGTGGTGGCGCGGCCGTGGTTGGTACCAGGGACGGTTCCCGCCGACCACCGCCGACAGCCCGCCGGCCACCCCCGCCGACCACCCCCCGCCGACAAGGAGGCAGCGCACGGTGAGCCAGTACGTCCCCCGCCTGGGCGGGCGTCGCACCCGTACGCACGGCGTCGCCGGAGTCGTCCAGCGGCATCTGCGCAGGGTCGGCGCCGGCATCCCGAGGCGCGTCGCGATGCTCAGCGTCCACACCTCCCCGCTGCACCAGCCCGGCACCGGCGACGCCGGCGGGATGAACGTCTACATCGTCGAGCTGGCCAGGCGGCTGGCCGAGACCGGCGTCGAGGTGGAGATCTTCACCCGCGCCAACGCCGGCGGACTGCCCCCGGCCGTCCACCTCGCCCCCGGCGTCCTGGTCCGCCATGTGGACGCCGGCCCCTACGAGGGCCTGGCCAAGGAGGACCTGCCCGCGCAGCTGTGCGCGTTCACCCACGGCGTGATGCAGGCCGAGGCCTCGCAGCGGCCCGGCTACTACGACCTGGTCCACTCCCACTACTGGCTCTCCGGGCACGTCGGCTGGCTGACCGCGCAGCGCTGGGGCGTGCCGCTGGTCCACGCCATGCACACCATGGCCAAGGTGAAGAACGCGGCCCTCGCCGCCGGCGACACCCCCGAGCCCGCCGCCCGCATCATCGGCGAGCAGCAGATCGTCGACGCCGCCGACCGGCTCATCGCCAACACCGAGGAGGAGGCCGGCGAACTGGTGCGGCACTACGACGCCGCGCCGGAGAAGGTCGCCGTCGTCCACCCCGGCGTCAACCTCGACCGCTTCCGCCCGGCGGACGGCCGCGCCGCCGCCCGCGCCCGCCTCGGGCTGCCGCAGCACGCCGTCATCCCGCTGTTCGTCGGCCGCATACAGCCGCTGAAGGCCCCCGACCTGCTGCTGCGCGCCGTCGCCCACCTCCTCGACGCCGACCCCGCGCTGCGCGAACGCCTCGTCGTGCCCATCGTCGGCGGACCCAGCGGCAGCGGCCTGGCCAAGCCCGAGAAGCTCCAGAAGCTCGCCGCCCGGCTGGGCATCGCCGACCTGGTGCGCTTCCAGCCGCCGGTGCGGCAGGAGGAGCTCGCCGACTGGTACCGGGCCGCGACCGTGCTGGTCATGCCCTCCTACAGCGAGTCGTTCGGGCTGGTGGCGGTCGAGGCCCAGGCGTGTGGCACCCCGGTGATCGCCGCCGCGGTCGGCGGCCTGCCCGTCGCCGTGCGGGACGGCGAGAGCGGCTTCCTGGTCCCCGGGCACGATCCGGCCGACTACGCGCGCCTGCTGCGCCGCTTCGTGGACGAGCCCGCGCTCGGTGACGCCCTCGGCACCGCCGCCGCCCGGCACGCCCGGGACTTCGGCTGGGGCGCGGCGGCCGCGGCCACCGCCGAGGTCTACGCCCGGGCCGTCCACCACCACCGCCACAAGCGGCCAAGGTCATGACAACAGCCCCGGCACTAGGATCGACCGCATGAGCGAGCAGGCACCGGCCGAGCAGGCGGCCCGCGAGGCCGTCGAGCAGGCACTGAAGGACGCCGGACTGGAATGGGAGCACCCGGACGGCTCCCCGGGCACCTACGTCGTCTCCCTGCCCGGCACCCGCAAGCTGTCCACCACCTGCTCCCTCGCGGTCGGGCAGCACACCCTGTCCGTCAACGCCTTCGTCATCCGTCACCCCGACGAGAACCACGAGGCCGTCTACCGCTGGCTGCTGGAGCGCAACACCCGCCTGTACGGGGTCTCCTACGCCATCGACCGCCTCGGCGACGTCTACCTCGTCGCCCGCCTGCCCCTGGCCGCCGTCACCCCGGACGAGGTGGACCGGCTCCTCGGCGCCGTCGCGGAGAACGCCGACGGCAGCTTCAACACCCTGCTGGAACTCGGCTTCGCCTCCGCCATCCGCAAGGAGTACGCCTGGCGGACCGCGCGCGGCGAGTCCACCCGCAACCTGGAGGCCTTCGCCCACCTCACCCAGGGCGGCCCCACGCGGACCGCCGAATAGGGTCGATTAGGCTCACAGCCATGGCTGCTGCTCCGTACAAGCTCATCCTGCTCCGCCACGGCGAGAGCGAATGGAACGCGAAGAACCTGTTCACCGGCTGGGTGGACGTCAACCTCAACGAGAAGGGGGAGAAGGAGGCCCTGCGCGGCGGCGAGCTGCTCAAGGAGGCCGGCCTGCTCCCCGATGTCCTGCACACCTCGCTGCTGAAGCGCGCCATCCGCACCGCGCAGATCGCCCTGGAGGCCTCCGACCGCCTCTGGATCCCGGTCCGCCGCACCTGGCGGCTGAACGAGCGGCACTACGGGGCCCTCCAGGGCAAGGACAAGGCCCAGACCCTGGCCGAGTTCGGCGAGGAGCAGTTCATGCTCTGGCGCCGCTCCTACGACACCCCGCCGCCGCCGCTCGAGGACGGCGCCGAGTTCTCCCAGAGCGACGACCCGCGCTACGCCGCCATCCCCAGCGAGCTGCGCCCGCGCACCGAGTGCCTCAAGGACGTCGTCGAACGCATGCTGCCGTACTGGTACGACGGCATCATCCCCGACCTGATCGCCGGCCGCACCGTGCTCGTCACCGCGCACGGCAACTCCCTGCGCGCGCTGGTCAAGCACCTCGACGGCATCTCCGACGCCGACATCGCCGGCCTGAACATCCCCACCGGCATCCCGCTCTCCTACGAGCTCGACGCCGACTTCCGCCCCCTCACCCCGGGCGGCACCTACCTCGACCCGGAGGCCGCCAAGGCGGCGATCGAGGCCGTGAAGAACCAGGGCAAGAAGAAGTAAGCACCCACGCTTAGGCCCCCTACCTGCGGGTTCTCCGCCAGTAGGGGGCATCTTCGCACTCCGGGGCCGCCTGTGGGCCGTCAGGGCGATGGGGCCGTGCGCTCTCCGGGCTCCGGCTCCTGTCTCCACTCCGCTCTGGCGCCGGCGCTCTGGAGCACAGCGACAGCGGACTGGGCCCTGTACGCAGGCAGACCCTCAAGGAGGGTGACGGGCGCTTGGCGCGCCAGGACCCGGCTGTGCCACAAGCTCAGCCCGGTCACCTTGCGCACTGCTCGGATCACATCCATCTCGCGGGGCCCGCAGTCGATGAGCACCACCTCGTGGGATGGGTCGTCGCAGAACAGCGTGTAGTACTCGGTGGACTCTTCGTCGGACATCTCGCCCTCCTGGCTCAGCGAACGGGAGCGTATGCGCCCTCGAAAACGGCAGCCACGGCTTTTCGGGTGCGCTCCTGACTGGACGGCATGAGGTGTGCGTACACCCGCAGCGTCAGCCCCGGATCTGAGTGCCCCAGGTATTCGGCCAGCGCCTTGACGCTCTCCCCGGCGTCCAGGAGCACCGAGGCGTAGAAGTGCCGGAGTGCGTGCATCCCGTCCTCGCGGGACGCCTTGTACTTCTCCCCGCGGCCCGGCACCGGGATCACCCCAGCAGCGGCCAGCGCCGGCTTCAAGGCGGCTCGCTCCCGCTCGCCGCGCGCGCCCGGCTCACCGCCGGGGCCGACGCTCATGTCTTCGCCCCGCTCCGGCCCCGGCTCCGCCGGGCGCGCGGATGAGCGAACGCACGATGAGTGAGGAGACCCGATCGGGCTGGGGCGGCCGGCTCCACGGCTTTACGCAGCCACCATGGGGCGAGCCTCGAATACGGGCCCCGATCTCTCGCCCCATGGCAGCTCCAGCCCAAAGCCGCTACGCCGACCTCGTGCATACCTATCGGTTGTCGACCCCTACCGCAGCTCTTTCGCGCAGGCGAGGACCCTCAACGCCCGGGCGTTCCCAAAATGCTGGTGCCCGCAAGGAGGCAGGCCGCTACATAGCTAACCAGGGCCGGTATGCTGAGCGACGCCATCATCATCCACAGCCCCCAGAACCTGTGCACTCCTTCGAGCACGCGCGAGCGTGGCTCCAATCCGAGCCCGCTGCGGGCGTGACGGGTCACCGCGATTGCGGAACTTGGACGTGATTCCGCACGCCTGATCGCCTGGCGAACCTGAGTACCGACCGGGGGCTTGTTGTCGACGGTAAGCCGGACCCGGTTCGCATCCCGCAGGTGCAGCTCATCGATGTAGCCGCCGGAGCGGCTAATCGTGCTGTAGCGGCGCACGCTGACCAAGCTGTCGAGGCGAACCGTACGCACCCCGGTCACGGTCCTGGCGGAGACGAAGTACCGGCCGTCCTGCACGACGAGGGATGGACGGCCCGCGAACCCGTACCAGATCGCGACGAGAATTGAGCCCGCAACGAAACCGGCGAAGGTGGATATTCCGGTGTACGTGTCCTTGAGTAAGTGGGATCGAATCAGTCCCACGTCAACAAGGACTATCGCCGCCCACAGGGTCGACACGATCCACAAGCCTCGGAGCATCCGCCGCCGGGCATAGGACGCCTTTACGGGGCCCGGACTCCCACCAGCAATCAACCGACGTCGGGTGCGCCATGCTCTTCGATCTCGCCGACGACGCTCGCAAGTCCGATCGCCCTTCGGATCCCCTGCGCCGTGACCCCGCCCCTCCATTGGCCGATCATATGCCCGGCGACTGACGGCTGTGCCATCCCCGTGCCAGACAGGGCGGGGAACCACGGGGAACGGCGGTCACCAGCGGGCATCCAGCACGAGAGCAGCCCCCGACCGTTTTGCCTGGTCAGGGGCCGCTCTCACTACTTCACCTGCGGAGGGTGTGGGATTTGAACCCAAGGTGACGTCGCCGCCACGACGGTTTTCAAGATCGTTCGCCTGCTGCGTCCTAACTCAGCTCCGGAGGCAGGTGCGCCACCACCAGACTGATGGCTTCCTCAGCCGTCGCCACCTCTCCAAGGCACGTCGTGTAAGCGGCCATGTAGACGCTATATGGCGGCTCCCCCAACACGATGAACGGCAGATCGTCAACCGGAGGCTCGTGCCACGGGGGAGCATCACGGATGAACTTGAGCGTGCCGTGGGTGTGAAGAGGAAAGAGGCTGCGCAGCACGGGCTCCGCGTACGCGGCAGCTGCGACGGGCGGCAAGGTGTCGTCGAACGAACCGCGAGTCATTGGCCGACGCTCCAACAGCCATGTCCATGCGGTCTCAGCGTCAGGGGCCTCGTGCATGGCCCTACGATCTTGCATCCGACAGGCGCTGACAAGGTCTCCACGGCGGTGCAGCAGAGAAGTGCAGCAACCTCAGCGACCCGTCCTGCGCGATGGCATCCGCAAGGGGCCGTTTCGCAGCCCGAATGACCGTCAATGACCGGTGCACATAAAGCTACGGATGAGATGTTCCCCGTGCGACAACCGTGCCAGAACGAGCGGGGAGCCACGAGGAACGGCAGGCGCCAGCAGGGCATGGACCTCACGCTGGCCGGAGTGCTCCTTCCGCCGGTCAGTCGCCAACCCGTCCCACCCCTCTCCTGAGGTGGTTGTCCAGCCCGCTCATCGAGTCCATACGCGCTGGAACTCCTCGGCCGGGATGGCTTCCAGCAGATCCTCTTCAGGGTCGATCGCTTGGTCTGTCAGGAAGCCGTGCTCGTCCTCCAGGTGCTCCCAGCTGTACCGGTGGAGTTGGCCGGCCGGAGTCAGCTCGGCTTGCTTGGCGGCGATCAACTCGCCGCGATCGGGTACGGACTCGAAGTACCACAAGCCGCCCTCCTCGTCGGTACCGCGGAAGTGGTGCCGCAGGGTGGCGTTCTCACCGAGTGCTCGGAAGTACGCCACGGTCTCTGCTTTGATCTGCTCCAGGTCAACCACGGGATCATCGTGCCAGCGAGCGAGCGCGGGTTGCTCCGTTCTGACATCCAGAGGTGACATTAACGAAGGCGGACGCCAGCACTCCTAGGCGGTCCGACACGGGGAGTGTGACTGGGTGGTCCCCTGCAATGCCGAGGATCGACCGAACTCCTAAAGCGAGTGTCATCCGGGCTCACCCCCCGCCCGATCCCACCTCCGGGCGTGCCTCCCAAGCCCGAACTTGATCGACGGCCGGGGGGAGGGATAGAGGCTGGCTGATCCTGGATCTGCTTTGTCGAACGCGTACGGGAGGATGGCGCCATGGCCGAGCAGACCGTGCATCCAACGGAGTCTTGGCGTCGGATAGACGCCTGGCTGGCAACTCATGCAGCTTCCGAGTTCACGCTGCTCAATCAGCCGGCGACACCGGACGAGGTGCGGGAGGCGGAACGGGCCATTGGCATCCGGTTGCCCAGTGACCTCACCGAGTCTCTGCGATGCCACAACGGGCTGAGCAGTTGGACAACCATCCTGCCCGAGCAGTCCCCGCTCACGCTGAGCGGCATCGTGGAGCACTGGCAGAGCTGCATGAACGTCGCGGGCGAGAATGACGGTCTGACCGCCCGCCCGTGGAACGATGAGCCCTGGTGGCATCCGCTCTGGGTTCCCTGGGCCGAGAGTGCCGATGGCGCGGCGCAGGTGATCGACCAGCGTCCCGGCCCGAACTTGGGACGTCTCGGGTGGGCAGGTCACAGCGATGGCGGCGACTTCACCGACTCCTGGCCGGACCTGGCCAGTCTTCTCCACGCAGTCGCGCAAGCGCTGTACGAAGGCGGAGGCGTCCGCGGGCTGCACCCCTACCTCACCAGACGAGGCGGAGTGTGGTGGGACGAAGAAGGCTGCCAGGAGCTCAATGGTCACCCGCTGAGGCCGGCCCCTGTCGGGCTGCTCTGACGACAGCCGTGGTTCGGGAAGACGGGTGGCCCGAGTGGGCGCTCGGCGCCATCTCTGGGCCGTCCCCGGGCCGTGAGCCGCCGCTCAACGCTGACCAACGCCGACAACTGCCGACAGCTCCACCCCAGGTCAGAGCCCCATCAGCCCACAAGCCCCCAGCTCATAAACCCGCCCGTCGAGAACCAGGGCAAGAAGAAGTAGGACGTCGCGCGAAGGCCCCCTGCCTGCGGGTTGCCGCGGGGAGGGGGCCTTCGGTGTGCCGGGGTGCGGCCCGGGC
>JBEHXI010000155.1:0-17530 GCA_048498775.1 Actinomycetota bacterium | reverse complement strand
TAATGAACACCGCAACGGCGTCGCCGGTTGCATCCGTTCTGTCGCAGACCGTGGTCGGGCGGCCCCACCCTGGAGGCATGGAACGGATGGAAGACGACCCGGCCGGGTGGCCGCCGGGTCAGTACCGGCTCACGCTCGCGCCCAGCCCGCACATCGCCCGGCATGTGCGGCGGGTGGTCCGGGTGCTGCTGCGGGTGTGGGGGATGGCGGAGCTGGCGGACGCGGCGGAGCTGGCGGTCACCGAGCTGCTCGCGAACGTGGTGCGGCACGCCCCGGACGGGCCGTGCCGGGTGGACGTGCTGCGGCGGCCCGGCGGGGTGCGGGTGGAGGTGCGGGATTCCTCGCCCCGGTTGCCGGAGCCCAGGGCGGCGGGTGAACTGGAGGAAGAACTGCAAGAAGGGGGACGCGGACTGCCGCTGCTGAGCATGATCACCGACGCCTGGGACGCCGAGCCTGACGCGGCGGGTGGCGGCAAGGCCGTATGGTTCGAGCTCAAGGCCGGTGCGGAACGCGTCTCACCCTGCGGGCGCCACCAAGATCCGGCCGTCTGACCCCGTACTGTGGAAATGTGACCGTGAACGCTGAAAACACCGCAGGTGGCAACACCTGGCGAGACCTTCCCGCTGCGCAGCAGCCCGAGTGGCCCGACCCCGAGGCTCTGCGCGATGTGATCGCCGAGCTCGAGTCGTATCCGCCGCTGGTCTTCGCCGGTGAGTGCGACCAGCTGCGTGCCCGGCTGGGCGCTGTCGCCCGGGGCGAGGCGTTCCTGCTGCAGGGCGGCGACTGCGCCGAGGCCTTCGACGCCGTCTCCGCAGACCAGATCCGCAACAAGCTCAAGACGCTGCTCCAGATGGGCGCGGTGCTGACGTACGCCGCCGCGGTGCCGGTGGTGAAGGTCGGGCGGATCGCCGGTCAGTACAGCAAGCCGCGGTCCAAGCCGACCGAGACCCGCGACGGGGTGACGCTGCCGTCGTACCGGGGCGACAGCGTGAACGGCTTCGAGTTCACCCCGGAGGCCCGCCGGCCCGACCCGCAGCGGCTCAAGCGGATGTACCACGCGTCGGCCGCCACGCTGAACCTGGTGCGCGCCTTCACCACCGGCGGCTACGCCGACCTGCGCCAGGTGCACGCCTGGAACCAGGACTTCGTGCGCAGCTCGCCGTCCGGGCAGCGGTACGAGGCGCTGGCCCGGGAGATCGACAGCGCGCTGAACTTCATGCGGGCCTGCGGCACCGACCCGGAGGAGTTCAAGACCGTCGAGTTCTTCGCCTCCCACGAGGCGCTGCTGCTCGACTACGAGTCGGCGCTGACCAGGGTGGACTCGCGCACCGGCAAGCTGTACGACGTCTCCGGGCACATGGTGTGGATCGGTGAGCGCACCCGGCAGCTGGACGGCGCGCACGTGGAGTTCGCCTCCCGGATCAGCAACCCGATCGGCGTGAAGCTCGGCCCCACCTCCACCCCGGACGACGCCCTGGCGCTGATCGACCGCCTGGACCCGCTGCGGGAGCCGGGCCGGCTGACGTTCATCATCCGGATGGGCGCGGACAAGGTCCGCGACAAGCTGCCCGCCCTGGTCGAGAAGGTCGCCGCCTCCGGTGCGCCGGTGGCGTGGGTGTGCGACCCGATGCACGGCAACACCTACGAGGCCGCCTCCGGGCACAAGACGCGCAGCTTCGACGACGTCCTGGACGAGGTCAAGGGCTTCTTCGAGGTGCACAAGGCGCTGGGCACCCACCCGGGCGGCATCCACATGGAGCTGACCGGCGACGACGTGACCGAGTGCGTGGGCGGCGGCGACGAGATCTTCGTCGACGACCTGCACCAGCGGTACGAGACGTTCTGCGACCCGCGGCTGAACCGCAGCCAGTCGCTTGACCTGGCGTTCCTGGTGGCGGAGATGTACCGGGGGCAGTAAGCCTCCATGAGCCCGGCGAGGGGCGCGGACCACACGGTCCGCGCCCCTCGCGCGTGCCGGGCGCGGTCGGCGGGGGGCGGCGATTCGTCACCCCTTCGGCCCTATGTCGCTTTGTTCATATTATGGAAGCGCTGGTCACGAGCATGCGGTCCGGTCTGTCACCATGGAGGCATGGGTCAGTCGAATCGCCGCGAAGGGGAGCTTCCTCCAGGGCAGCGGCTGCAGCGCGGCTGGCCGGTGCTTCACTACGGACCGGTCCCCAGATTCAGACCGGAGCGCTGGGAGTTCCGGGTGTTCGGCGCCACCGCCGACGGCGACAAGCGCTGCTGGAACCACGAGGAATTCTCGGCGCTTCCGCACACCACGGTGACGGCCGACTTCCACTGCGTCACCAAGTTCTCGATGCTCGGCGTGGAATGGGGCGGGGTGCCCGCCTCCGCGATCCTCGAGCTGGCGCCGCCCGCGCCCGAGGTGACCCATGTGATGGTCTGGGCGGAGTACGGCTTCAGCTCCAACCTGCGGATCTCCGACTTCGCCGACGACAATTCGATCTTCGCCACCCACTGCAACGGTGAACCGCTCACCGCCGAGCACGGCTTCCCGGTGCGCATGATCGTGCCGCACCTGTACGCCTGGAAGGGCCCGAAGTGGGTCCGGGGCGTGGAGTACATGGTCGCCGACCGCCGCGGCTTCTGGGAGGAACGCGGCTACCACAACATCGGCGACCCCTGGCGCGAGCAGCGCTACTCCTACCAGGAGGAGCCGGGCGAGGGCCCCGAGCTCTAGGTGTGTCGTCCCGGCAGGTTGGTGACGCGGCACTGGCCCCTCAGCCGTCCCGCAGGGCCTTCAGCCGCGCGATGTCGGCCGCGTGCCCTGCCTCCGGGCCGGGGGTCTCGACCACCAGCGGCACGCCCTCGGTCGCCGGATGCGTGAACAGCTCGCGGAACGGCTCGGCGCCGATGTGCCCGGCGCCGATGTTCTCGTGCCGGTCCTTGTGGGCGCCCACCACGTCCTTGGAGTCGTTGGCGTGGATCAGCCTGAGCCGCCCGGGACCGCAGACCTCGACGAGCTCGTCCAGCAGCGCCTTGGTGCCGCCCGGCGCGGCCAGGTCGTGCCCGGCGGCGAAGGCGTGGCAGGTGTCCAGGCAGATCCCCAGCCGGGGATGCCGCTCCAGGACGTCGAAGTACGGCCCGAGGTCCGCGGCGAGCGAGCACAGCGAGAAGCCCTGGCCGGCGGTGGGCTCCAGCAGCAGCCACGGGTCGTCGTCCCGCTCAAGCTCGTCCAGCAGCGGCAGGACCTGCTCGCGGACCTGCGCCAGCGCCGTGGCGCGCTCCCGGCCGCCGGTCGCGGAACCGGTGTGCACCACCACCCCCAGCGCCCCGATGTCGCGCCCCCGGCGCAGCGAGTGCCGCAGCGAGCGCACCGACTGCGCGACCGTCGCCGGGGTGTGCGAGCCGAAGTTGATCAGGTAGGGCGCGTGGACGTAGGCCGGGACGCCCTCGGCGGCGCACGCCTCGCGGAACGCCGCGTCCTGCCGGGGGTCACCCTCCGGGGTGGCCCAGCCGCGCGGGTTGGCGACGAAGACCTGCACGGTCTCCGCGCCGATCGCGCGGGCGTAGGACAGGCCGCGGGCGGCGAGCCCGCCGGCCACCGGGACGTGGGAGCCGACCGGGTTGCGGCGGGGTCCTGCGGACATGGTGCTCACCGTGCTCACCGTTTTCCAGTCTCCCTCAGCGCGCCCACAGCGTGATGGTGGTGTTCCTCGGCTGCATCGAGCCGCCCGGGGGCGACTGGTTGAAGACCTTGCCGGTGAAGAACAGCTGGATCACGCTCACCTTGAAGCCGGCCGCCTCCAGCTCGGCCTTGGCCGCCTTGACGTCCTTGCCGGTCTCGTCGGGCACCTGGAACAGCTGCTGGCCCTTGGAGACGGTGAGGGTCACCGTGTCGCCCTGGGCGACCCTGCTGCCGGGGGCGAGATCCTGCCGGGCCACCGAGTCCTTGGGCACGTCGTCGGAGAAGACGGGGGTGCCGGAGACCACCACCTTCAGCCCGGCCGCCTGGAGCTGCTGCTCGGCGTCGCTGACCGTGGCCCCGACGACGTTCGGCACCGCGACCGCCCGGCCGCGGCTGACGGTGAGCGCGACGGCGTCCCCGGAGGCGCGGGGGGTGCCCGGCGCGGGGTCGGTGGAGATCACCGAACCGGCCGGCACGGTGTCGTCGAAGACCCGCGAGACGGTGCCGGGCACCAGCCCGGCGTCGCGGATCGCCTGCCGCGCCCGGGCCAGCGCGCTGCCGCGCACATCGGGCACCGCGACCCGGCGCGGCCCGCGCGAGAGCACCACCTCGACGGTGCCGTTGCCGCGGATCCGCGCGCCGGGAGCCGGGTCGGTGGAGATGACCCGGCCGCGGGGGATCGTCTCGCTGAAGTCCTGGGCCACCTGCTCGCCGAGCCCGGCCGCCCGCAGCTGCTGCTGCGCCTGCCCGGCCGTCAGGTCCAGCAGCGCGGGGACCCGGGTGAACTGGCCGGAGTCGACGTACCAGACCACCGCGCCGATGCCGAGGATCAGCGCCAGCGCGGTGACCAGGGCGACCAGACCGCGCCGGGAGCGGGGGGCGCCGGCGGCGGGCGGCGGGCCGTCGTCGCGCACCAGGTCCGGCGGCACCTGGAAGCGGCTGGTCCGCTCCAGGGGCGGCATGCCGTGCCGGGCGGTCGTGGTCCGGGGCAGGACGGTGGTGCGGTCCTCGGTGCCCGCGGGCGGCACCTGCCCGGCGGCCTGCGGCGGCAGCGCGTCGAGCTCGGGGCCGGTCAGGCCGGCGCGCACCGAGCGCAGCAGCGCCAGCAGCGCCACCGCGTCGGCGGGCCGGGCCAGCGGGTCCCGGGCGGCGGCGCCCACCACCAGGGTGTCCAGGCCGGGCGCCAGGCCCGGAACCTCGGCGGACGGCGGCGGGACGTCCTCGTGAAGGTGCTGGTAGAGCACGGCGGCTGCGCTGCCGCCGTGGTGCGGCTTGTCGCCGGTGAGCATCTCGTACAGCATCACGCCGCAGGCGTAGACGTCCGAGCGGGGCTCCGCCGTGCCGTCCTCGATCTGCTCGGGGGCGAGGTAGGCGACGGTGCCGAGCACCCCGGAGGTCGAGGTGGTGTCGGTGCCGGCCGCGCGGACCAGGCCGAAGTCGGCGACCTTGACCCGGCCGTCGTCCCCGATCAGGACGTTCTCCGGCTTCATGTCGCGGTGGACGAGACCGGCCAGGTGCGCGGCGCCCAGGGCGGCCAGGATCGGCTCCAGGATGTCCAGGGCGGCGCGCGGCGACAGGGCGCCCTGCTCGTGCAGCAGCTCCCGCAGGGTGCAGCCGGCCACGTACTCCATGGCCAGGTAGACGTAGCGGCCGTCGTTGCCCTGGTCGTAGACGCTCACCACGTTGGGGTGGTCCAGGCGCGCGACCGCCTTGGCCTCGCGGATGAACCGCTCCACGAAGGCGGTGTCGGCGGCCAGCGCCGGATGCATCACCTTCAGCGCGAGCACCCGGTCCAGGCGGGTGTCGACGGCCCGGTAGACCGTCGCCATCCCGCCGGCGGCGACGCGCGCCTCGATCCGGTACCGGCCGTCGAGCACCTGCCCGACGAGCGGGTCCTGCAAGGTCGTGTCCACGAAACGGCAGTCTACGAGCCGTGTGTCGGTCACGGTGTTCAGAGCCGTGAACCGGCGTCCGCTCACGGCTGCTCAGAACGCCGGGCGCTCAGGGTCGAAGGCGGCCAGGCCGTCGGCGGGGGAGGACGCCCGGGCGTGGTGGCGGCGCGGGATGCGCCCGGCGCGGGCGGCCAGCCGGCCCGCCTCCACCGCGTGCCGCATGGCCTCCGCCATCAGCACCGGCTCCTGGGCGCGGGTCACCGCTGAGGCGAGCATCACAGCGGAACAGCCCAGCTCCATGGCCAACGCCACATCCGACGCGGTCCCGGCGCCCGCGTCCAGGATGACGGGCACCGAGGCCCGCTCGACGATCAGCTGGAAGTTGTGCGGGTTGCGGATGCCGAGACCGGAGCCGATCGGCGAGCCCAGCGGCATGATCGCCGCGCAGCCGACGTCCTCGAGACGGGCGGCGAGCACCGGGTCGTCGTTGGTGTACGGCAGGACCGTGAAGCCGTCGTCCACCAACTGCTCGGCGGCGTCCAGGAGTTCGACGGCGTCCGGCAGCAATGTCCGCTCGTCGCCGATGACCTCCAGCTTGACCCAGTCGGTGCCCAGCGCCTCCCGGGCCAGCCGCGCGGTGAGCACCGCCTCGCCCGCGGTGAAGCAGCCGGCGGTGTTGGGCAGCACCCGGATGCCGTGCCGGTCCAGCACCGAGAGCACCGAGCCCTGGACCGTCGGGTCCAGGCGGCGCATCGCGACCGTGGTCAGCTCGGTGCCGGAGGCGAGCAGCGCCTCCTGAAGGATCTCCAGGCTGGGCGCCCCGCCGGTGCCCATGATCAGCCGGGAGGTGAAGGTGGTGCCCGCGATGGTCAGCGGATCGTCGGCCATGGTCAGCCTCCTTGGACGGCGGTGAGGACCTCGACGCGGTCGCCGTCGCCGAGGGCGGTGTCGGCCCAGCGGCCGCGCGGGACCACGGTCTCGTTGACGGCGGCGGCGACCCCGCTGGGCGCGGTGGTCAGCGAGGCGACCAGCTGGGCGAGGGTGGACCCGGCGGGCAGCTCGCGCGGCTCGCCGTTGACGGAGACGCTCAGGGAGGCGGTCATCGTCATCGGGTGGGCTCCTGCACCGTCGAAGGGGGGAATCGGGTGGGAGAGGCGGGGGAGAAGCGGCTGGGGGAGAAGGCGCGGGCGTGTTCGGGCAGTTCACCGGTGGCCAGTACCTCGGCCATCACGTCGCCGGTGACGGGGGTGAGCAGCACCCCGTTGCGGTGGTGGCCGGTGGCCAGCAGCAGGCCGGGCAGCGCGGCCGGCCCGAGCAGCGGGGCGTTGTCGGGGGAGCCGGGGCGCAGGCCCGCCAGCGCCTCGACCAGCGGCAGTTCGGTGATGCCCGGGGTCAGCTCGTGGGCGTCGCGCAGCAGTTCGTAGACGCCGCCGGCGGTCACCGAGGTGTCCCAGCCGAGTTCGGCCGTGGTGGCTCCGACGACCAGCTCGCCGTCCTCCCGCGGCACCAGGTACAGGTGCCCGCCGCGCACCACCGCGCGCACCGTGCGGGACAGGAACGGCGGGGCGCCGCGCGGCGGTTCCGGCATCCGCAGCCGCAGCACCTCGCCCTTGACCGGGCGGACCGGGACGGCGAGGTCCGCGGGCAGGCCGGGCAGGGTGCCGCTGCGGCTGCCGGCCGCCAGCACCACCCGATCGGCGGCCACGGCCGTGCCGTCGGCGAGCACCGCGCCGCGCGCCCGGTCGCCGGTGACGGTCAGCCGGGCCGCGTCCTGCCGCAGGAAGTCCACGCCCGCCAGCTCCCCGGCGCGCAGCAGGGCGGCGGCCAGGCGGCGCGGATCGACCTGGTGGTCGCCCTCGACCCGCAGGCCGCCGGTGACCCGGGGGGCCAGCATCGGCTCCAGGCGGCGGCAGTCGCGCCCGCCGACCCACTGCGACTCCAGCCCCAGCGACAGCTGGAAGGCGTGCAGTTCGCGCAGGGCCGTGCGGTCGTCGGCGTCGAAGGCCACCGCGAGGGTGCCGCAGGCCCGGTAGCCGAGGTCCAGGCCGGTCGCCTCGGTCAGCTCGGCGGCGAAGTCCGGGTAGCGGCGGGCGGAGGCCAGGTTGAGCTCCAGCAGGGTCTGCTCGCCGTACTGGAGCTCGGTGACGGCGGCCAGCATCCCGGCGGCGACCTGGGCGGCGCCGCGGCCCGGGGCCCGGTCGGCGACGGCGGTGCGCAGGCCCTGCCCGGCCGCGCGCCACGCGGTGACCAGGCCGATGATCCCACCGCCGATGACCAGGACGTCATACGTCGGGGTAGATGGCCGCATGGGCGTCCCACTCCTCCCTTCGCCGGCATGACCCGGATCAGGTTCGTACGGTCGGCGGCCGGCCAGCCGCCCTCTCAGCCCGGTGCGCCGGGCTCCCGCGAGGTGCTTGCAGTAGCGGCGCTCACTTTACTGCCGGGCCCCCGCCCGGCGGCAGGCGGCCCCGGACGATCGGGGGATGTCCCGGACATCCCGGCACCGCCGGCGCTCCCACGCGCCCGCCCCCGCGTTACCGTGATCGTTGTGAGCGAGGATCGGCAGGCGCAGCGGATCGTGGTGGTCGGGGCCGGGATGGCCGGGGTGCAGACCGCGGTGTCCCTGCGCGAACAGGGCTACCGGGGCGAGATCACGCTGCTCGGCGCGGAGGAACACCAGCCGTACGACCGCCCGCCGCTGTCCAAGGCGGTGCTGCTCGGCGCCGCCGACGGCTCGGCCTTCGAGGTGGACTTCGCCGGGCTCGGCGTCGAGCTGCTGCTCGGGCGGCGGGCCGAGGAGCTGCGCCCGGACCGCGGCGAGCTGCGCACCTCGGCGGGCCCGGTGCCGTACGACCGGCTGGTGATCGCCACGGGTGCGGAGGCGCTCACCCTGCCCGGCGCCGAGAGCGTGCCCGGCGTCCACCTGCTGCGCACCCTGGACGACGTGGCCGCGCTGCGGCCGGTGCTCAGCCCCGGGCGGCGGATCGTGGTGGTCGGCGCGGGCTGGATCGGCGCCGAGTTCGCCACCGCGGCCCGCGAGGCCGGCTGCGCGGTGACCGTGGTGGAGGCGGCCGAGCGGCCGCTGGCCGGCGTGCTGCCCGCCGAGGTCGCCGAGCCGATGCGGGACTGGTACGCCGCCGCCGGCGTGGACCTGATCACCGGCTGCCCGGTGAGCGCGGTCGAGCCGGGCGCGGTGCTGCTGGCGGACGGCACCCGGCTGCGCGCCGACGCGGTGCTGGTCGGCATCGGGGCGCGGCCCGCCACCGGCTGGCTGGCCGGCTCCGGGGTGACGCTGGGCGAGGACCGCGCGGTGCTCGCCGACGACCGGCTGCGCGCCTCGGTGCCCGGGGTCTTCGCGGTCGGCGACTGCGCCTCCTTCCCCTCCGCCCGCTACGGCGAGCGGCTGCTGGTCCACCACTGGGACAACGCCCTCCAGGGCCCGCGCACGGCCGCGGCCAACCTGCTCGGCGGCGACGAGCCCTACGACCCGGTGCCGTACTTCTGGTCCGAGCAGTTCGGGCGGTTCGTGCAGTACGCGGGGCACCACGCGGCGGCCGACACGATGATCCGGCGCGGCGACCCGGCCGGGCCGTCCTGGTCGGTGTGCTGGCTGCGGGACGGCGCCCTGGTGGCGCTGCTGGCCGTGGGGCGGCCGCGCGACCTGGCCCAGGGCCGCCGGCTCATCGAGAGCGGCGCGCCGCTGGACCCGGCGACGGTGGCGGACCCGGCGGTGCCGCTGAAGAACGCGGCGCGGGCGGCGGCGTGAGCGGCCCGGAGCGGAACGCGGCGCGGGCGGCGGCCTGAGCGGCCCCGAGCCGCCCCGAGCCGCCCGGAAGGGCCGTGAAATACGCTGCTCCGGGACGCGCCGGTCCCCCGGCGGGCGCACTCCGGGTACCGGTTGTCGGCGGGGGATGGCAATCTGGTTTCCGTGACTGCTTTCACGTCGATTGACACCAAGATTGACGCTCTCGTCCCCTCCTGGATCACCCTCCCCGACGCCGCCGAGCGGATGGGCGTGGATGTGACCAAGGTCCGCAACCTGATCAAGGAGGGCCAGCTCATCGCCGTCCGCCGCGGTGAGAACCGGGTTCTGATGATCCCCGCGGACTTCGTGCGCGGAGACAAGGTCATCAAGGGCCTGCCCGGCACGCTCACCCTGCTGCGGGACGACGGCTTCACCGACGAAGAGGCCCTGGAGTGGCTCTTCACCCCGGACGAGACCCTGCCGGGCACCCCCGTGCAGGCACTGGGCGAGAATCGGGGCACCGAGGTCAAGCGGCGCGCCCAGGCGCTGGCCGTCTGACCGCCGGCCTGACCGTTCAGGCCGACCCGACCGTCCCGTCCGTCCCGTCCCGGGGGAGCGCCGCCGTATGACCGCCACCGCCGACACCATCCGCCGGCGGCTCGCCGACGCCCGGCTGTACCTGTGCACCGACGCCCGGAAGCGGCAGGGCGACCTGCCCGCCTTCCTCGACGCGGTGCTCGGCGCCGGGGTGGACATCGTGCAGCTGCGCGACAAGGGGATGGAGGCCCGCGAGGAGCTCGAGCACCTGGAGGTCTTCGCGGACGCCTGCCGGCGGCACGGCGCCCTGCTGGCCGTCAACGACCGGGCGGACGTGGCGCACGCGGCGGGCGCGGACATCCTCCACCTGGGCCAGGGCGATCTGCCGGTGCCCGCCGCCCGCGCCATCCTCGGCGACGAGGTGGTCATCGGGCGCTCCTGCCACGCCGAGTCCGAGGCGGCCGCGGCCGCCGCCGAGCCCGGTGCGGACTACTTCTGCACCGGGCCGGTGTGGCCCACCCCCACCAAGCCGGGCCGGCCCGCGCCGGGCCTGCCGCTGGTGCGGTACGCGGCCGGGCTCGGCACCGCGCGGCCCTGGTTCGCCATCGGCGGGATCGACCTGTCGAACGTCGAGCAGGTGCTCCAGGCGGGCGCCCGGCGGATCGTGGTGGTCCGGGCGATCACCGAGGCCGACGATCCCGCGGACGCCGCCGCGCGGCTGGCGAAGACCGTTCGAGGGCTCGAAATCGACTGAACCGGCCGGTGTTTTACCGGACATAGCGGGCAATTGGCGGCGTTGGGTTAACGGACATTCTCCGGCGCCGGTTAGCCTGATCGGTATGGCCCTTGGAATGCCTTCCACCAGGACCGATCGCGCGGTCACCATTCGTGAGCTTCTCGCGTCCGGTGAGCGTTCGTATTCGTTCGAGTTCGCCGCCCCGAAGACCGAGAAGGGCGAGCGGACGCTGTGGAACGCGATCCGCCGCATCGAGGCCGTCCAGCCGACCTTCGTCTCGGTGACCTACGGCGCGGGCGGCTCCTCCCGGGAGGGCACGGTCCGGGCCACCGACCGCATCGTCTCCGACACCACCCTCACGCCCTGCGCGCACCTCACCGCCGTCAACCACTCGGTCGCCGAGCTGCGCAACATCATCGGGCAGTACGCCGACGCCGGGATCCGCAACATCCTCGCGGTGCGCGGCGACCCGCCCGGCGACCCCATGGGCGAGTGGATACCGCATCCGCAGGGGCTCACCTACGCCGCCGAGCTGGTCCGCCTGATCAAGGAGTCCGGGGACTTCTGCGTCGGAGTCGCCGCCTTCACCGAGATGCACCCGCGCTCCACCGACCCGGAGGCCGACACCCGCCACTTCGTGGACAAGTGCCGGGCCGGGGCGGACTTCGCCATCACGCAGATGTTCTTCAACCCGGAGGACTACCTGCGGCTGCGCGACCGGGTCGCCGCGGCGGGTTGCGAGACGCCGATCATTCCGGAGATCATGCCGGTGACGAACGTGCGGCAGATCGAACGGTTCTCCCAGCTGGGTAACGCGCCCTTCCCGCCCGACCTGGCCGAACGCCTTCTCGCGGTCAAGGACGATCCGGTGGCCGTGCGGGCCATCGGCATCGATTTCGCCACCGAGATGTGCCGGCGCCTGATGGCGGAGGACATCCCCGGGCTGCACTTCATTACGCTGAACCACTCCACGGCGTCCCTGGAAATCTACGAGAATCTCGGACTGCACCAGAGGTCGTGACGGGCGGGGCCGCCGCCTCCACGGGGCGACGACGGTGACTGTGAGGGAAGTGCGCACATGGGCTACACCCTGCTGTACATCGCGTTCGGCGTCGTCGCGTTGTGGCTGCTGGGCGAGGTGCTGCTGCAGTACAAGGCACGGCTGCGCTGGCGGGTGCTCGCCTTCGTGGGCTTCCTCGGCGTGGTCACGGGTGTCGCCATGGCGTCGGTGGTCGTCATCGTCCTGGGCGCCGCCGGGTTCGGCACCGGTCAGGCGCTGGTCACCCTGTCCTACCGGCGCGGCGACACGACCGGCTGGGCGCTGGGCGGGCGGCCGAGCACCAGCCGCCGCCGCAGAGCCCGCCCCGCCTCCGGCCCGCGGGACGAGCCGGAGGCCGAGCCCGAGCAGACCGCGCTGATGGACCGCGCGGTGCCGGGCCAGGCCGCCGACGACGAGGACGAGCAGGAGGTCACCGCCTTCGGCGTGGCCTACACCCCGGAGTCCGACGGCCTGGACGAGCAGGACGACGGCACCCGCGTCTACTCCCCGCAGCCGCTCCACGAGGACACCGGCGAGTACGGGATCTACGAGCGGCCCGGCGCCTACGCCGACCAGGGCGCCTACCCGGGCACCGGCTACGACGGCTACAGCGCGCCCGGCTACCCCGGGCAGGAGTACGGCACCGGGTGGCAGGAGCAGCCGCAGCAGCAGCCCATGGCGGCCTCCTACGAGCAGCAGTTCGCCCAGCCCTTCGACCAGTTCGCCCAGCCGTTCCAGCAGCCCGCGCAGCAGTCCTGGGGCGACCAGGGCTACGGCCAGCAGTACCCGGGGTACGAGCAGCAGCAGTACGCCGGCTACGACCAGCAGCAGTACGGCAACTACGACCAGCAGCAGTACCAGGGGTACCCGCAGCAGCCGCAGCAGCAGCCGTACGGCACCGGCACCGGCCAGGAGTACCAGGGCGAGGCCGGGGGCTGGCCGCAGCAGCCCTACGAGCAGGGCGCGCCCGGCCAGGCGTACATCCCCCAGCAGGCGCCGCCGCAGCACGACGAGGCCTGGGCGGCCGACCCGTACCAGCCGCGGCCGTACTGAGCGGTCAGCGCGGGTCTCCTCAGCGGCTGCCGCCCGGCCCGCCCGCGATCAGGTCGGCGACGATCGCCCCGGACATGCCCGCGTGGGCCAGCCCGCCGCCCGGGTGAGCCGAGCCGCCCACCCGGTACAGCCCCTCGAGCGCGGTGCGGTTGCCCGGACGGAGGAAGGCGCCGCCCGCCCCCGCCAGCACCGGGCCCGGCACCGCACCGCCGGGCGCGCCGGTCTCCCGCTCGGTGTCCGCCGGGGTGCGCACCTCCCGCCAGAGCACCCGCCCGGCCAGGCCGGGCACCGCCGCCTCGGCCGCGGCCACCACGCGGTCCGCGACGGACTCCGCGTGCCCGGGGGCCGTCCAGTCCACCAGACCCTGCGGCGGCACGGCCGCGACCAGGGTCACCGCCTCATGGCCGTCGTCCGGGCGCAGCGCCGCGTCGTCCGGCCGCAGCACGGACACCAGAGGGTCGGCGGGCCGGGCCGGGTGCACCACCGTGCGGTGCGCGGTCCCCGCCGGGCGGCCGCCGCGCAGCGCGAGGAGCACCACCAGCCGGCCGAGCCCGCCGGGCACGCCCGCGTCACCCGGCTCGGGGACGCCCCGCACCACCACCTCGGCGTCCGCCCGGCTCCCGTCGGCGAGCTCCACGCCCGCGACCCGCCCGTCCTTCTCGGTGACCCCGGTGACCTCCGCACCGAACCGGAACTCCGCGCCGCGCTCCAGGCACCGCCGGTACACCGCGTCGGCCAGGGCCCGCATCCCGCCGCCCCGCACGTACCAGACGCCGAACGTCTGCTCCAGGTAGGCGAGCACGGCGGCGCTGGCCGGGACCGCGCCCGGCTCGTAGCCGTAGGCGAGGGCGTAGCTGCCGAGCAGCGCCTCCAGCCGCGGATCGCGCAGCTCCCGCGCGGCCATCTCGCGCAGCGTCGGGGAACCGCGCCGCAGCAGACCGCGGCGCGCCGGATACGGGTCCCGGCCCAGCTCCGCGGTGTCCTCGGCGAGGGTGTCCTCCAGCAGCGGGCGACGGGTCGCCTCCCAGGCCTGGCGCGCCCGGTTCAGCATGGCGCTCCAGCGCTCACCGGCACCGGCGCCCAGCGCCGCGTCGAGCGCGGCCGTGACCCCGGCCCGCGAGGTGTTGGGCAGCAGCAGATCCGTGCCGTCCGGCAGCAGGTGCCGGGCCGCGGGATCGACCGGCACCAGGTCCACGCACCGCTCCAGGGTGCCGTCGCGCCGGCCCCCGCAGGTCTTGACGAACAGGTCCCGCCAGACCGCGGGCAGGTGCAGCAGCCCCGGCCCGGTGTCGAAGGCGAAACCCGCCCGCTCGAAGCGCCCCACGCCGCCGCCGTACGTGGCCGCGCGCTCGTACACCGTCACCCGGTGGCCCGCCGCGGCCAGCCGGGCGGTCGTCGCCAGCGAGCCCATACCCGCGCCGATCACCGCGATCCGTGCCATGCCGGAAGGGTATCGGGCGGTGGTGTGCGGCATCGCGGCCGGTGGGGGCCTTCCCCGGGCACCGGCCGAGCATCCGCACCCAGGACTGAGTACCCCTACCTAGGCCGCGAGTTGAGTACTCCGACGGATGGGCGGCATCCCCCGGGCGCGAGAGAGTGGAGCCAACGGACGGGCACCGGCCCGGACCGCCGTCACGGGGCGGCGGTACGGCGAAGGCCCGGCCGCAGGGGGAAACCGGGGGGAAACCGGGGGGATCGGGGGAAGCGCTGGTCCGGCGCGGCTTGTCGGGGGATCGAGCCACGCCGGACCAGCGCGCTGCCGTTCCGGAGCTCCTGACGGAGCGGGCGCCCGGTCACCCGGGAGCGCCGTCCGGGAGGCGGGAACGACTCGGGCGTTCGGACGCCTCAGGCCGGAGTGGTGCGCGGGGCGGCCGGGCCGCGACCGCCCACCCGCCCCTGCACCAGCCGCGACAGCGCCGCGTGCACCTCGTCGATGCTGCGCCCCGGCTGGAACGCCTGCCAGTCCAGCGCGGCCACCAGCACCATCCCGAACAGCGCCGACGCGGTGAGCGGCACGTCGATCTCCTCGCTGACCTCGCCGGACTCCACCGCCTCGGCCAGCACCTTCTCCACCACCGCGATCGCCTCCTGCCGGACCATCATCAGCGTGGACTGCCAGGTGCGGTTGGTACGCCACAATTCGGCCACGTACAGCTGGGTCAGGGCCGGATAGCGGGCGATGAACACCAGCCCGGCGCGGATCATCTCGTCGAGCGCGTCGATGCGGCTGCCCCCCGCCGAGACCACCCGGTCGGCGGCGTCCCGGAGGGAGGCGGTGAGCAGGCCGATGCCGTGCCGCAGCAGTTCCTCGAACAGATCGTTCTTGCTCGCGAAGTTGTAGTAGACGGTCCCCTTGGCGACACCGGCGCGCTCGGCGATCTCGTCCACCGTCGTGGAGGAGAAGCCCTGCTCGGCGATGAGGGTGACGGCGGCCTCGTAGAGCTTCTGCCGGGTGGCCTGGCGTCGTGCGCTGTTCATGGCTCGATTGTCTCCTCCCGGGGGGTGCTCGTCACCGGCCGGCGGCGGTCTGTACTCCAACGGCGACCCAGCGCTACAACCCGGGCTACAACGACAGCTCCGGGTGGAGCCGGTCCACCGTCCACACCTGCTTGCGCCGGGCGGTCCAGGCGGTCAGCCCCAGCGCGGCGGCGGTGAAGGCGAGCAGCACCACGCAGGCCCGCCACACCGGCCCCAGCTCACCGCCGGTGATCAGGTGGCGCAGCCCGTCGACGATGTAGCTCATCGGCAGCAGCGGGTGGATCCAGTTGAAGAACTCGGGGGAGGTCTGCACCGGGTAGGTGCCGCCCGCCGAGGTCAGCTGGAGCATCAGCAGGGCCAGCACCAGCAGGCGGCCCGCCGGGCCGAAGCGGGCGTTGAGCCACTGCACGATCGCGGTGAAGCAGACGACGACCACCAGCAGGAAGCCGGCCGTGCCCGCCGCCCGCACCATCTGGAGCCCGATCGCCCAGTGCAGGACGGACATCAGCGCCGCGGCCTGGAGCACCCCGATCGCGGCGACCGGCAGCCAGCCCGCCAGGGTGATCCGCCAGGCGGGGGCGCCCGCGGACAGCGCGCGCCGGCTGAGCGGCTGCATCAGCATGTACGAGACCATGGCGCCCACCCACAGCGACAGCGGGATGAAGTAGGGCGCGAAGCCGGTGCCGTAGTTCGGGGCCGGGTGCATGTCCTGGGCGGCCAGCTGCACCGGGTCGGCCATCACGGCGGTGCGCGCGGCCCGGGCCGCGGGGTCCAGGTCCGGGATCTGCCCGACGCCGTCGCGCAGGCCGGTGGCGAGCACGTTCGAGCCGTTGGACAGCTTGTACATGCCGCCGTCCAGGCGCTGGGCGCCGGACTTCAGGTCGCCGATGCCGGAATCCAGCGTGGCGGCCCCGGAATCCAGCCGGTCCGCGCCGGACTTGGCGGTGGTCAGCCCGTTGTGCAGGGTGTCGGCGCCGGCGGCGATGCGGTGCACGCCGTCGTTGAGCGCGTTGATCTTCGCCACGGCGGTGTCCAGGTCGCCGGTCAGGTGCGGGGCCTCGACGGCCAGCTTCGCGGCCAGGGTGTGGACGGTGCCGAGCTCGTCGCTGAGCTGGTTCAGCGACGCGGAGTTGTCGTGGACGATGGTGTCCAGGCGGGCGGCGATGGCGGCGACGTTCTTCGCCGCGTCCACGGCCTGCTTCAGGGTCGGGCAGCTGGGGTCCAGCTGGACGGCGCCCCCGCAGCGGGTCTGGTAGGTGTCCTGGAGCCGCCGGTACGCGGTCTGGGCGTTGCTGTCGGCCTGCGCGGCGGCCTTGGGCAGCCGGGTCAGGTTGTCCTGGATGGCCTGCGAGGCGTCGGCGACCAGCCGGGCGGTGGTGGCGATGTCCTGGCTGTGCGCCACCAGGAACGGCCTGATCTGGGCGGCGACGCCGTTGACCTGGTCGGCGAGCTGCTGGGTGCCGCCGGCGGCGGTGTGCGCTCCGGTCGCCAGTTCGCCGGCGCCGGTGTCCAGCCTGCCCAGTCCGCCGTCGAGGGTGTCCATGCCGGCGGCGAGCGTGCCGCTGCCCGTCTTGGCCTTGCCGAGCCCGCCGGCCAGCTCGCCGGCGCCCTGCTGTGCGGTGCCGATGCCGTTGTGCAGGCGGGTGGCCCCGTCGGCGGCCTGCTGGGTCTTGTCGTGCAGGTCGGAGAACGCCACGAAGATCCGGTCGTAGAAGGAGCGGGACGCCTTGGCGGAGGCGGCCGAGCGGACCTCGGAGAACACGGTGCGGGAGATCTGCCCGACGATGTAGTTGTTGGCGTCGTTGGTACGCACCTGGAGCACGCCGTCCTGCGGGGTGTCGCCGTTGCTGGACGCGATGCGGCGGCTGAAGTCGGCGGGGATGGTCAGCGACAGGTAGTAGGTGCCGTCCTCCACGCCCTTCGCGGCGTGCGCGGCGTCGGTCTCCTGCCAGTCGAAGCTGCGGCCGCGGTTTGCGCGCAGCCCCTGGACCAGTTCCTCGCCGGCGTCGATCCGCTGCCCGGCGACACTGGCGCCCCGGTCGGCGTCGACCAGCGCGACGGGCACCTTGTCCAGACGCCCGTACGGGTTCCAGAACGACCACAGATACAGCGCGCCGTACAGCAGCGGCAGCAGCAGGAGGGCGGCCAGGGCCGCCCGGGGCAGCCTGCCCCGCCCGAACTTGCGCAGCTCAAGCGCGGCGAGCTTCGGCGTACGCATCCGCCGTTCCTTCCGTGGGTTCGGAGTTCTCGTCGTTCTGGTTGTTCTGGTTGTTCTGGTTGTTCTCGTCGGTCTCGTCCGTCTCGTCGGTCCCCGGCGCGGTCTCCGGCCCGGCGTCCGGTGCGGTCCCCGCCGCGGTCCCGGGGGCGGTCTCCGGGGTGCGGGTGCGCACCACCAGGG
>JBEHXI010000154.1:0-17555 GCA_048498775.1 Actinomycetota bacterium | reverse complement strand
GCGGCTGACCCGGATCCCGGAGCCCCGCGATCCCTACGAGTGACGGGCGGCGGCTGCAGAAGGCCCGCGCCTGACGCCTCGGAGCCCTGCCGGGAAAGGCCCGCCGCGTCACGGTTGGGAACTTCATCCGAACGTCGCCCGTCGTCACACCAGAAACGAGAAAATTCCTAAGGTATGCCTGTAATACTGGCGCTTGCGCACGCTGTTGGCGCTCCAGTGGAACGAGGTCGATGGTGAGGTCTGCTCGCGGCGCCGCCGCTCTGGTCGCCGTGGGAGTCGCCGCGGCGCTGGCCCTGATACCCGTGCTGCACGACTCCGGCAGCTCCGCCTCGGCCGCCGGGCCGGCCACGCAGTCGGACGGCGGATCCGGCGGGGCCTGGGACGGCAAGACGCGGGTCATCGGCGACGGGTCCACCTCGGACACCGGCCCGCAGCCCAAGCAGCCGGCCGTGGACAAGCTCAAGCCGGGCCAGAAGCCGCCGCAGTTCGTCGTCTTCTCCTGGGACGGCGCGCTGGAGAACGACGACCACCTCTTCTCCCACTTCCGGGAGATGGGCGAGAAGTACCACGCCCAGATGACGTTCTTCCTCAGCGGCATCTACCTGCTGCCGAACTCCAAGCGGTACCTGTACCACCCGCCGCAGCACGGCGTCGGCACCGCGGCCATCGACTTCCCCACCGACGCCCACATCCGGGAGACCCTGGAGCAGCTCCGGCTGGCCTGGGCGGACGGCGACGAGATCGGCACCCACTTCAACGGCCACTTCTGCGGCGCCAAGGGCGGCGGTGACTGGAGCACCCAGGAGTGGCTGAGCGAGACCCGCCAGGCGTACTCGTTCGTGGAGAACTGGAAGACCAACACCGGCTTCACGGACATCCCGCCGCTGCCCTTCGACTACAGCAAGGAGCTGATCGGCGGCCGGGCCCCCTGCCTGGAGGGCCAGAAGACGCTGCTGCCCGCCGAGAAGCAGCTCGGCTGGCGCTACGACGCGAGCTCCTCCGGCGACTTCCAGCAGTGGCCGTCCAAGATCAACGGGATCTGGAACTTCCCGCTCCAGCTGATCCCGTACCCGGACAAGACGTTCCAGGTCCTGTCCATGGACTTCAACTTCCTCTACAACCAGTCCGGCGGCAACCCCATCGGCGACCCGGCGAAGTACGCCACCTGGGAGAAGGCGACCCGGGAGGGCTACCTCAACGGCTTCAACCGGGTCTACAACGGCAGCCGGGCACCGTACTTCATCGGCAACCACTTCGAGACCTGGAACGGCGGCATCTACATGCAGGCCGTCGGGGACGTGATGAAGGCGGTCTGCACCAAGCCCGACGTGCGCTGCGTCTCCTTCCGCGAGATGGCCGACTGGCTCGACGCGCAGGACCCCAAGCTGCTGACCCAGCTGCGGAACCTGGACCCGGGGGAGTCCCCGAACTGGTCCACCTTCGGCAAGCCCCCGGCGCAGTAGCCGCTCCCCGCGAGCACCGACGCAAAAGGGCGCGGCCCCGGCGATCCGCCGGGGCCGCGCCCGTTTGTCCCGAGCTCTCAGCGCAGCGCCGAGGTCATGTAGCGGGTCCAGATGTCCAGCGGCCAGGGGCCGCCCACCGCCGAGGCCGGGGTGCCGCCCATGCCGGTCAGCGGTAGCGGCTCCTGGCTCTTGGGGTCGAGCCGGAAGACCACGACCGCGGTGGACAGCCGGCCGCCGTAGCCGGCGAACCAGGCCGCCTTGTCGTCCTGCGCGGTCCCGCCGTGGCCCGCCACCCGCACCCCGGGCACGGCGGCCGCCTGCGCGGAGCCGCCGCGCACCGCGTCGGTCAGCGCGCTGTCCACCTCGTCCGCCACCGGCCGGCCGAAGGCCCGCGCCGCCGCCGGGGTGCGCACGTCGACGCGGCTGCCGTAGTGGGTCACCCGCAGCACCGAGTACGGCTCGGTGTGCGTGCCGCCCGCGGCGAACGTGCCGTAGGCGTCGGCCATCCGGATCGCGCTGGGCGTGGAGTCGCCGAGGGAGAACGCGGGCACCTGCTCGCCCATGCTGCTGGGCAGCAGCCCGGCACGCTCGGCGGCCACCCGCACCCGGTCCAGCCCGACGTCCATCCCGAGCTGGAGGAACGGTCCGTTGACGGACAGGGCCAGCGCCCGGTGCAGCGAGATCATCCCGTAGGAGCGGCCGTAGTCGTTGGCGGTCTTCACGATCCGGCCGTTGCGGTCCCAGTACGGGCCCTCCGGGGTCGTCAGCGGCACCTTGTCGTTGCCGTCGTACGGGGTCAGCGCGGTGACCGGGGTGCGGGCGCCGCCGCGTTGCCGCTGCACGCCGTCGCTGAGCGCGGCCGCGTAGACGAACGGGGTGAACGCGGTGCCGGCCTGGATGGTGGTGGTGTTGGAGTCGTTGAAGCCCTGTTTGACGTAGTCGGGGCCGCCGTAGAGCGCGACGATGCGCCCGCCGGTGTCCACGGTGGCGGCGCCGACCCGGACGTGCTGGTCGGCCGCGCGGGCGGCCGGGCGCAGGGTGTCCAGGGTGTGCTTCACCGACGCGGCCAGCGCGTTGACCTTGGGCTTCTCGAAGGTCGTGTAGATCTGGTAGCCGCCGAGGTCCAGGGCCTCGGCGGAGATGTCGCTGTGCGCCAGCACATACGCCTTGGCGGTCTCCTCCAGGTAGCCGACCTGGCCGGCGAGGCCGGGCGGCCGCGGCGGGTCGATCGGCTCGGGGAACGTCCGGTAGGCGGCCCGCTGCTGCGGGGTGAGCTTGCCGATGGCGACCATCCGGTCGAGGATCCAGTTCCACCGGGTCACGGCGCGCCGGCGGTTGGCGGCGCTGATCGACGGGTCGTAGTAGCCGGCCCCCTTCAGCAGACTGGCCAGAAAAGCACCCTGGCTGGCGTTGAGCTGCGAGACGTCCTTGCCGTAGTACGCCTTGGCGGCGCGCTCGATGCCGTAGGTGCCGCGACCGAACCAGCTGGTGTTGAGGTAGTTGTCGAGGATCTGCTGCTTGCTCAGCTTGTTGTCCAGCTTCACCGCGATGAAGATCTCGGAGACCTTGCGGGACAGGGTCTGCTGCTGGTTGAGGTAGGCGTTCTTCACGTACTGCTGGGTGATCGTGGAGCCGCCCTGGACGTCCTCGCCCTTGGCCATCTCGTAGACGGCGCGGGCCATGCCCTGCGGTGAGACGCCCCAGTCCGTGTAGAACGTCTCGTTCTCCGCGGCCAGGATGGCCCACTGCACCTGCTCGGGTATCTGGCTGAGCGGCACGGCCTGCCGGTCGACCTGGCCGGTGCGGGCCATCTCGGTGCCGTCCGCCCAGTAGTAGATGTTGTCCTGCTGGACGGCGAAGGAGTTGAGGTTGGTGGGGATGCCGGTGGCCGCGTAGGCGACGCCCAGCAGCGCGGTCAGGCCGAAGCCGCCCAGCAGCACGGCGCCGAGCGCCTGCCGCGCGGACGGGATCCAGCGCCGGGCGCCCTGCCGGCCGGAACGCGGGTAGTCCACGCACACCTGGGCGAGGCGGCGGGCGGCGGTGGCGCGGGCGCCCTTGGGGTCGCGGCCCGCGACCAGGCGGGCGAGCCGCGCGAACGGCCGGAAGCCGGGGGAACCGGAACCAGAACCAGAACCGGAGCCGGACGGGAGCGCGAGCGGGGTGCGGGCGGCCCGGGTGGGGCGGGGGGCGCGGTGCGAACGCGGCCGGGCGGGCGGGAGCTCGGCCGGGGCGCCGCCGGGGCTCTCGCGGCGCGGTGCCGTGGCGCGATCGTGCTCCTGGGCCTGGTGCTTCTCCCGGTCGCGGCGGCGCTGGCGGGCCGCGTGGATCGCGTCATCGTCGCCGGTGGGGCCCGGCGCGGGCGGCTCGGCGGAGGGTTGACGCGCGTCACCGGCGTCCGGGGCCGGGGGCGGGACCCACGCGGGCAGCGGGCGGGCGCTGCCGCCGGAGCCGGCGGGCGGCAGTTCGGGGCGGGACCGCGTGAACCACGACGAGCCCTCCGGGGACTGCCCGGAGCCGGCGCCCTCGTCCCGCGACCCGGGCGGCTCGGGCCGGTACCCGGTCATGCCGTGGCCGCCGGGGTGCCGGAGAGCCCAGGAAGCCCAGAGGGCCCAGGGAGCCCATGAAGTCCAGGAAGTCCAGAGAGCCCAGAGGGCCCAGCGTGTCCTGCGGGCCGGGCGGATATGCCGGACGGCCGGGGCGCGGCGCTCGGGGCGCCGGATATCCCGGCGGCGACGGCGAGCCTGTTGGGAGTTACCACGTTCTCCTCGCGATCCAGACCGGGCGAGGCGTGGCCTGCCTGCCCCCCAGCGACTGCTTTGCGAGCCTATGCCCCAACCCTGTGTGTCCCGCACACCGGATCTGCACAAGTCGGTAACAGCCGTAACACGTGGAGCGGTTGACGCGGCGGTTTCGGTGGCCGAACAGGGTGCATATTCAGCCACTATCCGGACGTCTGGCGCGGAGAGGCGGTGTGATGATCTTAATGTGTTCTGGCGTCTGTTGGGGCAGACGTGAAGGAACGGTGGGGGCTCGTGGCGGGCCGCGCCCTGGCGAGGGCGGGCGCCGGACGGCCGCCGGCGCCCGCCCCCGAGAGGCCGGAACCGCGCTCAGGCGGTGTACGCCACCAGGCCCATCATGCCGTTCTCGCCGTGGTACAGGTTGTGGCAGTGCGTCAGCCACTGCCCCGGATTGTCCGCGTCGAAGTCGCAGCCGACCGTCTTCCCCGGCAGCACCATCACGGTGTCCTTGCGCGGCCCGGCGGTGCCCGCCTGGAAGGTGTGGCCGTGCAGATGCATCGGGTGCCACATGGTGGTGGTGTTGACGAACTCCAGCCGGACGCGCTCTCCGGCCGCGATGGTGAACGGGTTCGCGGCCGGGTGGTCCATGGAGAACCGCCGGCCGTTCAGACCCCAGTCGTACCGCATCATGCCGCCGGTCAGCCGGATCCTCAGGGTGCGGTCCGGGGTGCGGGAGGCCAGCCGCACCGGTGCCGCGGCGCGCAGCTGCGTCGCGGCGAGGAGGCGGCCGCCCAGCTCCGCCGGCCGCACCGAGGCGGCCGGCGCGCCGCCCGAGCCGGTGCGGACCAGCGCCAGCGCGGTGGCGTTCTTGCCCTCCGCGAGCGCGACCAGCGGGAAGACCCCGTCTCCCAGGGTGACCAGCACGTCGTACCGCTCGCCCATGCCGATCAGCAGGGCGTCGACGTCCTGGTGTTCCACCGGGTAGCCGTCGGTGTGGGTGATGGTCATGCGGTGGCCGCCGAGTGCGACCCGGTAGGCGGTGTCACCGCCCGCGTTGATGATCCGCAGCCGCACCCGGCGGCCGGGCCGGCCGCGGTAGACCGCGGGGTCGGCGGGCAGCCGGCCGTTGACCAGGTGGTACGGGTAGCGCACATCGCCGGCGTCACCGCCGAGCAGGGCGCTGGTGGCCCCCATCAGCATGAAGCCGGAGCCGCCCCCGTCCCCCATGCTCATCCCGCTCATCCCGCTCATCCCGCTCATGCCCCCCATGCCGCCGTTGCCGGAGCTTCCGGAGCCTCCGGAGCCGCCCATGCCCTTGCGCAGCTCCGCGAGGACCTGGTCGGGGGTGCCCGTCACGCCGTCGAGCCAGTCGTCCAGGACGACCACCCACTCGTCGTCGTAGGACAGCGGCTCGCGCGGGTCCTCCACCACGAGCGGCCCGTACAGGCCGCGGTCGAGCTGCGCCCCGACATGCGGGTGGAACCAGTAGGTGCCCGGGTGTTCGGCGACGAAGCGGTAGGTGAAGGAGCCGCCCGCCGGGATGGCCCGCTGGGTGACGGGCGGCACGCCGTCCATGTCGTTGCGCAGGGCGACGCCGTGCCAGTGGACGGAGGTGGGAGCGGGCAGGTGGTTGTCGACCCGGGCGGCGACCGTGTCGCCCGCGGTGACGCGGATCTCCCGGCCGGGCAGGGCGCCGGCGTAGCTCCAGGTGCTGACGGTACGGCCGCCGAGGTCGAGCGGGCCGGCGGTCGCGGTGAGGGTGAAGCGGCGCTCGGTGCCGCTGTGCCGGCGCCGGGCGTCGGCGGCGTTCACGGCGGCACCGGACGGGCTGACCAGGGCGGGGGAGGCGGATCCCGCGGGGGCGCCGGAGCAGGCGGCGAGCGCCCCGGCGCCGGCGAGGCCGAGCCCGGCGGCGAGCAGCGAGCGGCGGGGGACGCGGGAAGTGGAGGGCGTGGAGCCGGAGGTCATGACGGTCCTCTGGGTACGAAGGTGATCAGGGCACGGCGCCGCACGCGCACCGGCGCCCATCAGGGGCGGTGCGCGCGGGTGGTGCCTCTAGATCCGCAGGACGCAGAGGCCGGCGGGGCCGGGAGGTGCCGGACCGGCGGCGGGCGCACTCGAAGGCGGCCCGGCGAGGGCGGTGCCGTCCGCGCCGCACGGGCCCGCGGCCGGCGGCAGGACGGGCGGCGTGAAGTCGCTGAGCCGGACGTCCGGGGCGGTGCAGTGGGCCTGCGGGCAGGCGGCGCCGCCGGAGTCGTCGTGGTGGCCGGCGGCGGACACGCCGGACAGGGCGGGCGCACCGGACGGGGTGGACGCGCCGGATGGGGCGGGCGCCATGGCCATCGCCCCGTGCGCCATGGCCGGCATCGGGTCGGCGGCGGAGGGCATGGTGTGGTGCAGCGTCACCGCGAGCACCGCGCAGACGGCGAGCAGCAGGGTGCGCAGGCAGCGCGCGGCGGTCCCCCGCCGGTGACCGTTCCCGGCCGCCTTCACAGCCGCGTTCCCGGCCGTCGCCTGGCGCATCGTCCTGCCCCCTCCCCTCGGCTCCCTTTATACGCCCTGGGGGTATCCGCCGGGCAACCGGCCCCCAGGCCCCGTCACGGCCGCCGGGCGGTCACCAGCCAGGCGGCCCCGGGCAGGATCACCCCGCCGGGGCCCTGGTACGGCTCCAGCGCCTCGCGCAGCGCGGCCGCCCCCGCCGCCCTGGCCTCCTCGGTGAGCTCCGCGGCGAGGGCGCGGGTGACCGGGGTGCCCATCTGGTAGTCGACGGCGTCCGCCACGTCCGAACCCATCAGCATCGGCTCGTCCACCGACCGCACCGCGACCTCGGTGAACCCCGCCGCCGTCAGCACCGCCGTGGTCCGTTCCGGGTCGGCCAGCGAGAACGGGCCGGGCTGCCCCGGGCGCGCCGGGTCGGGCAGTTCGCCGAAGCGCGACAGCACCGAGCGCGGCAGCGCGATGAAGGCGTTCTCCGACACGCTCCGCCAGCACAGGAACGCCAGCCGGCCCCCGGAGCGCAGCGCACGCCCGATGTTGGTGAACGCCGCCACCGGGTCGGCGAAGAACATCACCCCGAACCGGCTGAGCGCCACATCGAACGCCCCGGCCGGGAACGGATGGGTCTGCGCGTCCGCCCAGGCGAACCGCACCCGCTCCAGCCCCTCGGCCGCGGCCAGGCGCTCGGCCTCGGCCAGCATGGCGCGCGAGAGGTCCACGCCCAGCGCCTCGCCGTCCCCGGCCAGGCGGGCGGCGGCCCGGGTGGTGCCGCCGCAGCCGCAGCCCACGTCGAGGACGCGGCAGCCCTCGGTGATCCGCGCCGCGTCCAGCAGGTGCGGGGTCAGGGCGGCGAACATCGCCTCCCGGCGCTCCTGCTGCGCCACCCAGTGCGCGCCGCCGATCCCGTCCCAGGACTGGACCTGCTCGCGGTTGGGCCCGGCCGTGAGGGCGGCGGTGGCGGTGTCGCGTGTGTCCGCTGTGCCGGCTGTGCCGTCCGTGGGGTTCTCCTGCGGTGGCTGTGCCATGCGCTCTCCCTCGCCGTGTCCCACTCGCCCCCTCGGCCCCAGTAGTACTACACGCGCGGGTGTCCTACACGCGCGGGCGCCGGGGCCGGTCAGACGGTCTGCGGGGTGAAGGCGTGCAGCTCGCTGTGCCCGTCGCGGATGTGGACGTACGTCGATTCCGGGACCTCCTGCCAGGCCTCCAGCAGGTCGCCCAGCGGCTCGGAGACGATCAGCCGGCAGTCGTCGGAGACCTGCCGGAGCAGCGCGTTGTCGGGGTGCAGATCGCGCAGTCCGCGCACGTCGAGGCTGTGGAACAGCGAGCGGGAGCGGCGCTCGGTGGAGTAGCGGAACGCCCAGGTGGCCTCGCCGTCGCTCAGCGCGACGGTCATCTGCACCGCGTCGGGGACGCCCCGGCGCCTGGCCAGAACCTCGATCAGCCCGGCCATCCGCTCCACGGCGCTCGGCGGGTCCTCGTCGAGGCCGAGGCTGAGGGCCAGGTAGAACATCAGCTCCGAGTCCGTCGAGCCCTCCAGCGCCGGGAACAGCTCGGGATCGACGGCCAGGGCCAGGTCGCGGCGGAGCTGGGGATAGCCGCCGACCAGGCCGTTGTGCATCCACAGCCACCGCCCGTGCCGGAAGGGATGGCAGTTGGTCTGCTGGACCGGGGTGCCGGTGGAGGCGCGGACATGGGCGAAGAACATGCCCGAGCGCACCGCGGCGGACAGCTCGCGCAGGTTCCGGTTGCTCCAGGCCGGGCCCACGTCCCGGTATATGGCGGGGGTGCCGCGGCCGTCGGCGTACCAGCCGATGCCGAAGCCGTCGCCGTTGGTGGTCTGCACCCCGATGCGGGCGCGGAGGCTCTGGTCGATCAGCGAGTGGTCCGGTTTGTAGACGATGTCCTCCAGCGGGATCGGTGATCCCGAGTAGGCGAGCCATCGGCACATGCGCGCTGCCTTCTGAGTCGGTCGAGCCTGTTGCTCCCCTGCCCCTGTCCCGCCAGGATCACCGCAAACCGGGCGGCTCGCCGGTCGGGCGGCCCAGCGGCCTGTGAGTGATCCGGGAGTGATCCCCGAGCGATCCCCGAGCGATCCCCGAGCGGCCCGGAGCGGCCCTGAGCCGGATATGCGGGGCGTGTCCCGTCATTTCGGTCCATTCACGGCCGGGTGGTTGGTTAACTGGCCGGGTGACCTCACTGCTGGCCAAGGTGCTTCCGCTGGCGGCGGGTGCCGCCGTCAGCCCGACGGTCTTCGCGGCCGTCGTCCTGGTGCTGTCCGGCGCGGTGCGGCCGCTGGCCCGGGCGGGCGGTCTCGCCGTCGGCGCGGCGGTGCCCCTGGTGGTGCTGGCCGCGGTGGGGCTGATCGGTTTCCGCCACGCCGGAGCCGGTGACCAGCTGCGGATCTCGCCGGTGGTCGACCTGGTCTTCGGCGTGCTCCTGCTGCTGCTCGCGGTGCGCGCCTGGCGGCGTCCGGCGGGCGGCGGTCACCCCTCGCGCCTGCTGTCGGCGGGGCCCGCGGTGTGCGTGCTGCTCGGGGTGGGCCTGATGCTCACCAACTTCTCCACCCTGGCGCTGTTCGTCCCGCTGGTGAAGGAGGTCGCGATCGCCTCCTCGGTGGGGCTCGCGGCCCAGCTGGCGGTGCTGGCGGCCTCGTTGGTGATCGCGTTGGTGGCGGTGTGGCTGCCGCTGCTGCTGTACGCGCTGTCGCCGGAGCGGTCCCGGGCGCTGCTGGGCACCGTCTCGGCGGCCACCCGGCGGCACAGCCGGGCCGTCAGCGTCGGGATCTGCCTGGTCTTCGGCGTCTACCTGTGCGTGAAGGCGGTGCTGCGGCTGTAGAAGTCGCGCCCCCGTCCGGTTCGTGAGATACCCCCAACCGGTGGTGAACGTCCGGAGAACACTGCCGTCCAAGGGCTACCGATCAGTAACCTCTGCCCGCTACAAGAAGACGGTGACCATCTCCCGCAGAAAACTCCTCGCCGGAGCCGCCGCGGCCACCGCGCTGGCCCCCCTCGCCGGCGAGAGCCTCACCGAGGCCGCCGAGGCCGCAGAGGCCGCCCCCGCGCTGCCGCACCCCGGCCGGTCCGGCATCGACCACATCGTGGTCGTCATGATGGAGAACCGCTCCTTCGACCACTACCTCGGGTGGCTGCCCGGTGCCGACGGCCGCCAGTCCGGGCTCACCTACACCGACCGCTACGGTGTCCCGCACTCCACCCACCACCTGACGGACACCCAGGGCTGTGGCCACCCCGACCCCGACCACAGCTTCGAGGGCGGCCGGATCCAGCTCAACAACGGCAAGTGCGACGGCTGGCTGCGCTCGGGGGAGAACGACTCCTTCGCCATCGGCTACTACCAGGCCGCCGACCTGGCGTTCTACGGCCAGGCGGCGCCCCAGTGGACGGTGTGCGACCGCTACTTCTCGGCGGTCATGGCCGAGACGTACCCCAACCGCTTCTACATGCACGCGGCGCAGACCGACCGGATCCACAACTCCTCGGCCATCTCCACCCTGCCGACGATCTGGGACCGGCTCGCCGCCGCGGGCGTCAAGGGCCGCTACTACTTCAGCGACGTGCCGTTCACCGCGCTGTGGGGCCTGAAGCACCTCGACATCTCCCGCCCCTACGTGGAGTTCCTGGCCGACTGCGCCACCGGGAACCTGCCCGCGGTCTCCTTCGTCGACCCCCGGTTCCTCGGTGAGGAGGGCGGCAGCTCCGCGGACGACCACCCGCACGCCGACATCCGCGCCGGCCAGTACTTCCTCAGCCGGATCTACGACGCCGTCACCTCCGGCCCGGCCTGGAAGCGGACCCTGCTGATCGTCAACTACGACGAGTGGGGCGGCTTCTTCGACCACGTCGCGCCGGCGACCGCGCCCGACGCCAACCCCGACTGGGGGCTGCGCGGCTTCCGGGTGCCCTGCCTGGTCGTCTCCCCGCGGGCCCGGCGCGGCCATGTGGCGCACCACGTCTACGACCACACCTCGGTCCTCAAGGCGATCGAGTGGCGCTGGAACCTGCCCGCGCTCACCCCGCGCGACGCGGCCGCCCGCAACATCGCCGAGGTGCTGGACTTCACCAACCCGCCGAACCTCCACGCCCCGCGCTACCGGGTGCCGGAGTTCGACAGCAAGGCCTGCCCGTCCCCCGCCGAGGCCGAGTTCGAGCAGTGGACCTCGCTGCACCGCCTGGCCGTCTCCCACGGATGGAAGCTGCCGTCGTGAAGCACCGGATCACCACGGGCCGCCGCCGGCTGCTCGCGCTGCTGACCGGCCTGGCCGCGCTGGCGGCCGGCGCCGCCGCCTGGCTGCCGCAGAGCCAGGCGTCCGAGCCGCCCGGCTACCTGCCGAAGGCCGGCCATGTCTTCGTCATCAACCTGGAGAACAAGGGCTACGACAAGACCTGGGGCCCCGCCTCCCAGGCGCCGTACCTGAGCCGGACGCTGCGCTCCCGCGGCGTGCTGCTCAACCAGTACTACGGCATCGGGCACAACAGCCTGGACAACTACATCGCGCAGATCTCCGGACAGGGCCCCAACCTGGCCACCCAGGCCGACTGCCCCCTCTTCACCCGCTTTGTGAGGACCGGCACCGGAGCCCGGCAGCAGGCCCTGGGCCAGGGCTGCGTCTATCCGTCGGACGTCCGCACGCTGCCCGACCAGCTCACCGCGGCCGGACTCGGCTGGAAGGCGTACCTGGAGGACATGGGCACCCCGTGCCGGCACCCGGCGCTCGGCGCGGTGGACACCACCCAGAAGGCCAAGGCCGGCGACCAGTACGCGGCCCGCCACAACCCGTTCGTCTACTTCCGGTCCATCATCGACTCGCCGTCCTGCGCGAGCCACGACGTGGACCTCGGCCGGCTCCCCGGCGACCTGAAGACGGCCGCGACCACCCCCGCCTTCACCTACATCACCCCGAACCTGTGCCACGACGGGCATGACGCGCCGTGCGCGGACGGCGAGCCGGGCGGCCTGGTCTCCGCCGACGCGTGGCTCAAGCAGTGGGTACCGAAGATCACCTCCTCGCCGGCGTTCCGGCGGGACGGGGTGCTGGTGATCACCTTCGACGAGTCCGACGGGCCCACCTCCGACTCGTCCGCCTGCTGCGGTGAGGGCGCCGCGCCCAACGCGCCGCTGCCCGGCATCACCGGCCTCGGCGGCGGGCGCACCGGCGCCCTGGTGCTGTCCCGCTTCACCGCGCCGGGCACCTGGAGCACCACGCCGTACAACCACTACTCGCTGCTGGCGAGCATCGAGGACCTGTTCCACCTGCCCTACCTGGGCTACGCCGGTACGCCGGGTCTGTACCGGTTCGGCACCGACGTGTTCAACGCCGGGGTGTGACCCGGGGCCGCCGGCACGCGCATTACTCCAGGCGTACGGGGTTGCCGGCCGGCCGCCCGGCATCCGGAGCCCGCCACCGCGGGCTCCGGATGGCCGCTGGTCAGCCCTGCTGCGCGGCCTGTGCCGCCCGCTGAGCGGCCTTGGCCTTCAGCTTCGCCAACTGGGCCGGCGAGGGGGCGAAGACCCGCCTGGCGTCGTTGGCGCTGCCGTCCTTGCGCCCCACGACCAGCACCGGGTCGCCGTCCTTCAGCGCGGACTCGGCGATCGTCCCGCCGTCCCGGGTGATCTTCGCGCTGCCCGGCACCGTCCAGGTCCAGCTGGTGCCGTCGGCGCTGCGAACGGTGACGGTGTCGCCGGAGACCGCGGTGATCCGGCCGCGCTGCCACTCGCGCACCACCCACTGGCCGGTCTTCCCGTCCTTCACGGTGGCCTCGCCGTGCACGCCGGGCGCGCGCAGCCGCAGCCGGCGGTGCTTGCCCGCCTTCGGGTGCGCCGCGGTGGCCGAGGGGCTGGGCGACGCGGTGGCCGAGGTGTCGGCGAAGGCGGTCGCACCGCCCGCGACGAGGCCGCCGGCCAGGACCACCCCGGCCACGACGGCGATCCGCCGGCGCGGGGTCAGCCTGTTGATCATGATCCGATCCTCCTCCCGGAGGCCGTCTGGCGGCCTCCCGGTACCGGTTGTGGTGAACGGCACCGTAGGGAGGGACTTTGTGGAAACCATGTGGCGCGTGGCCGGCCGCGCCAACGCGCCAGATGGCCCATGGTGTTACCACCAGTCAGCAGTGGTTCAAACCATCTGCCGTGATTCTTCACACGGCCACCAAATGCGGAATCAAATATTCGTATTAGTTACGATCCCGTTGTGCGACTGACCAAGGGCACCGACCTGGCGCTGCGCATCGCGATGCGCCTGGCGGTGGTGACCGGAGAGGCACCGACCACCCGAGAGGTGGCCGAGGCCGTCGAGGTCCCGTACAGCCATGCGGCCAAGGTCGTCACCCGGTTGCAGCACCTCGGCGTGATCGAGGCGCGGCGCGGCCGAGGCGGTGGCCTGATGCTCACTCATGCGGGGCGGACCAAGCCCCTCGGCCGGCTCGTCCGGCAGCTGGAGGGCGTCGGTGACGTGGTCGGTTGCGAGGACGAACCGAAGTGCCCGCTGCGTGCCGAGTGCCGCCTGCGCTCGGCCCTGCGGACGGCCCAGGACGCGTTCTACGCCGCCCTGGACCCCCTCACCGTCGAGGACCTGGTCTCCGGTCCGGCCGGCCCGGTGCTGGTCAACCTGACACTGGGCCCGGCGAGTTGAGAGGCCGTCACCGAAGCCCGGGCGGTGGCGGCGCACACCCGAAAAGACGAATCCGAGATTCCTATCAAGGAGCCGCACGCATGCTCTCACCGCAGTCCGCCGAGACGATCCGGGCCACCCTTCCCGCCGTCGGGGCCAACATCGGTGACATCACCGGGCTCTTCTACGACAAGATGTTCGCCGACCACCCCGAGCTGCTGCGCGACCTGTTCAACCGCGGCAACCAGGCCAACGGCGAGCAGCGCCAGGCCCTGGCCGGCGCCATCGCGGCCTTCGCCGTCGCGCTCCTGGAGCACCCGGACGAGCGCCCCGACGCGATGCTCGCCCGCATCGCCCACAAGCACGCCTCGCTGGGCATCACCCGCGACCAGTACCAGATCGTCCACACCTACCTGTTCGCGGCCATCGCCGAGATCCTCGGCGAGGCGGTCACCCCGCAGGTCGCCGCGGCCTGGGACGAGGTGTACTGGCTGATGGCCAACGCCCTGATCGAGCTGGAGGCCCGGCTGTACGCCCAGGCCGGCACCGCGCCCGGCGACGTCTTCCGCGACTACCGGGTGCTCAGCCGCCGCCAGGAGGCCGAGGACGTCGTCACCTTCCGCGTCGAGCCGGCCGACGGCTCCCCGCTGCCCGCCTACCGGCCGGGCCAGTACGTCTCCGTGCAGGCCGAGATGGCCGACGGCGCCCGCCAGATACGCCAGTACAGCGTGTCCGGCGCGGCCCCGGACGCGCTGCAGTTCACCGTGAAGCTCGCGGGCGGCGAGCCGGCCGGCGAGGTGTCGAGGCACCTCCACGACCACGTGGTCGCCGGAGACACCCTGCGGGTCAGCCTGCCGTTCGGCGACGTCACCCTGGAGGACGGCGACGGGCCGGTGCTGTTCGCCTCGGCGGGCATCGGCTGCACCCCGATGATCGGCATGCTCCAGCACCTGGCCGCCACCGGCTCGCGGCGCAAGGTCGTCACCGTCCACGCCGACCGCACCCAGACGAGCCACGCCTTCCGCGGCGAACTCGAGCAGCTCGTCGCCGCGCTGCCGGACGCCGCCGCGCACGTGTGGTACGAGGAGCCCGCCCAGCCGTGGCCCGCGGAGCGCACCGGCTTCGTCGACCTGGGCACCGTCCCGCTCCAGCCGGGCACCACCGCCTACCTGTGCGGCCCGCTGCCCTTCATGCGCGCGATCCGCGCCCAGCTGCTGGAGCGCGGCGTCCCCGCCGCCGACATCCACTACGAGGTCTTCGGCCCGGACCTCTGGCTCGGCCAGGACTGAACCCGGCACACCGCGGCGGGCGGACGGCGGTCAGCCGGCCCGCCCGCCGCGGGCCCGCCGGAAGCGGTCCGCGGCCTCGGCCAGGTCCACGATCGGCGGCGGATAGTCCCCGCGGGCCTTCGGCGGCAGCAGCCACGGCCGGTGCACCGCCGCGCCCTCGACCCCGGCCAGCTCCGGGATCCAGCGGCGCACCCACTCCCCGCGCGGGTCGTAACGGGCGGCCTGGGCGAGGGGGTTGAGGACCCGGTTGGGGCGGGTGTCGGTGCCGGTGCCGGCCACCCACTGCCAGTTCAGGGAGTTGTTCGCCACGTCCCCGTCGACCAGCAGCTCCGCGAAGTACCGGGCGCCGTCCCGCCAGTCGGCGTACAGCGTCTTGCACAGGAAGCTCGCCGCCAGCAGCCGTGCCCGGCCCGGCATCCACCCCTCGAACGCCAGCTGCCGCATCCCCGCGTCCACCACCGGATAGCCGGTGCGGCCCGCCCGCCACGCCCGCAGCGCCTCCTCGTCGCGGCGCCAGCGGTCGCCGCGCGGCCGGTAGTCGTCCACGGCGGCGTCCGGCCGCGCCGCCAGCACCTGGTGGTGGAAGTCCCGCCAGGCCAGCTGCCGGACGAACGCCTCCGCGCCCGCCCCGCCGGCCCGCCGCGCCCGCCGCACCACCTCCACCGGCGACAGGCAGCCGAAGTGCAGATACGGCGAGAGGCGGGAGGTGGCGTCGGCGGCCAGATCGTCGTGGAGCTCCGCGTACTCCGCCAGCGGCCCCGACTCCCACCGCCGCAGCCTGCGGCGCCCCTCCTCCTCCCCTCCCGCGGGCAGCCCCGGCGAGGCGACGCCCCGGGTCAGCGAGGCCGCGGACGGCACCGCGTCCGAGGCGATCTCCGGCACCGCGACGGCCCGCGGCGCCGCCAGCACCTCGCGCACCGCCGCCTCCTCCCACCGGCGGAAGTACGGGGTGAACACCGCGAAGTGGTCCCGGTCCGCGGGCACCAGCACGCCCGGCGGCACCACCGTCACCGACGCGTCGTGCACCCGCAGTTCACACCCCTGCCCGGCCAGCGCCGCCCGCAGCCGCTCCTCACGGCGCACCGCGTAGCGGCTCACCCCGGCCGCCAGGTGCACCTGACGCGCCCCGGTCTGCGCCGCCACCCGGCAGGTCTCCCGCACCACCTCGCCCCGGCGGACCACCAGCCGCCCGCCGCGCCGGCGCAGCCCCGCGTCCAGATCCGCCAGACAACCGGCCAGGAACGCCGCCCGGTTGGGGGTGACGAAACCGGTCCCCCGGATCCCGGAGTCCACCACGAACAGCGGCACCACCCGCTCGGCGCCGTCCAGCGCCGCGCGCAGCACCGGGTTGTCGTGCAGGCGCAGATCGCCCGTGAACAGGGCGACGGCGACCGCGGTCACCGCCCGCGCCCCTCGGCCGCCGCCGCGATGTTGCGGGCCATGCCGCCGAACACGGCGCTGTGGAACGGCGAGATGAGCCACCAGTAGGCGTGCCCGGCCAGCCCGTGCGGATGGAACAGGGCACGCTGCCGGTAGACGCTGCCGCCGTCCGGGGCCTTCGCGACGCGCAGCTCCAGCCAGGCCAGCCCCGGCAGCCGCATCTCCGCCCGCAGCCGCAGCAGCCGCCCCGGCTCGATCTCCTCCACCCGCCAGAAGTCCAGGCTGTCCCCGACCCGCAGCCGCGCCGCGTCCCGCCGGCCGCGCCGCAGCCCGACCCCGCCCATCAGGGTGTCCAGCCAGCCGCGCACCGCCCAGGCCAGCGGCGAGGAGTACCAGCCGTTCTCGCCCCCGATGCCCTCCACGACCCGCCACAGCTCCTCCGGCGAGGCCGCCACCGTCCGCTCCCGCTCGTCGGTGTAGAGGCTGCCGCCCGCCCAGCCCGGATCGGTCGGCAGCGGATCACTGGGCGCCCCCGGGACGGCGGCCGACGACCAGCGGGTGGACACGTCCGCGTCCCGGATCCGCGTCAGGGCCAGCCGCAGCGCGTCGTCCAGGCCGAGCCGCCCGCCCGGCGGGTCCGGCACCCAGCGCAGGATGTCCTGCTCGGCGCAGACCACCTCGTGCCGCAGCGACTCGGTCAGCGGGCGGGCGATGGCGCTCGGCACCGGCGTGACCAGACCGATCCACAGGCTCGACAGCCGCGGGCTGAGCACCGGCACCGGCACGATCACCCGCCGCCGCAGCCCCGCCACGGCCGCGTACCGCTGCATCATCTCCTGGTAGGTCAGGACGTCCGGGCCGCCGATGTCGAAGGTGCGGTTCACCTGCGGCGGCAGGTTCGCGCACCCCACCAGGATCCGCAGCACGTCGCGCACCGCGATGGGCTGGATCCGGGTGCGCACCCAGCGCGGGGTGACCATCACCGGCAGCCGCTCGGTCAGATAGCGCAGCATCTCGAACGACGCCGAACCCGATCCGATGATCACAGCGGCCCGCAGCACGGCCGTGGGCACCCCCGACGCCAGCAGGATGCCGCCCACCTCGGCCCGGGAACGCAGATGCGGCGACAGCTCCTCCTCGGGCACCCCCGCCGGGGTCAGACCGCCGAGGTAGACGATCCGCGCCACTCCGGCCGCCCGCGCCTGCTCGCCGAAGACCCGCGCGGCCCGGCGGTCGGTCTCCTCGAACCCCGGCCCGCCGCCCAGGGCGTGCACCAGGTAGTACGCGGTGTGGACGCCCTCCATCGCCGCGCGCACCGAGGCCGCGTCGGTCACGTCCCCCTGGACGATCTCCACCTCGCCGGCCCACGGGTGGCCGCGCAGCTTGCCCGGCGTCCGGGCCAGGCAGCGCACGGGGTGCCCGGCGGCCAGCAGCTCGGGCACCAGCCGCCCGCCGATATAGCCGCTGGCCCCGGTGACCAGGCACCGCCGCGGCCGCGGCACTTCCTCGGGCGCGGGCATACGGCCATGCTTGGCCCTGAGCGCGGGCGGCGCAACCGCGG
>JBEHXI010000153.1:0-17646 GCA_048498775.1 Actinomycetota bacterium | reverse complement strand
CAGCCGGGGAAAGGCGACATCCGGCGCGCCGATCTGCAACGGCATGATCCAGTTGGTGAAGCCCGCGAACAGCGGCGTGGCGAACATCAGCAGCATCACCGTGCCGTGCATCGTGAACGCCTGGTTGAACTGCTCACTGGTCATCACCTGCAGCCCGGGCCGGGCGAGTTCGGCCCGCATGAGCAGCGCCATCACGCCGCCGACCACGAAGAACGCGAACGACGTCGTCAGGTACAGGGTGCCGATCGTCTTGTGGTCGGTCGTGGTCAGCCAGGCGACGACCTTCTCTCCTCGCCGCGCGGGTACCGGCCGCGGGCCGGGCGGCGGAGCTGTCCTGGCGGTGTCCGCAGTAGTCACTGCAACACTCCTTGCGGGGGACGGTGGCGTGCTGCCGCCCCCGGTACCCGACTTTTCCGTTCTCACCCATCCGGGTGAGAACCGATCCCCGCGCACCGCACCTCAGGCGGCGGCCCGGACCGGCCGAGGTTATGGAACGATCGTTCTTGACCGACCGTTCTCAAACCCGCTACCGTCCTCACATGGGAAGACCACGAGCCTTCGACGAGGACCAGGCGGTCGAAGCGGCGACCGCGCTGTTCGCCGGGCACGGCTACGAGGGCACCTCCATCGACGACCTGGTCACCGCGCTCGGCGTCCACCGGGGCAGCCTGTACAAGGTCTTCGGCAGCAAGCGGGGGCTGTACCTCGCCGCGCTGCGCCGCCACATCGACCGGCACATCCTGCCGGTCACCACGGCACTGACCGCCTGCTCCGGCCCGGGGCAGGCGCTCGCCGCGGCGGCGGCCGCCTTCGACAGCGGCCCGGCGGCCGGACTGCTGCTGCTGGCCCAGGCCGAACGGGCCCCGCACGACCCGGAGGTCGCCGCGCTCACGACGCGTGCCTTCGGCGCGCTGGACCAGGCGCTGCGGCAGGTGCTGACGGCGCACGGCGTCCCGGCACGGTCGGCGCCGGCCCTGGCCGCCGCCCTGTCCGCGGCCGTCACCGGGTTGCGGCTGCGCTCCCGCGCCGCCGGGGAACCGGCGCCCGCCGCGGGCGGCCCCGACGCGGTGCTCGCGCTGGCCGATCTGCTGTCCCCCGCACCGTCCCCCGACGTCACAGGAGAATGACCATGGCACGCGTCACCGTCGAGAACGACACCCTCGTCGTGGAGGTCGAAGGCCTCGACAAGCTCTGGGCGCTCAGAAGCCGCCTGGCGATCCCGCTGGCCAACGTCCGCGGCGCGACGCACGACCCGGGCATCGCCCGCGACCGCAAGGGCATCCGCGCGGCCGGGACCTACTGGCCGGGCGTCATCACGGCGGGCACCTTCCACCATGAGGGTGAACGGGTGTTCTGGGACGTGCACAACCCCGACAAGGCCGTCGTCATCGAACTCGCCGACGAGCGGTACGCCCGGCTCGTCATCGAGGTCGACGATCCGCGTGCCGCCGTCGGCCTGATCGAACGGGCGACCACCCGGCGCTGACCGATCCCGGCCCGGGCCCGGGGGGCTCCGGCCGGCATGATCGGCCCCCGGCGCCCGGCCTCGCGCGGCCAGGCGCCGTAGGATTGCCACAAGCATCCCGATATGCCGTTGACGGGGGCAATGATCGGGGTGGGGAGGTCGGTTCGCATCAGGCTCGCCGTCCTGAACCACGTCCTGCCGGGAGTACTCGTGTCCAGGTCGCGTGCGGGGGCAGGCGGGGGCGTTCGCCGCGGCCGGGCCCCCCGCCGCCGGAGGGAGCGGTGAGCGGGCCCGGCCGGGGCCGCCCCGGGCCCGGCGGCGCGGCGGACCCGGGGAGCGGCACGCCCCCGCGGCTGCCGGCTCCGTCGCTGTGGCTGCGCTGGCTGCCGGCCCTCTACGTCGTGGGGGTGCTGGCGCTGGAACCGGTCACCCCGGTGCAGTGGCCGGTCAGCTTTCTGCTCATCGCGCTGCCCGTGGTCGCCGCCTTCGCCCACGGCCCGGCCACCGTCGCCGCCGTCACCGTCTTCGCCGTCGCGTTCGAGGGCGTCCTGGCCGGCACCCCGTGCTGTGCGGGGCGTTCCGTCGGCTATCTGTGGGAGCGCCACTACGTGGCCACCTACATCTCCACGGCCCTGGTGGGCGTCCTCGGCACCGTCCTGGCCGCGCACCGGGCACGCCGGGAACGCACCCTGGCCACCGTGCGCTCCGTGGCCGAGACGGCGCAGCGCGTGCTGCTGCGGCCGGTGCCCCACCGGATAGGCCAGGTCTGCGTCGAGACCCTCTATCTTTCCGCCGCCGCGGAGGCGCGCATCGGCGGCGACCTGTACGAGGCGGTGCCCACCGGGTACGGGGTGCGCCTGCTCATCGGCGATGTGCGCGGCAAGGGACTGCTCGCGGTGGAGACGGCCGCGACGATGCTCGGCGCGTTCCGCGAGGCCGCCTACGACGAGCCCGATCTGGCCGGGGTGGCGCGCCGGGTGGAGAAGAGCATGGGCCGCAGGGCCGAACAACTGCCGGGCAGCGATGTGGCGGAGCGCTTCGTCACCGCGGTGTTCGCCGAGATCCCCGGCGACGAGCCCGTGGTCCGCCTCGTGAACTGCGGCCACCCCCCGCCGCTGCTCATCCGCCCCGGCACGGTGACCGAGCTGGAGCCGACCGATCCCTCGCCGCCCATCAACCTCGGCATGCTGTGCGGAGACGACTACCACGTGGACGTGGAGCCCTTCCGCCCCGGCGACCAACTGCTGCTCTACACCGACGGGGTGACCGAGACCCGCGACCGCGACGGGGCCTTCTACCCGCTCGTCCAGCGCGTCCGCCCATGGAGCGCCCTGCCGCCCCGCGCGCTCCTCGACCACCTCCACCAGGACCTGCTCGACTACAACGGCACCAACCCCGACGACGACACCGCCGCCCTCGCCGCGTACCGCCTCCCTGCCCGCGGCTGACCGGCACCGCGGCCGGCGGCGTGACCCATCTCTCACCCCCGGCGAAGGTGAGGTATCGCCCGGTCCGCCTACGGTTGGGGAGGATACGTCCGATACACCAGGCACCTGAGAGGGAGGACGGCACGCGTGGCGGACCGGCCCGGAACCCTGCTCGTCTCTGTCGTCGGCCTGTCCGGCACCACCTACCCGCCGGGCACGCCCGTGGCGGTACGCGGCCGCGGGTCCGCCGTCGACGCCTTCGTGGGCGGTGACTGGCTTCCCCTCGCGTGGTGGGAGTTCAGCGAGGGGCACACCGAGGACACCGCCGGCGGCTGACGTCGGTCCCGGCCCCGGGCGGTCCCGGAGGTGTGTCCGGGACCGCCCGCGGGCGTCAGACCAGGCAGCCGTCCCGCATCTCGTGCACGCGGTCGGCGGCGTCCAGGATCGCGGTGTCGTGGGTCACCATCACCGTGCCGGTGCCGTGCTCGCGGGTCTGCTCGGCCAGCAGCCGCACCGCCTCCGCCGCCCGCACCCGGTCCAGGGCGGACGTCGGCTCGTCCACCAGCAGCACCGCCGGGGAGGTCATCAGGGCGCGGGCCAGTCCGGCCCGCTGCCGCTCGCCGCCGGAGAGCTGGTGGGGACGCGAACCGGCGCGGTGGGCCAGCCCGACCGCCGCGATCAGGTCGTCGGCCCGGGCACGCGCGGCCGCGTCGAGCCGCCCGGCGATGTGCAGCGGCAGCAGCAGCTGTTCCCGCACGGTGAGCGAGGCCAGCAGGTTGGACTGCTGGAAGACGTAGCCGATGCGGTCGCGCCGCGCGGCGGTGCGCTCCCGGTCGCCGAGCGCGGTCAGCTCCACGTCCTGGATGTGGACGGTGCCGCTGGTGGGCCGCTCCAGGCCGCCGGCGACGGCGAGCAGGCTGGACTTGCCCGATCCGGACGGCCCGACGATCGCCACGAACTCCCCGGCACGCACGGTCAGATCGACGTGGTCCAGCGCGGTCACGGCCGTGTCCCCGGTGCCGAGGACCAGGCTGACCCGGGTCATGCGCAGCGCGGCGGTGGTGGTGTCCCCGGTGTCCCCGGTGTCTGCGGATCCGGTGGTGGCGGGCGTGGTCATCGGTTGGCTCCCAGTGCGATGAGGGGGTCGACGGAGGTGATGCGGCGGATGGCGACGGCCGCCCCGACGGCTCCCAGGAGGATCAGGAGCCCGGAGGCGCCGGCCACGGCCGGGACGGACAGGGCGAACGGCGCCTTGCCCATCAGGGCGCTGCCGATCGCCAGTCCCACGGCGGTGCCGAGCGCGGTGGCCACCACGAGGATGGTCAGGACCTGCGCCAGCGCGTCCCGCAGGACGTACCCGGTGGAGGCGCCGAGCGCCTTGAGCAGGGCGATCTCCGCCTTGCGCTGGACGGTCCAGACGGTGAAGAAGGCGCCGACGACCAGCGCGGAGATCGCGTAGAGGAAGCCGCGGATCAGGGCCATGGTGCTGGACTCGGCGGTGTAGCCGGGTGAGGCGTTGTAGGTGGTCTCCTTCGACTGGACTGCGGTGCCGGTGGCCTTCTCCACGGCGGCCGTCGAGGCTCCGGACCGCAGGCGCAGGGCCACCGCGGTGGCCTGGTCGGCGGCGGAGGCGGGCAGCGCGCCCGGCAGGCCGTAGTGCAGGTGCCGCCAGGTGGCCAGGGTCGTGTAGACGACGCCGATGTGGCCGTAGGACTCCTTCGTGTCGAGGGTGCCGACGACGGTCAGCCGGACACCGCTCTTGTCGGCGGTCAGCTCGTCGCCGATGCCGATGCCCTGGTCGGTGAAGTCCTTGCTGACGATGACGCCGTCGTCGCCGTCGGCCAGCCGGCGGCCGGCGGTGGGCGCGGGCGCGAGGAAGGAGCCGGGGTCGACCCCGAAGGCGGCCAGGTTGACCGACGTTCCCCGGTCGCGGCCGCGGGTGATCTGCGCGCTGGCCAGGGTGTTGCCGAACGGGGTGGCGGCGCTGACGCCGGGGGCCTTGGCCCAGGCACGCCAGGCCGCGTCCGTCACGGTGGACCGGGAGAACTGGTCGGTGCCGGCCTTCGCGTCGAACGCCAGGTGGGTGTACGGCAGGTCGCGCAGCGCGGAGATGCCGGAGTCGGACAGGCCGGCGGCGAGCCCGGAGAGCATCACGCCGAGGACGGCTATCAGGGCGACCACGGCGCCCATCAAGGCGAAGCGGCCGCGGGCGAACCGCAGGTCGCGCAGGGCAAGGAACACAACAACTCCCGTACGGGGAACGGAGGAGGGGCCGGCGGGGGGGCATCCCGCACCCACCGGCTTTTACTGACACAGCTGTCGGTATCATAGCCACACTTCCCGACACCCCTGTCGGGAAGATGCCGGTACCCGTCCCCGGGGACCGGCATGTCCCTCTCGCCGCCAAGGTCGCGGCGACGGTCAGCCCTGGAGGTTGCGATGTCGTACACGGTGATGAACCGCATCGAGGTCGGCGGCGAGCACGCCGAGCACTTCGAGCAGGTCTTCGCCACGAGCATGCGGGACACGCTGCACGGCGTCCCGGGGCTGGTCCGCTCCAGCCTGCTGCGTCCGGCGACCCCGGGCCTGCCCTATGTGTCGGTGATGGAGTTCACCACCGCCGACGCCTTCCGGGCGTGGATGAAGTCGGACTCCTTCAAGGCCGCGCACTCCGGGGCCTCCGCTGAGGCGAACGTCGGCGACTCCTCGATCGAGCTGTTCGACAGCGTCGTCGACCTGGTCTTCTGACCGCCGCCTCCCCCGCCCGGGATACTGGTGGTGCGTCGGCCGGGGTCCGCCCCGGCCGGCGCGGCACCGCAGGCGCCGTCCGTCCGCCCGACGGACGGCGCGTCCGACCCGACCGGCCGACGAGGGAGCACCATCCGGCATGCCGAAGATCAGCGCCGCCACCGTGGCCGAACACCGCGCCCATCAGCGCCAGGCGCTGATCCGGGCCGCCGTGGACGTCCTGGTGGAGCAGGGCGCCGCCGCGGTCACCCCCGCCGCGGTCGGAGCGCGCGCGGGGCTGGCCCGCTCCAGCGTCTACCAGTACTTCCCCTCCAGCGCGTCCCTGCTGGCGACCATCGTCGAGGAGTCCTTCCCGCGCGCGGACGCGGCCGTCGCCGAGGCCCTCGCGGGAGTCGACGACCCCGCGCGGCGCATCGAGCGCTTCGTGGCCGCCGAACTGCGGCTCGCCGCCGAGGGCATCCACCGTCCGGCGAACGCGCTGATGTCGGCCGACCTGCCGCCGGAGTGCCGGCAGCGCCTGATGGAACTTCATCTGCGGCACGCCGAACCGCTGGCCGCCGCGATCCGGGACCTCGGCGTTCCCGATCCGGCGCTGACCGGACGGCTGATCGCCGGGCTCCTGCAGGCGGCGATGTCCGCGATCGAGGAGGGCGCCGATCCGGAGGCGGCCGGCGACCGGGTGCTCGGCCTGCTGCGGCACGGCCTGTCCGCGCCGGCGCCGGACCGGGACCGCTGAACACCGCGGAGGAAGCGGAGGGAGCGGAGGGGGCGGAAAAATCCGGATGCCCGGCGGTCACCGCCCGCCTAGGGTGCGGCCATGACCGACCCGGGTGTTCCCGCGCTCGACGCCACCGGGCCGCGGACGGCGCGCGCCCCGCTGCGCTACGGCGGCTTCCGCGCGATGGTGGCCGGCCGCGCCCTGACCTCCCTGGTGGGCGCCATGGCGCCGATCGTGCTGGCGTTCGCGGTGCTGGACCTGACCGGCTCGACGACCGACCTGGGTGTGGTGGTCGGCGCGCGGTCCATCGCCAATGTGGTGGTGCTGCTGGTGGGCGGGGTGCTGGCGGACCGGCTGCCGCGGGCACTGATCCTGCAGGGTTCGACGGCGGCCGCGGCGCTGGTGCAGTTCCTGGTGGCTCTCAGTGTGCTGCTCGGCTTCGCCACCGTGCCGCTGCTGGTGGGCCTGAGCCTGTTCAACGGTGCCTTCGCGGCGGTGTCGCTGCCCGCCTCGGCGGCGCTCACCCCGCAGACGGTGCCGCCCGGCCTGGTGCGGCAGGCGAACGCCCTGGTGCGGATGGGCCGCAACGCCGGCACGGTGGCCGGCATGTCGCTGGGCGGGCTGGCCTCCGCGACGATCGGGGTGGGCTGGGCCCTGGTCTGCAACGCCGCCCTGTTCGCGGTGGCCGCCGCGTGCTACGCGGGGGTGCGCACCACCGGCCCGGCCCCCGGCGGCGCGGCCGGCGCGGTCCCGCCGAGCCGGCCGCTGCGTGAACTCGCGGACGGCTGGCGGGAGTTCACCGCGCGCTCCTGGGTGTGGGTGGTGGTCCTACAGTTCCTGGTGGTCAACGCGGCCGCCTCCGGCGGTGTCCAGGTGCTCGGCACCGCCGTCGCCAACCGGACGATAGGACGCTCCGCGTGGGGCCTGGTGCTGGCCATGGAGATGGTCGGCGCGCTGGCCGGCGGGGTGCTGGTGGCCCGGTCCCGCACCCGGCACGCGCTGCGGGTGGGCGTGCTGATGGTGGCCGCCGAGGCGCTGCCGCTGGTGCTGCTCGCCGGGCATCCGAGCACCGTGCTGCTCGCGGCGGGCATGTTCGTCAACGGGATGGCGGTCGAGTGTTTCGGGGTGGCCTGGGATGTCTCGCTGCAGGAGAACATCCCCGCCGACCGGCTGGCGCGGGTGTACTCCTACGACGCGCTCGGCTCCTTCATGGCCATGCCGCTGGGTGAGATCAGCGCCGGTCCGCTGGCCGCGCGGTTCGGCACCGGGCCGGTGCTGATCGGCGGCGCGGTCCTGGTGGCCGTGGCGACCGCGGCGGCGCTGCTGGACGGCTCGCTGCGCCGGCTGACGGTCGACACGGCCGCGGTCGGCGCACCGGCGCAGCCACTGGCCGCCGAGATCTGACGGCGTGTCAGCCGGGAGTGTCGCGTGGCGTGAGGAGTGCGGCCGGCAGGGCCAGCAGCCCGCCCGCGACCGGGATCGCGAACGCCGCCGCCGGCCCGAGGCGGTCCACCGTCCAGCCGCCCAGCGCCTGCCCTCCGGCGATCCCGGCGAGGATCGCGGTGACCGCCAGGCTCATGCCCTCGTGCAGCCGGGACGGCGGCATCCTGGCCTGCACCAGGCTCATCCCGCCTACCATCGCCGGGGCGGTCGCCACCCCGGCGGTCAGCAGCGCGGCCGCCATCAACGGCAGGTGTCCGCCGCCGAGCAGCGCCGCCGCGAACGGCAGCGGCAGCACGGCCGCCATACCCGCCAGCCCGGCCGTGAACCGGGCCCGCGGTGAGCGGCGCGGCCGCAGCAGCCCGTAGAGCATGCCGGCGGCGCCCGACCCGGCGGCCTGCAGGCCCAGCACCACCCCGGCCGCTCCCCGCTCCCCGGCCCGGTCGGTGAAGGCGATGGCGGCCACCTGAAGCGCGCCGAAGACCACTCCGGTGCACAGGAAGGCGGCCAGTGGCGGCCCCATGCCGCGCGGCGGACGCAGCGGTACCCGGGCGGCGGACGCGGCGGCGTCCACCGGCGGCTGGGTGCGGCGCTGCGCCGCGAACAGCAGCGCCCCGGTGAGCAGGAGCACCGCCCCGGTCACCGTGCCGGCCTCCGGGGAAAGCCAGGTGCACAGCCAGACCGCCACCACCGGGCCGAGCATGAAGCACACCTCGTCCGCGGCCTGCTCGAAGGAGTTGGCGGTGTGCCGGGCGGCCGGGTCGTCGCGGTGGAGATGGGCCCAGCGGGCGCGGGACATCCCCCCGGTGTTCGGGGTGGTCGCGGTCACCGCGTAGGCGGCGAAGAGGGTCCACGGCGGCTGGTGCAGCCGCACGCACAGGGCCAGCGCGAGCGATCCGGCCGCGGCGATCGCCGCCGTGGGGACGGTGACCCGGGCCTGCCCGAAGCGGTCGGCCAGCCGCGCGGTCCACGGTCCGGCCACGGCGGTGGCCGCCAGCCCCGTGGCGGTGACGGCCCCGGCCAGGGCGTAGGAGCCGTAGACCGCCACGATCATGGTGACCGCGCTGACGCCGAACATGCCCATCGGCAGGCGGGCGATGAGGTTCCCCGCGGTGAAGGCCGCGGCGCCCGGCGCGGCGAAGAGGGAGCGGTATGCGTTCACCCGGCCAGCCTTCCGGCGGGCCCCGGCCGCGGTCCAACACCTGCTCAGCGCGCATTCACCGGCGGGAGTTGTCAATGCGGTGCTTCAATGGCCCGGTGCCGCCCCACCTGATCGAGCCCCGCCTGCTGCGCGCCTTCGCCGCCGTCGCCGAGACGCTGCACTTCACCCGGGCCGCCGCCGGGCTGTACGTCGCGCAGCAGGCGTTGAGCCGGGACATCCGGCGTCTGGAGCGCGAGTTGGGCGTGGAGTTGTTCGTCCGGACCACCCGCAGGGTGCAGTTGACGGCCGACGGCGAACGGCTGCTGCCCCACGCCCGCCGGGTGCTGGCGGCGCACGAGGATCTCGCCGCCGCGTTCGCGCCGGCCGCCCGGCCGCTGCTGGTGGACATCAGCGCGCCGGAGAGCACCGCGGGGCGGGTCCTGGCGGCGGCGCGGGAGGCGGCACCGGGCGTGGAACTGGTGGCCCGCTTCCACAGCGGGCTGACCGGTGCGGCCGACGCCATCCTGGCGGGCCGCCTGGACGTCTCGTTCGGCCGGCTGGCCGGGCTCGACCCCGCCGTCACCGCCGGTCTGGAGCACCGCCCGGTCCGCTACGAGCCGATGGCGGTCCTCCTCCTCGACGACCACCCGCTCGCCGGCCTCCCCCGGATCCCGTTGGAGTCGCTGGCCGGCGAGGCGCTGTACGCGGCGGCGGGCAATCCCGCGACCGCGGAGTGGACGGACCTGGCGGCGCGGCTGTTCGAGGGCCGGGGCATCCGGCTGGCGGCGCCCTTCCCGGAGATCGACGGGCCGGGTGAGTTCGCCCGGCTGGTCCGCAAGCACCGCTGGCCGGTGCTGGCCACCGTGGAGTTCGCCGACCTGCCCGGTTTCGTGCTGCGCCCGCTGACCGGCCCGGTGCCGCTGTCGCCGGTGTCGATGGTGTGGCGGCGGGGGCTGCGCCACCCCGGTCTGGACGCGCTGCTGCGGGCGGTGGAGGCGCTGGCGGCCGAGGGCCGGTGGCGGGAACGGCCGGCCGGCGGCTGGCTGCCGGAGCGGGACGCCCGGTTGTTCGCCTGACAACTCGCCCGCGCGGCACGGGAGATGGGCGGCAACAGCCTTCCGTGTCAGCGTGCACGCCCCGGGGACCGCTTCCCTCATTTTCCCAAACCCACTAGTAAAAATCAGAAGCCGGGCACCCCCGGATGCGTCGGCCGCCGGCCGCCCCATCACGCCACCCCGGCCACCCAGTCCCCCTTCACCAGCACATACGCGAAGCCGCCCAGGGTTGCGGAGTGACCCATGTCACGCTCACCCACCCGAGCTATTAATACTAAATCTCTGGTAAAAACTAAGCGCCACATAGCTCGTCATGAGGAGAAGGCAGCGATGTTGAGAACGAGACTGCTGGTGGCCGCGGTCGCCTTCGCGACGGCACTGGGTGTCCCCCTGTGGACGGTGTCGCACGTGGACGCCGCGTCCACCACCATGGGGACCTCCGTCAGCCAGGCGGCCACCGGCACCGGCTCCGGCACCGGCACCGGGTCCGGAGGCTCCGACGCGAGTGCCTCCGACGGCTCGGCGGCGACCGACTGGCGCACCATGGACCAGCAGATGGCCGCTCGCGACAAGCAGTTCCCGGCGGCCACCGCGGGCACCGGTGCCCAGCTGATGCAACCGAAGGTGCTCGCCGACGGCACCAAGGAGTTCGACCTCACCGCCAAGGTGACCAAGTGGGAGGTGGAACCGGGCAAGACCGTCGACGCCTGGACGTACAACGGCACCGTGCCGGGCCCCACCCTCCATGTGAACGTCGGGGACAAGGTCCGCGTCGTCCTGCACAACCAGCTCCCGGAATCCACCGTCATCCACTGGCACGGCCTGGACGTCCCCAACGACATGGACGGCGTCTCCGACATCACCCAGGCCCCGGTCACCCCCGGCAGCACCTACACCTACTCGTTCACGCCCCACGAGCCGATGGTGGGCTGGTACCACTCCCACCACGACGGCACCAAGCAGGTGCCCGACGGCCTGTTCGGCTCCGTCCTCGTCGGCGAGATGCCGGTGCCGTCCGGCGTGCACGTCAGCCAGGAGATACCGATGATGCTCCAGGACGCCGGCGCCGTCGGCATGAGCATCAACGGCAAGTCGTTCCCCGCCACGGCACCGGTGCGCGCCCACCTCGGCGACTGGATCGAGGTGCACTACACCAACGCCGGGACGCAGGCCCACCCGATGCACCTGCACGGCGTGCCGCAACTGGTCATCGCCAAGGACGGCTACCCCCTGCCCCAGCCCTACCGCGCCGACACCGTCAACGTCGCCCCGGGCGAGCGCTACACCGTGCTCATCCACGCCACCGTGAAGGGCAACTGGGCCTGGCACTGCCACATCTTCCCCCACTCCGAGGGCAGCCAGGGCATGTTCGGCCTGTTCACCGAGCTGATCGTCACCTGACCGCGGCGCCACCCGCGCCACCGGCCGTCCCCCACTCCCCCTCCCCTTCTGTCTTCCGGCCGCGTCACCGCAGGTGACACGTTCGCCCCCGGTGCGAACCGCCGAGATTGGAGTTCCAGCGGTGTCCGTCAACGCATCCGACCCACCACGCCCCCGAGTCCCCTTCCGCTTCCGCTTCGGGCCGCTCAACGCCCTGATGCCCACCATCAGCGCCGCCCTGACCCTCGGGTTGCTCCTCGGCCTGGTGCTGGTCGGCCTGACCAGACCGGCCGGCGACGCCCCGGTGAACACCGCCGCGGGCGGCGCACCCGCCCAGCAGGCCGCGGCCACCGGCAGCACCAGCGTCGACGTCGAGCTCGGGGACCTGTTCGTCAAGCCGTCCACGATCACCGTCGCCGCCGGCAAGCCCATCACCGTGCACGTCACCAACCACGGCGCCCAGCAGCACACCCTGGCCCTGCGCGGTGCGGACACCCCGATGGTGGACCCCGGCAAGTCCGTCACCTTCCACTGGGCCGCGCTCACCCAGTCCACCCAGGCGTGGTGCACCGTGCCCGGTCACAAGGACGCCGGCATGCTGCTCCAGGTCAACGTCGCGGGCGCCACTCCGGCGAACGGCGCGTCCACCGGGCAGGACACCGGCACGGCGGGCACCGGCTCCGCACAGGACGCCACCATCGATCCCAACGCCAAGCCCGCGGCGGACTTCAAGCCGTTCGACCCCACCGTGCAACCGGCCGACGGCCGCACCGAGCACGATGTGACCTTCCACGTCAGGGAGCAGGTCAACGAGGTGGCGCCCGGGGTGCGGCAGCTGCAGTGGACCTACAACGGCCACGCGCCGGGCCCGATCCTGCACGGCAGGGTCGGCGACGTCTTCAAGGTCACGCTGGTCAACGACGGGACGATGAACCACTCCATCGACTTCCACGCCTCGAAGGTCGCCCCCAACGTGCAGATGCGGCAGCTCAAGCCGCACGAGTCGCTCGTCTACGAGTTCAAGGCCGACTACGCGGGGGTGTTCGCCTACCACTGCGGTGCGGACCCGATGATCTACCACATGGGCAACGGGATGTTCGGTGCCGTGATCATCGATCCGCCCGGCCTGGACAAGGTGGACAAGGAGATCGTCCTGGTCCAGTCCGAGCTGGATCTCGGCCCGCAGGGGCAGACCGGCGACCTGAAGAAGATGATGGCCGGCCACCGCGACGCCGTCGCCTTCAACGGCTACTACAACCAGTACGCCTACGCGCCGATCAAGGTGAAGCCGGGCTCGCGGATCCGGGCCTGGGTGGTGAACGCCGCGATCAACGAACCCCTGGCCTTCCACACCGTCGGCACGATCTTCGACACCGTCTGGAAGGAGGGCAACTACACCCTCCGGCCCGACTACCCCTTCCACGGAGGCTCCCAGACGCTCGATCTGGAGCCCACCCAGGGCGGGTTCGTCGAGTTCACGCTCAACGACGCGGGCACCTACACCTTCGTCAACCACAAGATGATGGACCTCTCGCAGGGCGCCGCCGGCGTCTTCCAGGTGGGATGACATGGAATCCAGAAGTGTTTTCCGCGGTACGGACGACAGCGGGGCGGACATGACGGCCCCCGCCGGGGACGGCGCCTCGACGGTGGCCGCTCCCCCGGCCCCGGCCGCCGTCCCGGACCGGGCGGTGCCGCCCGGGACCACGGCCCCCGCGATGCCCCTGCGCATCGCCGCGGGAGCCTCGGCGCTCGCCGGTGTCCTCCACTACGCGGCGGTGCCCGAACACCGCGCGGAGTGGTGGGCGGCCGCGGTGTTCTTCACCGCGCTGGCGGCCTTCGAGATCATCTGGGCGGCCCAGGTCTGGTGCGACGACCGGCGCCCGGTGCTGTGGCTGGGCGTGGCGGTCAACGCGGCGGTGGTGGCGCTGTGGGCGGTCAGCCGCACCAGCGGCCTGCCGTTCGGGCCGGAGGCCGGGACTCCGGAGGACATCGGCGCGCTCGATGTCGCCTGCGTCGCCGCCGAACTGGTCACACTCGCCGCCCTGCTCTGGCTGCTGCCGGCGCGGCGGGGGCGGCCCGGCACTGACTGATCGACAGCCCCCTCTCCCTTGGAAGGGCGGCGCCCGGCATGTGTGCCGGGCGCCGCCCTTCGGTTTTTCCAATATATCTGTGACAATTGGCTCATGGCCGCTCCACACTCCCCCGACGCCGACGGGTCGCTCACCGGGGCCACCAGGACCGCGGTTCTGGCCGCGCTGCGGCGGGCGGGCGAACCGCTCACCGTCCAGCGGATCGCCGGCGAGCTCGGGCTGCACTCCAACACGGTGCGCTTCCACCTCGCCCGGCTGGTGCGGGCGAGGCTCGTCTTCGAGGAGCAGGCCGAGCGCAGCGGTCCGGGCCGGCCGCACCTGCTGTACCGGGCCGCCCCGTCGGCCGACGAGACCTCCGGGGACGGCTACCGCTTCCTCGCCGAGGTCCTCGCCGGGCACCTGGCGGCGACCTCGCGGAACCCCGCCGAGGACGCCACCGCCGCGGGCGAGGAGTGGGGACGCTATCTCGCCCAGCGGCCCGCACCGTTCACCGAGACCACCGAGGAGCAGGCGGTCGAGCAGGTCACGGCCATCCTCAGCCGGCTGCAGTTCGCACCGGAGTCCGGTCCCGACGGCCGTCGTCTGCTGCTGCACAACTGCCCGTTCCGGTCCCTGGCCGACCGCAGGCCGAACGTGGCGTGCTCGGTGCACCTGGGCATCATGCGCGGCGCGCTCGCGACGATGCGGGCGCCGCTCGGGGTGACCGAACTGGAGCGGTTCGACGCTCCGCATCCCTGCATCGCGCATCTGGCGGCAGAACCGCCCACGGACGACGGCGAGGACACGGCCCGCCGGTAGCCCGCGGGACTTCGGGAGCGGTCAGCCGCCCGCGGCCGGGTGGGCCTGCCGCTCCAGGCGGTCGACGAGTTCCAGGCCGCGCCGCGCCCACTCCACCTCGGTGCGGGCCCGCTCGACCAGGCCGCGGTAGACGTGCACCTTGTAGGCGACGATGGCGTCGTGCTCCTCGGCGGGGGCGCCGGCCAGCCGGGTGCGCAGCAGGGCGGTGTCCCGGCGTTCCAGCTGGTCGGCGTGGACCTGCCACTGCCGCATCTGCTCGGCGTGGTGTTCCAGATGGGTCTGGAACTGCTTGCGCGCGCCCTCGAAGGAGCCGAACTCCAGATAGGTGGCCTTGAGGTAGGCCGCGTCGCGGGGGCGGGCCGGGGGCTCGATCTCGGCGACCCAGCGCTCCAGTTCCTCGCGGCCCTCGTCGGTCAGCTCGTAGCAGCGCTTCGTGCCGTGGGTGCCGCGCGGCACGTCCTCGGCGTGGACCAGCCCCTCGCCCTCCAGGCGGCGCAGCTCCGGGTAGATCTGCGAGTGGCGGGCGTGCCAGACGTGAATCACCGACTGGTCGAACCGCCGGGCCAGCTCATAGCCGGTCATCGGCTGTGCGGAGAGCAGCCCGAGCAACGCGTAGCGCAGTGACACCGTCGTCCTTCCCCACTCACCTGCTCCAGCCCCCGATGGTCCGAAGCCTACGCGGTCCGGAGCGGCGGCCCGTGGCCTTCATGACGAGATTTACGTAAGCATTGACATACCTGGGGGCCGTTCCTAGAGTCGGCGCACCCGGCCCGGCCCGGACCCCTCTCACTGGGAGCGGTACATGGACGTCACTGATCCCCCCGCGGCACGCCCGACGGCCCACGGATCCGCCGTCAACGGGACGGCGGCGGTCACCACTCTCATCTACCTGGGATTCACCCTCCAGCTGCTGCAGGCCGGGATCGTTCCGCTGCTGCCCGCGCTGGGGCGCACCCTGCGGCTGACCACCGTGGAGACCTCCTGGCTGCTGACCGCCCAGCTCGTCTCCGGAGCCATCCTGCTGACCGTCCTGACCCGCCTGGCCGACCTGCTCGGCAAGCGCCGGATCATCCTGCTGGCCCTGGCCCTGGTCCTGCTGGGATGCCTGATCGGCAGCGTCGCGGACAGCTACGGCACGCTGCTGGCCGGCCGGGTCCTGATGGGCGCGCTGATGCCCATGCTCGCCCTTCCCGAGGCCATCGCCAGCGACACCATGTCCAAGGCCCGCGCCCACTTCGCGATCGGCGCGATCCACGCCGGCACCGGGCTGGGCATCGCGGGCGGCATCCTGCTCGGCGCCCTGGTCGGTCTGCACCCCGCGCTGTGGCATGTGTTCTTCTACGTCGGCGCCGTCGCCACGGCCCTGGGCATCGCCGCCACGCTCGCCTTCGTCCGGGAGTCGGGGCACCGGGCGGACGGCGGGCTGGACGTGCGCGGCGCGGTCATCCTGACCGTGGCGCTGGTGAGCGTGCTGCTCGGGCTGAGCGAGGGGCCGAGCTGGGGCTGGGCCTCGGGCCGGGTGATCGGGCTGCTCGCCGGCGGCTGCGCGCTGACGGGGGTGTGGTGGGTACTCGAAGACCACACCGAGCACCCGCTGGTCCGCGTCTCCGCCCTGGTCAACCCACGGATCAGGGTGCCGTACGCGCTGACGTTCCTGACCGCCTTCGGCGTGTACGGATCGCTGTCGGCCGTCACCCGGCTCGCGCAGTCGCATCCGGCCGTCACCGGCTTCGGCTACGGCTGGGGCCCGCTGCGGGTCGCCTGGTTCGCGCTTCCGCAGGCGATCGGCAGCATCCTGGCGGTGGTGGTGCTGCAGCGGATGGCGCACCGCACCAGTCACATCGTGGTGTCCGCGTGCGGACTCGCCCTGAACACCGCGGCGTTCGCCCTGTTCGCCGTCTTCCACGCGCAGCCGGGCGTCGTGCTCGCCGCGCTGGGCTGCTACGCGCTGGGCACCGGTGTGGTGCTCGCCGCGACCCAGCTGATGGTGCTGCGGGAGGTCGCCGAGCAGGAGTCCGGCATCGCGCTGGGCCTGTCGATCGTGATGTACGCGGTGGGCAACTCGCTGGGCAGCGCCGTCGTGGGTGTGCTGTTCGCCGCCCTCACCACCGCACCCGGGCTGCCGGCCCTCGGCTCGTACACCGCCGCGTTCTGGGTGTGCGGCGGCGCCACCGCGCTCGGCCTGCTGCTGTGCGTCCCGCAGGCCCGCCGCACCGCCTCGGGACCGTCGATGCCCCTCGGACCCGAACCCGCCGTCTCCCCCTGAACCACGGCACCCCGCACACCACGACCACCGGGAGACCGATGACCCGCCTGCCCCTGTCCTTCGCCTGCTGGGACTACGACCGCGTCAAGGCCCTGCAGGACGGGCGTGTCCGGCCCGAGGGCATCGACCTGAACTTCCTGCCGCTGCGCGTCGAGGAGACCTTCTACCGGCAGCTGCGCCACCGGGAGTTCGACGTCGCCGAGCTGAGCCTGTCGTCGTACCTGCTCACCCTCAACGAGCCGGAGCCGCCGTTCGTCGCGATCCCGGTCTTCCCGTCGCGCTTCTTCCGCCACCAGTCCATCTACGTCAACTCCCGCAGCGGCATCGAGAAGCCCGCCGACCTGGCGGGCAGGCGCGTCGGCACCCCCGAGTACCAGATGACCGCCGGAGTGTGGCAACGCGGCATCCTGGCCGAGGAGTACGGCGTCCCGGTGGAGAGCGTCCACTGGCACACCGGCGCCATCGAGGGCGGCCACCGCGAGGAGAAGATCCCCCTCCGGCTGCCTCCTCGGATCAGGGTGACCCCGATCCCGCCGGGCCGGACGCTCTCCGCGATGCTGGCGGCCGGCGAGATCGACGCGATCTGCAGCGCCACACAGCCGTCCTGCTTCGGGCGCGAACCCCGGGTGCGGCACCTGTTCGAGGACTTCAAGCAGGTCGAGAAGGACTACTACCGGCGCACCGGCATCTTCCCCATCATGCACACCGTCGTGATCCGGCGGGAGCTCCACGCACGGCATCCGTGGGTGGCCCGCACCCTGACCAAGGCCTTCGAGGAGTCGCTGCGCGTCGCCTACGAGGACCTGACGCACCGCGGGGCGCTGAAGGTGATGCTGCCGTGGCTGCAGGACCATGTGCGCGAGACCGTCGAGGCGCTGGGCGAGGGCTGGTGGGACTACGGCCTGGAGCGCAACCGGCACGCGCTGGAGACCTTCGCCCGGTACTCGCACCAGCAGGGGCTGGCCGACCGCGTGCACACCGTGGCGGAGATGTTCGTGACCGCGGCCGACGACAGCTTCACGCTCTGACGCGGCTCGGTCCTGTCCGGGCGGGGCTCGCCCGGAAAGGACCCGGCTGGACTCCACCACTCCCTTCGGCTGGGTGTCCCCGACGGG
>JBEHXI010000152.1:0-17675 GCA_048498775.1 Actinomycetota bacterium | reverse complement strand
GCGTCCGACGCGTCCGACGCGGGCGCCGCGGCCTCCGATGTCTCGATGCGGGAGCCGTCGGACTCCGAGGCGTCCATGGACGACGCCTCCGGTTCCGAGGCGTCCGTGGACGACGAGCCGGACGCCGACGAGTCCGGCACCACGGCGGTGGCGAACGGCCCCCGCCGGGTGCTCACCGACGCCCCCACGGCCAACGCCCCCGCCGCCCCCGCCCCGGCGTCCACCGCGCCCCACGCGGCCGGCCCCGCCACGGCGCCCCCGACGGGCACCTCGCACATCCCCGCCCCCCAGGCGTCCGCTGCCCTGGCGCGCTTCCCCGACCTGTACTTCCGGGACCGGGACGCCTGGATCGCGCGGGCCCGCGACTACGAGCGGGCCCTCGGCCAGGTGCTGGCCGCCTCCCACCGGTGGCGCGAGGCCGCCCAGCAGACCCTCAGGGAGATCCGGGCCCGGATCGCCACCGCGCCCGGCGGCTACCGTCTGTTCTTCGCGCCCGGTCAGCCCGCGGGCTTCCGCGCCTTCCAGGAGTACCGCAGGCTGGTGAACCGCGACAACCCGCCGGCGTTCGCCGAGGTGATGGACGCGGTCGCCCGCGGCGCGGCGGTCCACGCGCGGAACGCCAACCTGCCGCAGCCCGCCCCGGCGGACCCGGCGTACACCACCCGGCTGACCGAGCTGGGGCATCCGCTCTCCGGCGAGCACGCGGCGGAGAAGGCGGAGCGGGTCCGCGAGGCCGAGCTGCTGATGCGGGTCCACCAGGACCTGAACGTGCCCGGGGAGAACGCCGCGCCGGCCTTCCGCAACGCGGTACTCGGCTGGACGCTGACCCGGGAACCCGCCCCCACGCTGGCGGAACTCCTCGGCGCCGCCCAGCGGGCCGGGGTGGCCGAGACGGACGGGGCGCAGCTGCTGGAGCCGGACCTGCGCACGGCCTCCTCGGTGGACGCCGACGCGTCCCAGCTGTACGGCCTGGTGCCCTTCCTGTTCGACCCCGAGACCCAGGCGGCCAGGGGATCGCTCGCCGGTGACGCGGCGCTGACGTCGGCCGTGGCGCGGCTGCCGCACCAGACGGCGTACACCGACTTCGCCCGGCACCTGCTCGACCCGGGGCTCACCGGGGGTCTCACGCTGGACGACCTACGGCACGGGGTGAAGGAGGACGTCTCCGGCGGTTCCGCCACCCGCCAGGGAACCGACGCCTGGTTCCGGCGCCGTGACGCGCTGCGGCGGTGGACGCGCACGTACCGCCGAGCGAACCCGTCCCTGCGCACCGCCCACGTGATCGCGCTGTTCCTGCTGGGCGGGGCCGACGGCGCGCTCCTGGCCGGGCACCTCACCGCGGCCGGAGCAGCGGGCCGGACCCGGCTGCGCGCCGAGGTGCTGTCCCGGCTGGCGGGCCTGGACCAGGGCGCGCCGCCGTCCCGCCTGCCGCTGGTGATGCTGCGGGATCCGGCGGTGCGCCGCCTGGCCGGCGACCCCGGGGAGCGGTCCCCCGAGCGGCTGCGGGAGGTGGCCGACGCCCTGGTCACCGACGAGTTCGTCAGGGAACTCGCCCAGCACGCGGAGATGGCCGCCCGCGCCGCGATGCTCCTGCCGGAGGCCGAGGGCCCGGTGCTGTGGTCCGAGTGGGAGGCGGGCCCGCTCCAGGGCTCGCACCCCTACGCCGCCGACGGCAGCGTCCTCACCCGGCCGCCGCTGTTCCAGGCGAAGTCGGCCATCGCCTCCGTCCTGCGGTCCGCGGCGGCCGAGGCGGGCCGGCACCCCGGGCGGCACCTGGTGGTCTACCGGGTGGAGAAACCGCGCGGAGCCCACGAGTTCGCGCCGTTCGCGCGCTTCCCCGATGACCAGGTCGTCTACCCGCACGGCCCGGTGTTCCGCGTCAGGGACCATGACATCGTGCGGGACCTGGCGACCGGCCTGGAGTACTCCCTCGTCACGCTGGACCAGGAGGTGCGGCCCGCCGAACGGCGCTGGCACGAGCCGGTCATCACCCGCGAGGTGCGCACGCCCGGCGGCGTCCTGTTCGGCGAGGCCAGTTTCACCGGGCCCGACTGGGGCGGCCGGTCGGACATCTACCCCGGTCTCCTCGACATGGCGGGCGGGACCGTCTACGAGCCGCCGCACTGGAGCGCGCGCAAGCCGTTCCCCGTCCCGCTGACCACCGGTCTGGTGCAGCCGGGCGACAGGCCGGCGTTCACGGTCTGGACCTCGCACGGGCGCCCCGGGGCCATCGACGTGGTGACGCCCGAAGGGGTCACCAGCGTCACCGGCGCGGCGATCGGCCGGCGCGGCGCCCAGTTGATGCGGGGACTCGGCCTCGGCCGCGGCACCCGCCAGCTGATCTTCACCTGCTACGGCGGGAACGGCGCCGACGGCCTGACACCGGCCGCCCAGAAGGTCGCCGACGAATACCCCGACGGCATCGAGACCGTCGGATCGACCACCTCGAACGCCGCGGCGACCGTCAGCGACTCCGACCCCCGCACTCAGGTCGTCATCTACCAGGAGAAGGGGAAGGCCAGGCCCGCGTGGCGGGTCTTCCAGCCCCGGACCGCGGCGAGCGACGACGAGCGGACCGCCCGCCTGCCCCTCGCCGGCCAGGGCGAGCGGTACCGCGGCCGCTACGAGACACCGGAATGGGAACAGCTCGCCCGGGCGCACGAACGCGCCATCGGGGACGCGTTCGAGGAGGCCCCGGACACCGAGCACTTCGCGAAGCGGTTCGCCGCCGCGCTGAACGCCTCCGGGAGGTACCAGGTGACCGTCCCCGGTGGCGTCCCCTCGGTGTCGGACCTGATGGGCGCGATCGACACGGCGGCCCGGCAGGCCCACGGGGACGATACGGTCATCCTCGCTCGGGACGCCGCCGCCCGGGACGAACTGCGCACCACCCGCGGGCTGCTGGTGCACGAGGGCCCGATCCCGGCCGTGCGGCCGCTGCTCGCGGCCTGGAAGGCCGTCGATCTCCCCGGCGGGCATGTGCCGTTCCTCAAGGCGGTCCTCGCGTGGCGGCTGTCCGAGGGCACCCACACCCTCATGGACGTCCTCGGCGAGTACGTCTACGGCGGCTTGGCCCTGGACGGCCAGGGAATCAACACCGACCGGCTCCGGGACGCGCTGCTCGGCGACGCGGTGGACCTGTACGCATGGGTGCGCCACACCCTGGCGCCGTTCGGTACCGACCTCTCCGCCACCGACATCGAGGACCTGAACGACACCCACGGCACCGTCTGGCTGCCGCCGCACCACCAGTTGTACTTCCCCGGGCTGACCGCCGGGATGACCGGTGGCATGGAGGTGCCCGAGGGCGTGGTCGAGGCGGTCCGGGCGCTGGAGGGCGAGGAGGACCTGCCCGACATCCCCGCGGGCGAGGAGCGGCGCCTCGACCAGGGCAGCTGGGCGGCGCGGCACGCGGCCCTGCGCGACTGGTCCGACCGCCACTCCGGCTCGCCGCTGGACGACCTGCTGCCCGCGCATCTCACCGCCCTGTACCTGGCGAGCCACGGCCCGGACCACCGGCTGCTCAGCGCCCGGTTCGCCGCGGAGAGCGGCGACACCGCGGACGGCCGGGACCGGCCGGCCGGGGAACTCGGCGCCGTCATCGACGAGGCCATGGCGAGCGGCTCGCTGGACTTCCCCTATGCGCTCGCCGAGGACGGGCGGTTCCACCGGCTCGCCACCGAGGCCGCCGGCATCACCGACCACTCCGACGAGCGGTTCGGGGAGATCGGCGCCGAGATGATGGACCTGGTCCCGGTCCTCGCGGAGACCGTGCGCGAGACCCTCCCCGAGCATCTGGGGATCCTGGCCGAGGCCCTGGCCGCGCTGCCGGAGACCGGCGCGCCGGTGTACGTCGGCCATCTGGCGCCCGGCGAGCTGCGCGGGCACCTGGCCGGCACCCTGCACGAACTGACGATCCCGCAGTTCCAGCTGGGCGGGACGGACATGAAGGCCGTCTTCGGCGGGCTCCCCGCTCCCGCTCCCGGGCAGCACCGCGTCCTGGCCCGCATCGAGGGCTCCCCGGCCCGGGACGTGTCGTTCGGTGCGCGGGACCCGCGGCTGCGGCAGGTGATGTTCCCGTGGCGCACCGACGTCCACGTCACCGCGCGCGGGGTGATGTACGACGCCGACGGCGAGCCCTACGAGTACCTGGTGGCCGAGACCGGGCAGCGGCCGGAGCCCATGGAGGTCGACTCGTCGGGCTCGGAGGCGTTGTCGGACCCGTCTTCGGGGTCGGACTCCTCCGGCGTGCCGATGGAGATCGACTCCGGCTCCGACCCGTCGGAGGCCGGGCCTGACGAGTGGGCGGTCAACGCCTCCACCGCCTCCGCAAGGCCCGAGTCCGCCGAGCGGTCCGCCGCCGGACCGCGGACCGGCCCCGCACCGGCCTACCCCGACCCGCGTTTCCGCAATCCGGACACCGCGCCGTCACTTGCCATGGGGGACGCGCTCTCCCCGGCCGCCGGCCCCTCGAGCGACCGTGCCAGCCTGGCCTCGCGTGCCACGGAGGAACCCTCACCCACGCCGGCGGAGACCGGCGCCTCCGCGGCCGTGACCGCGTCCCAGGTGATCGGCACGTTCCGGCTGCCTCCGTACCTGGAGTCGATGAAGGCTCCGGGACTGGCCCATCTGCACGGCCTGAACGTCCTTCCATGGCTCTCCGAGCGGATCCGGAACCTGACCGAGGGCGGCGACCCGAAGCCGGTCATCGACGAACTGGAGTCGAACGGCGGCGCCTTCATCGGTGACGGCGTCCCGTTCCAGATCCCCGGCGGCGACGGCTGGTACGACGTGACGGTCGCCATCGGCCGCTCCGACAGCGAGCGGCGGCCGCTGATCGCCCTGGTGGACCGGTCGAAGGGCGAGGGCCCGGACGTCACCGGTGTACGGACGGCCACCGGCACCGACGTCCGCTCGACGAAGTCGACGCACGGCTGGGCGGTCAGGGCGAGCGGGCTCGTGCTCCTTCCGACACCGACGCCCGGCCTGCTGGCCGGCGCCACGGGAGCGGTGAACCTCTCCTTCGGCCAGACCTCCCGGGTGACGGGCGCCCAGGAGACCCTGTCGCTGACCAGCGTGCTGTCCAGCGTCGGCGGCTCGGTGGACGTCCCGCGCGAGGTGACGGTCAGCGTGCGGGTGGAGAAGGCAGGGAACCTCGGGGTGCCCGCGGTCTTCCGCGCCACGGGCTCCGCGACCGCCACGGTCCCGGTCCGCTTCCTCGTCGCCGACGGCCCGCGGCCCGGCGGCGCCTCCCTTGAGCCGCTGTCCTCGCAGACGGCACGCGCCGTGCGGTTCGCCGAGTCGCTGGACGTCCTGGCGGTCACCGATGTGGGCGGGCAGTTCGCGGGCGGCAGAGGCATGTTCGACGCCATCCGCTCGATCGTGCATCCGGCGCTCACCGCACCCGGCGCTCCGGGGCGGTCCGCCGCCTTCAAGGCCGGAACGGCGGGCCGCCTCACCGACACCCTGCGTTCCTATTTCGAGGGGTGGACGGACTCCGAGGAACTGGTGAGCGCGGACGGGCATCTGCGCGGCGCGTACCGGGCGCGTGCCGAGGTCGTCGGGATCGCGCCGGCCTTCCCCGTCGACGAGATGTTCTCCCGCCACTACCGGCAGTCCGACCGGCAGCGGTCGGTGGAACTCAGCCGCGGAACCGGCGGAGAGGTCGGGCTCGGCCCGGCAGTCGGGTTCGGCCTGATGTCCGGCGGCCCCCACGCGCGAGTCGCCGTACGGCCCGGACTGATGTCCGCGACCAGCCGGACCGTCGCCTCCACCTCGGTCGTCGCGACGGCGGCCGGCCCGCAGATCACCGGTGGCCGAATCGTCTACCGGGCGCGGGTGCGGATCTGGGCGGAGGGCACGGGCGCGCGGTCCAGCGCGATGCGCGCCGGGCTCGCCGGCGGCCCCGCGCACCGGGATGTGACGGCCTGGCTGAGCCTGCGCCCCGACGAGGCCGTGTCGCTGGGCCTGAGGCTGCCCGGCGACATGTCGTCGATCCCGGCTCTGCTGCGGCACCCGGGCTACGAGCGGACCATGCTCTTCGGGCCGTCGAGCCCGAACGTGGCACTGTCCATGGTGGACACCGCCCAGCTCGTCCGGCGCATCGAGGCGCTGTTCGCGGAGGACCCGAGACTGGCCGGGTTCCTGCCCGGGTTCGGTGACGCCAACACGTCCGGTTTCTTCCAGACGGTGCTGGACCACGCGCGGATGCGCACCAACCAACGGGCCCTGACCAAGGGGCTCTCGCCGTCCAACCTGATCGCCCGCAAGGGCCGACTGCTCAGCACGGGCATCCCGGTGAGGCTGCGCCGCAAGGGCTGGAGCGGCAACGAGTACGTCCTGGTGCGGGTCAAGGGGCGCTTCGTCACAGCACCGGAGTACAAGGGGGACATAGCCGACTGGAGGATCCGCAGCACCGCCAAGCTGGCCGGCGGCGTGCTCAGCGGCGAGGCCGGGCAGTACGGCGCCGCGGTGGTGGGGACGCTGTCCGCCAAGCCCGTCCCCGGGCACCTCTACATGACGTTCGCCGCCGCCCTCGGCGCGTCCAGGGCACGGGCCATCATGTCCGGGCCGAACGTGGAGACCAGGTGGCTGACCGCGGGCTCCGACGACACCAGCGCCTACGACTCCGTGCTGGCGTTCGACGTGGAGGTCACCTCCGTCAAGCGCCCGAGGACCTGGCGCCGGTACTCGACGCCCGGGCTGCCCGGCCGCCAGAGCCCCGAGGTGACCACGCTCGCCCGCACCGGCACCGGCACCGGCACCGGTACCGGCGTGCGCCCGCTGGCCGTCGATCCGGTGCCCGTGCGGCTGACGACCCCGACCGCGCTCACCCTGGCGCCCTCCGACGTGCATCTGCCGCACATCCCGGCGGAGACGCGGACCATCCCGGTGCCCGAACTGCGCGGGATCAACACCATGTACGACCCCGCCTGGGCCGCCCCGGCACCCGGCAAGCGGGCGTTGAGGAAGTGGCTCGCGCTGGAGGTCGTCGGCGACGGCGCCGAGATCCGCCAACTGGCGCAGGAACTGCTCACCGACGCCGCCGGCGGCGACGAGGTGTTCACGACACCGGGCCTGGATCCGGCGCTGTGGATCGAGGAGCGGTTCAGCGCCGACACCCTCCCGGCCGGTCTGGCGCGCGGCACGAAGAGCGCCTGGATCGCCGACGACCTGCGGTACGAGCGCAGGGCGGGCACGCTCACCGGCGCGGTGGGCAGCCGCTTCCACGTGGTCGACCCCTCCGTGGTGGAGGTGCTCGACGGACCCGCCACCGAGCAGTGGCTGACCGGCGGCCACCAGACGGTCGGCGGCAAGGAGGCCGGCCGCTTCGTGACGACCTCGCTGATGCTCGGCGGCGCGGGTGAACCGTCGGATTCGACGTGGCTGCTCGGCGGTCTGGTCCCCAGCTTCGGCTTCAGCACGTCGCTGCAGTCGTCGCTGGCCTCCGCCGCCTCGATCGACCGGATCACCACCACCGCCGCGGACCAGCGGATCGTGCTGGTCCAGGCCGACCTCGAGGTCCTCATGGCCGCCGAGGCGGCGGTGGGCATCCTGCCGGCGAAGCTGCGCACCGGTGGCCGGCTGCTGTCCCGGGCCGCCGCCGCGCTGCTGACCGAGGAGCAGGCACGCGCGCTCGGACTCGGAGCGCAGATCGACGCGCGCCTGGAGGCCAGGGGGATCACTCCGCCCGCGCCGGACGCGCCGGTTGCCGAGGGCGCTCCCAAGGCACCGGCCGCCGAGCCCGATCCCGCCGCCGGGCTGCGCCTGGCGGCCGACGGACCGCTGGCCCTCGGCACGGTGGAGCAGGCCCCCGACTTCGGGCGCCTGCTGCCCGCGCTGCGCCGCAAGCTGACGGCCAGGCAGGGGAGGCTCACCAAGGACCTCATCCCCGTCAACCTGCTGCCCGAGCGGTTGCTGGACGACAAGCGGCACAACACCGAACGGCTCGGAGCGGTGCTCGACGGTGCCATCGGCCTGCTGACCAGCCTGGCGGACGACGACGTGTCGGCGGAACTGTTCGACCAGGACAGCGGCGACCGGGCCTACTGGGCGCGGCTGGTGCTGGGCCGGCGGGACGGCACCTTCGACAGCCGTCCCGCACCGGGCCCGGCGATCGGGTACGCGACGACAGCGGTGCTCGACAGCGGGACGACCACCTCGAACAGCCGAGGCCCCGGTCTTGACGCCCTCGCCCTCCTGGACGGCACCCTCTCCAGCAGCGCGGGCGGCCTGGCAGGTGTGCCCGCCGGCGGCACCGCCGGCAGGCACAGCTTCGCCGGCACCGTGCGCAAGGCGCTGATGACCGGCGTCACCACGACCGTGCCGGACAAGGCCGGTATGGTCACCATCAGGATCCCGGTGTCGGCGCGGCTGGAACTGCACCGAACGGGATCGCCGGAGGACGCCCGGCCGATCGTGTCGGTGGAACTGGAGGCGCCGCTCCCCGCGCCGGACGGCTCGCCGGTCGAGGACGACCGCTATCTGCTCTTCCGCCTCCCGGAGTCGGATCTGCGGGCACTGACCGGTCTGCGTCCGCCCCGCGAACTGCCCCCGGTGGACCAGCCGTCGGCGCCGCCCGTCCCGCTGGAGCAGTGGCGCGCCGCCGGGGTGCGGCTGCCGAGGGAGGCCCAGGCGAACGGCTTCCGGGGGGCGTCCCGGGTGCGGGCGGGGATGGCCGCCCTGACGCGGAAGCTGGGGGCGTCGCCGGACTTCCGGACCATCGGCAAGGCCGCGGCGTACACGGTGCGGGAACAGGTGTCCACGGAGTGGCTGGAGGCGGCGCTGCCGGTGCTCGCCGCCTCCGGGCTGCCGCTGCCGCCGGCGTTCGTCAAGCGGTTCTTCGGCACCGAGGACCTCGATGTCTTCATGCACGCGCGGCTGACCGACGGCGTGGTCCTCGGCGCCGGTGAGAAGGCCGATTTCGAGGTGGCCTCCGGGGCGGGTCCGGGCAGCCTGCGGCTGATGGACAGCGGGCAGGGCGACGCGCTGACGGACGGCGGCGGTGCGACGGGACAGGGCGCGCCGCTGCCGGGCTGGCTGGACTGGGGTGTCCACCACGTCCACGACTACGAGCCGACACCGGCCCGCACCACCGGCCACAGCTCCGGTGAGACCGCCCAGCGCGGCAGCGGGACCCTGGCCGTGCTGGTCTTCTCGGGCCCGTCCGCGCTGGTGCAGTTCACCGTCGACCTGCGGCTGGTCGCCCGGTTGCGCGACACCGCCGGGCACGCCGCGGGGATCGGGGACGCGGCAGCGGAACTGGACGTGCCGATCGCGCACCCGGTCCCGATCCGGATGACCCGCGACTCCGCCGCCCGGATGCTGGCCGAGGGCACCATCACCGATCCGCAACACCATGTGCTGCGCTCCCAGGTGAGGGTGGAGAGGATCCCGGGGCGCGATGGCCGGCTGTCCGGACTGACGTCGTTCACCCGCGAGGACGCGGACCTGCGCCGGGACGCGTACCGGGACGCGGCGGGGCTGCGGGAGTACACCCAGTGGTGGCGGGACTCCGGCGGCCGACTGGTCAGCACCAGGCGCCGGTTGCCGGTGCCGGCGAACGCGAAGGTGGTGGTGTGGGGTTCGCACGGCGAGGCCGGCGGACGCTTCCGGGGCGCGACGGCGGACGGCGGGACCGCCGTCTTCGACCGGGACGGGCTGTCGGCGCTGATCGCGGACGGGCTGCCCGCAGACACCACCGACATCGTGCTGACGTCCTGCCTGCCCGGCGCCGGCCGGGACACCTCGGTGGCGGTGGCGCGCCGGATCCAAAAGGTGACAGGACGGGCCGTGCACGTCCCGGAGTTCGAGGTCTCGGTCACCCCCGCCCGCGACGGCGAGCCGGCCGCGATCCACACCCACGAGCGGCCGGACGGCAGCGCCACCGGCTTCGTCTCCGCCCTCCCCGAGGGCCGCGCCCCCGTCCCCCAGACACCCGTGGCCGGGCCGGTGCCCGCACCGCCGGCCAACCCACCGGCCGAGTACCGCAACGCCATCGGCCTGGAGGTCGAGGACCACCACGTGGTCGAGTTCACCCCGGGAACCTTCCAGGGGCCGGACGCACCGCACAAGGTGCCGCTGGCCGACGGCCCCGGCGTCGCCCTCATCACCGACCACCGTGTCTTCTGGCGGCACCCGGACACCGGGAGGCTCCACCGGCGCCCCCAGGACGCGCGGGGGGCCGACGGCACGGAGCCGGCCGAGGAGGAGCACTACATCGCCGAGTTCGTCCTCGTCCCGATGGGCGCGGTCCCGGAGGAGGAGAGGCCGTCGCCGGAGGAGGTGCTGGCCCGCATGGAGGAGGGCCGCGCGGCGCTCGCCGCGACGAGCGAGCGCGACGCACCGGCGCTGCTCGCCGACCTCCTCCCGGAGGGCTGGCAGCCCACCGAGTTCGGGCGGAAGGCCACCGTCCTGCCCAGCGTCGAGGGTCCGGGCCATCGCGCCTACACCCAGCCCACCCCGGGCGTCCCCGCCCTCGGCCTGCTGACCGTGCAGGACGCCGCCGCGCAGCGGCTGGCCGTGGACCCGAGCGTCCGGCAGGTGTACATCCAGGGCCGCAGGACGGGTCAGGAGATCGCCGCGGAGTTCGTGCGCGAGGTCCTGGGCGTGCCCGAGGTGCCGCAGGAGTTCGTGCCGTTCCTGGCCGCGGTCCCGGACGTCTCCGAGGTCTGGGGATACGCCTGGCTGGCCTTCGACCATGTCGCGGCACGGCCGAACGCCGCGATGCTGCCGGTGCACCTCATCAAGAACTGGCTGGCGGTCGCATCGCGGCACGCCTTCGACCGTGTCCTGCCCGCGCTGCGGCCCCGCACCCGGGCGTTCCTGGACCGGCGGCACGACCCGATCAGCCGGATCGCCGTCACGCACCTGCTGGAGAGCATGGAGACCAGCAGGGGGATGAACCCGCGGCCGCCGGCGTTCGATCCGCGCATGCTCGACATCGAGGCAGGCGAAGCGCCCTCCGCCCGCGAGCACCTCACCGCGGTGCTCACCGGCCGCACCTCCACCGGGCAGGTCATCAGCCAGAAGCAGACCGTCGGCATGGACGACCACCCGGCCCTCGACACCGCGAACGGCCGCCTCCCGGTGGCGCTGGTGCTTTCCGAGCTGCGGCGCTGGATGATCGACGAACCGTACCTGACCCCGGAGCAGATCCGGCAGACCGTCACCGAGCTGCTGGAGGTGGTGCGCAGCGCCTACGCGACGGGGGTGGCCTTCCGGGCTCCGCTGCCCGACGACGTCCTGCGCGAGTTCCTCTCCGGGATCCTGGACGATCCGGCGGTGCGGGGCCTGGCGCCGTTCCTGGCGATGGCGGTGCGCGGCCTGCCGCACATCGGGCGGCTGATCAGCGCCATCGAGGCCCGGCACCTGGGGGAGACGGTGGGGGCGTTCGCCCTGGGGCTGCCGCTGCCGGAGGCCGCCCTCGCGCGGCTGCGGGAACTCGTCGACGGCGCGTCGGAGGCCGCCGCGCGCCTCCCCGAGGACCAGCGGGAGCCGTCGGTTCCGGCCATCGCGGCGGCCCACGGCGCCCTGGCCCTGCTCGCGCAGGATCCGCCGGTCGCCTTCGCCGAGGAGAAGTGGCTCCCGCACCTGGTGGCGGCGGACGGCACCCGGGTGCCGCTGGAACAGCTGCGAAAGACCGAACACCCGGGCCCGGAGGGGAACACGGTGGGCGTGTCCTCCCTCCCGGCCGGCGACGAGCGGCAGGACACCTACAGCCTGCTGCCCTGGGCCAGGACCTTCACCCAGGTGCGGTGGGCGGGCGGCGACGCGGCGGTGGCCGAGAGCGCCCCGCTGCCGCTGCCCTTCGGCGACGCCTACCTCGTCGGTATCCGCGGCGACGGCGGGACCGTCGAACTCACCTTCCAGGACGGCACCGGCAAGACCTTCGACTACGCCCGGCTCGTCGACTTCCTCTTCGCCGCCGACCCGGTGCTGACCACCCTGCCGGCACAGACCGCGGTCGTCGTCATGGGCGCCGACGTGGCGGGCGATCCGCCGCACGACCCCCTGGAGCGGCCGCTCGCCGGCCAGTCGCTGGCCACCAGCTGGAACCGGTGGGTGTGGGCGACCGGCAGCGGGGCTGAGCCCGCGCTGGCCGTCGCCGACCCGGCGCGCGGCCTCCCGGCGCGGTTCCAGCTCGCGGAGGGCGACTGGTGGGCCGGCTTCCGCCCGGAGCCGTCGACCGCTCAACTCGGGCGTCTGGCGGAGCAGTTGACGGGCGACCGGGAACGGGCCGCCGACGTGCTGCGCTGGGTGCGGGCGATCCGGCTGGTCCACGGCCCGTGGCTGGAGGACGACACCGCGGCCTTCGAGGGCATGTTGCGCGGCTTCGCGGCACTGGAGCAGTGGCGCGGTGCCCTGGGCGAGGCCCAGCCGCTCACCTGGGCGGGCCTGAAATCCCTGGTCAGCCGCTATCACGCGGGGATGGGCCGGCCCGAGCCACCGCTCGCCCGGGCGCTGCCCGACCTTCTCACCGCGGCGTCCCGGCGCGTCGGCGCCGACCTGGGACTGGACCAGTACGCCGGCGCTCTCGTCCCCCGGCACCAGAGCCGGCTGTCCGCCCTCGTCTCCGGCGCCGCCCACCCCGCCCGCAGGCTCGCGCGGAACACCGCCGAGCCGGCCGCCAACGCGCCCCGCCATGCCAACGCCCCTGCCAACCCGGACACCGCTGCCCCGACGGCCCTGGCGAGCGCCGCCGACGGCCGGTACTTCTCCGACCCGCGGATCGCGCTGGACTTCGAGCGGGCGCTCGGCCGCGTCATGGCCGCCTACCCGGACTGGAGGAAGGCGGCCCAGGAGGTGCTGCGGGCCCTTCGCCGCGCGGTGGTCACCCGACCCGGCGACTACCGCCGGTTCTTCCCGCCCGGCCGGCCGGCGGACTTCCGCCCCCAGCGAGAACTGACCGCACTGCTGGACGCCGACAACCCGCCCGGACTCGCGCCGCTGATGGACGCGATCGCCCGGGGCGCGGCCGCCTACGCGCAGCGCCACAACCTGCCGGAGCCGGCGCCCGCGGACCCGGCGCTGACCGACCGGCTGAGGGCGCTGGGCCATCCGCTCACCAGTGAGCACGCGGACCGGAAGGCCGAGCAGGTCCGGCAGGCCGAGTTGCTGATGCGTGTCCACCGGGATCTGCGGGTTCCCGACGTGAGCGATCTGGCGTTCCGCAACGCGGTCCTGGGCTGGCAGCTGTCCCAGGACCCGGCCCCGACGCTGGCGGAACTCCTCGGCGCCGCCCAGCGCGCCGGGATCGCCGAGCGGGACGGCGCGGAGCTGCTGGAGCCGGACTTCTCCACCGCGTCGTCCGTGGACGCCGACGCCGCCGAGCTGTACGGCCTGGTGCCCTTCCTCTTCGCCCCCTGGAACCAGCTCAGCCACGGGCCGCTGGCCGCGGACTTCGCGCTTCAGGTCGCCGTCGCCAACCTGCCGCACCAGGTCGACTACTACCGGCGGTTCAAGAACCTCGTCGATCCGCACTTCACCGGCGGGATCAACGCGGACGACCTCTGGCACGTGGTGCGGGACCACCCGTTCGTGGACACGGCCGCGCACCGGGCCCCGGATGTCTGGTACCGGCGCCGGGATGCCTTCCGGCAGTGGATGGTCCGGCACCGCCGTACCTACCTGCCGCTTCGCGCCGCCCACCAGCTGGCGCTGTTCCTGCTCGGCGGAGACGACGCCAGGCTGATGGCGGCGGCCTCGGCCGGCCGTGACGCGCTGCGTGACGTGATCGTCTCGATGCTGTCCGGAGCGGAGGACGGGGCGCGGGACGGGTCTGGGCTGTCGTCCTGGCCGCTGGTACTGCTGCGGGATCCCGGGGTGCGCAGGCTGGTGACGCGCCCCGGTGAGCGGACGGCCGGCCGGGTGGGCGCGGTGGCCGACGCGCTGGCCACCGAGGAGCTGGTGCGGGAACTGACCCGGCACGCGGAGATGGCCGCCAGGTCGGCGATGGTGCTGCCGGAGGCCGAAGGGCCGCTGTTCTGGGCCGAGTGGGCGAGCGGCCCGCTGGACGGGGGGCCGCGTCCGTACGCGGCCGAGGAACGGTCGTTCGGCCGGCCGCGGCTGTTCCAGGTCAGGTCGACCGCCGAGGCCGCGATCCGGGACGCGATGACGACAGCCGCCCGGCACGCCGGGGACCATCTGGTGGTCTACCGGGTCGACAGGCCGCGTGAGGCCGTGGACTACGCGCCGTTCGCGCGGTTCCCGGACGGTCAGGCGGTCTATCCGCGCGGCCCGGTCTTCCGCGTCCTGGATCACGAGATCGTCCAGGACCTGGCGGGCGGACCCCGCTACGCCATGGTCACGGTGGAGGAGGCGGCGCAGCCGGCGGGGCGGCGGTGGCGGGAACCGTTGATCACCCGTGAGGTGCGCACCCCCGCCGGGACACTGTTCGGCGAGGCCAGCTTCACCGGCCCGGACTGGATCGAGCGCTCCGACGTCTACCCCGGTCTGCTCGACATGGCGCCCGGCGTCCTCTACGACAAGAGCGCCCCCGATCGGGAGCCTCCGCTGCCGATACCGGTGACGACCGGTCTGCGGCCGGACGGTACGCCGGCGTTCACGGTGTGGACCTCGCACGGACACCTGGGGTCGGCCAAGGTCCTGACCCCCGAGGGGGAGAAGCTGACCGGCGGGGCACCGCTCGGCCGCCGGGGCGCCCAGTTGGCCCGGCGGCTGGGGCTCGGCCGCGGCACCCGGCAATTGGTGTTCACCTGTGACGCCGCGAAGACCACCGAGAGCGTGCCGTCACTGGCGCAGCGGATGGCCGACGAGCAGGCCGACGGAGTCGAGACGGTGGGGGCGACCGGTGCCGTCTCGGCGGACAGCGTCGAGGACCCGCGTCCCAGGGCGCAGATCTCCGCCCACTGGACCAAGGGCACGCCGCGGCCCGCGTGGCAGGTCTTCGCGCGGCGGCAGCCCACCGAGTCGTCCGGTGCGGAGACGGCCCGCCGCCCGCTGGCCGGCCAGGGCTCGCGCTACCGCGGCCGGTACCGGGCGCCGGAGTGGGCACAGGTGGCCCGGGCGCACGAGAAGGCCATGGGGGACGCCTTCGCCGGGTCCCCCCGGGTCCGGCTGGCCATGCGGCGGTTCGCGGCCCGGCTGAACGCCTCGAACTTCTACGAGGTGGACATCCCCGCCGGGGAACCGTCCCTTCCGGAACTGATGGCGGCGATCGACGCGGCCGTCCGGGAGGTTCACGACGACTACGCCCAGGAGTTCACGCTCGCCAAGGATGCCGCCGCCCGCGACGAGATGCTCCGGGCACGCGGCATGCTGCTGCGTGAGGGCCCGTTCCCGAGCATCAGGCCGCTGTTCGACGCGTACAAGAAGGTCCGGTTCCCCTCCGGGCACTCCATGCTGCTGAAGGCGCTGATCGGCTGGCGGCTGTCGGAGGGCGCCGGCACCCTCGCCGAGATCCTCGGCGAGTACGTCGTGAACGACATCGCCGAGGTGAATCAGGGCGTCGACGTCGACCGGCTCAAGGACGCCCTGCTCGGCGACGCGGCCGACCTGTACGGGTGGGCACGCTCGGCGCTGTCACCGTTCGAGGACACCTTCGGGGACCTGACCGGTACCACCATCGAGGAGCTGACCGACGCGTACGGGGCGGCCTGGCAGCCGCCGCACCACCAGCTGTACCTGTCCGGCCCGGCCGCGCGGACGGTGCCCGGCTTCCGGCTGCCCGAGGGCCTGGCGGGCATCGTCCGGACGCCGGAGAACGGCGCCGGAGCGCTGCTGCCCGCGCATCTGGTCGCGCTCCGCCTGGCCGGCCACGGCCCCGACCACCGGCTGCTGAGCACCCGGTTCACCGCGGCGGCGGACCAGGACCGGCTCGCCGAGGAGGTCCGCGGCCTCATCGACGAGGCGATGGCGAACGGCACCCTGGACTTCCCCTTCCTGTTCGCGGAGCACCCCCGCTTCCGCGCACTCGCCGCGGAGATCGGCCGGATCACCGACCCTTCCGACGAGCGGTTCGGCGAGATCGGCGAAGAGATGATGGGCCTGGCCGAATCCCTGGCCCGCACGGTGGGCGCGCACCTGGACGACCACGTGGGGCTGCTGGCCGAGGCGCTGGCGGAACTGCCACAGGCCGCCGCGCCGGTGTACGCGGGCTATCTCGCCCCCGGGCGACTCGGCACGCGCCTGCCCGGCACGCTGCACTCGGTGACGATCACTCAGTTCCATGTCGCGGGGCTGGACATGGCGGCGGTGTGGAACGGGCTGGGCGAGCCCGGTCCCGGGGAGCACCGGGTCCTGGTGCGGATCGAGGCAGCGCCGGCGCGTGATGTGTCGTTCGCCGCGCACCGTCCCGGACCGCGGCAGGCGATCTTCCCGTGGCGGACGGACGCCCGTGTCACCGCACGCGGCGTCATGCACGACGCGTACGGCGAGTACGAGGCCGTCGTCCTCGACGCCGGGCAACCCGAGCCGATGGACGTCGACTCCGACGGGGAATCCGACACTTCCTCGCTGACCTCCGAGGACGCGTCCCCGGAGCCGGACCCCGACGCCATGGACATCGACTCCGGCGCCGGCTCCCCCCACACCCGGTCGGACTGGCGGGTCATCAACTCCCCGGCGACGGCGGACGAACCGGCGCGTGCCCTCGTCGTCCGGGCAGCGGAGCCCGGCCCCGCAGAGCAGGCCCGGCTGCCGATCCGCGACCGCGACGGCGGCATCGGTTCGGCCGGCGCCGGGGCGGCGGGGGATTCCGTACCGGCCGGACCCCGGACCGGCAGTCCCGCCGGATCCGCCGCCGTGCCGGACGAACGCGATCCGCAGTTGGGCCCGGACAGTGACAGCCGGCCGTTCGAGGTGCTGGGGGCGGTGGAGGTGCCGCGGACCGGGCCGGGTGACGTGGTGCGGCTCGTCGCGCGCGGCGCGGCGCAGATCCCGGGAGAGGAGGACGACAGCAGCGAGGAGGAAGAGGCAACTTCTGAAGCGGGCTTGTGGGCACCGCTCTCGCAGGTGGTGGTCGAGGAGGTCGCGGGCCGGGACGGGCGGCTTTCGGGGCTGATGTCGTTCCCGCGTGCAGAGGCCGCTCTGCGGCGGTCCGCGTACCGGGATGTCGGCCGGGTGCGGGAGTACACGCAGTGGGCGCTTGTGGACGGCCGGCGGGTCGGTGTGCGGCGCCGGTTGCCGTTCGGCGCGGATGCGAAGGCGGTGTTCTGGGGGTCGCACGGTGATGGCGCGTGGTTCAGGGGGGCGACGGCGGGTGACGGGCCGGCGCGGTTCGATGCGCGCGGGTTCGTGGCGCTGGCCAGGGCGAGGTTCCCGCAGGAGACGACGGACCTGATCCTGACGGCCTGTTTTCCCGGTGCGGATCCGGCCGGGCTTGAGCTGATGGCGCGGCGCATCCGCGACGGGCTGGGCGGCATCGGCGTGCATGTGCTGCCGTCCGGTGTGGCGGTGACGCCGGCCGGGCGGGACGAGCCCGCGCGGGTCCACGCCCTGGAGCGGCCGGACGGCAGCCCCGCGTTCTTCGTCTCCGCGCTGCCCGCCGGGCGTACCCCCGTGGAGCAGGAAGCGGTGGACGGGGACCTGGCGCGGCCGGCCGCCTACCCCGCGCAGCCGTTCCGCAACAAGATCGGCCTGGAGGTCGAGGACCGGCACGTGCTGGTCTTCGCCGACCTTCCCCCCGGCCTGGTCCTCACCAAGAAGACGGTGCT
>JBEHXI010000151.1:0-17696 GCA_048498775.1 Actinomycetota bacterium | reverse complement strand
CTCCTACCCCTCCCCCCCCCCCCCCCCCCCCCCCCCCCCCCCCCCCCCCCCCCCCCCCCCCCCCCCCCCCGCTGTCCGCACCCGATCAGGCGCGATCGCCGCTGTACCGGTGGGCGATGGCGGCCAGTTCCCGCGCGGCGTCGGTCAGCGCCCGCGTCCCCGGCTGGACCAGGCGCAGCGCCCGGCCGAGGTCCAGCCCCGGCACCGGTACGCGCACGATGGTGCCGTCGGCCAGGTCGCCCGCGACGGCCAGTGAGCTGAGCACCGCCGGGCCGACGCCTTCGGCGACCGCGGCCTTGATGGCCGTCGCGGAGGACAGCTCCAGCAGCGGTTCGGCCAGCACCAGGCCGGCCTGCCGGGCCAGGGCGCGCTCCAGGTAGCGCCGGGTACCCGAGCCGTGCTCCCGGCTGAGCAGGGGGGCGTCCGCCAGTTCCGCGGGCGTGATCCCGGACCGCCTGCGGGCCCACGGATGACGGGGGCTGACCACCACGGTCAGGGTGTCGTGGGCGACGGTGCGCGACCGCAGGCCCCGCGGCACCTCCGGGCTCTCGATGAAGCCGATGTGCGCGGAGCCGTCCAGCACCGCGGCTGCCACGTCGTCGGAGTTGCCCGTGGTCAGCGAGACGGACGTCCGCGCGGCCGACGCGTGGAAGGCGGCGATCCAGCGCGGCATGAGGTACTCGGCGACGGTCAGGCTCGCGGCGACCGGCAGCCGGCTCTCCACGCTGCGGTGCAGCGAGGCGATGCCGGCGTCCAGGGCCGTGGCGGCCTCGATGGCGGCACGCGCCCAGTCGGCCACCAGCGTGCCCTCCTCGGTGAGCCGGGAGCCGCGCGGCGAGCGCTCCAGCAGCGGGACGCCCAGCCGCCGCTCCAGGCCGCTGAGCCGGCTGCTGGCGGCGGGCTGGGTGATGCCGTGGGCGCGGGCGGCCGCGCCCACGCTGCCCAGCCGCGCGACGGACAACAGCAGGTCGAACACCGCCAGGTCGGCGACCCGGCTCGGAAGGGGCATGGGGGAAGTCTACGAGCCTGACCGGCCGCCTCCGGCGTATCGACCCGGCGCTCCGATCCCGGTGTTCAGCGCGCGCTGCGCACCGGGTGCCGGTCGCGGCCGGCCGGGCGCCGGTCCGGCGTCCTGCGGTGGGCGCCCGCCCGGTGCTGCCGGGGCACCTCCGCCGGCGGTTCGAGGTCGCCGAAGCGGTCCAGGAGCGGCACCCGGTGCAGCCCGGGCAGCAGCCGGGTGTTCCACAGTCCGGCGGTGAACAGGACGCCCGAGGCACTGACCAGCACCCCGCCGAGCACGTCCGTCGGGTAGTGCACCCCCATGTAGACCCGGGAGACGGCGACGACGATGACCGCCAGCGTGCCGAGCACCGCCACCGGCCGCTCCCGGCGGGTGCCGCGGACCAGGAACCAGGCGGCCAGCACACAGGCGGTGGTGAACGCGGTGTGACCGCTGGGGAAGCTGTTGGAGCCCGTCTCGGGAGCCAGGGACCAGACGGTCGGGGGCCGGTGGCGGGCTACGATGATCTTGGCGATCTCGGAGATGTTCCAGCCGACGAGGACGATGGTGAACACGGCCGCCGCCCTGGCCGGCCGACGCCGCACCACCAGCAGCCATCCGCACCACAGGGCGAGCAGCACCAGCCCGCCGGCCGGCCCGGCGATCTCGGCGATGGCCTTCGCCGCCACCGTCAGCGCGCCGGTGCGCACCGCGGTGTCGAACCGGTGCTCGGCGGCCAGCTCGTGCGGCTGGACGAGCGAGGTGTGGGCCGCGACCAGGCCCATGAGCACGGTCGCGGCGAACAGCAGCACCGGCCAACGCACCCAGTGGCGGATCTGGGGCAGCACCATGGCCTCACCGTTTCTTTCGAGTCGCGGAGGTGTACAACAGGCGTACGGAAGGTGAACCGAGGGGGTCGGCGGCTAAAACTACTACGGGTCTGTAGATGGCCGCGCCCCGGGCCGACGGCCAACGGGCCGTTCCGGCACGGGAGTTGGGCGCGCCCCGGATCCGGGCCGTCCGGGGCCGGGCGGCGGGGGGCGGTGTACCGGGATCGTCCCCGTTACGGGTAAGTTCGCCGCCGGCGCGGACATCGGCGGCGCGCGGCGCCTGCCGGGCGTGGACGAAAGGGCGAGGGGTGGCCGACCCATGGACGCGGACAGACACACACCGGCGGGCGGCCGGCGGCCCAGCGGCGCGCTGGAGGCCGAGGTGCTCGCCGTACTGCAGGGCTCCCGCGAGGCGCTGACCCCGGCCGAGGCCCTGGACCGGCTGGGCGCGGAGCTGTCGTACAGCACCGTGGTGACGGTGCTGACCCGCTTGCACGACAAGCAGCTGGTCACCCGTACCAAACGCGGGCGGGCGTACGCCTACCGGCCGGTGGCCGACTCCTCGGGGCTGACGGCCCGGCGGATGCGCCAGGTGCTGGAGGACGGCCCGGACCGCGAGGCGGTGCTGTCCCGTTTCGTCGACGAGCTGTCGGACAGCGACGAGGACGTGCTGCGGCGGCTGCTGGGCGCCGACCTCGACCCGGGAAGCCCGGAGGACTGATCCGTGCGCCTGGCCGTGTACCTGCCCCTGCTCTGCCCGCTGCTGGCGGCGCTGCTCGCCCGGCCGATCAGCGAGCGGCTCGAACCGCGCACCGCCACCTGGGTGCTGACCGTCTCGGCCGTGGTGCTGGCCCTGGCCAGTTGGGTGGCGCTGGGCGTGCTCGCGGCCACCGCGCTGGTCCGCGTGCCGCCGGTGGCGGCGCTGGGCCACTGGTCGGCGACCGCCTTCCGGCACGAGGACCCGGTGTCACTGACCATCGCGCTCATCGCCGGGCTGCTGCTCGCGGCGGCGGCCGTCGCGGCCGCCCGCCTGCTGTGGGGGCGGCTGCGGGCGCTGTTCACGGCGGGTCTCGACGCCGCCTGCATGCCGGGACCGGACCAGCTGGCGGTCGTGGACGACCCGGCTCCGGACGCGTACGCGGTGCCGGGGCTGCCCGGCCGGATCGTCGTGTCCACCGGCATGCTCAGCGCCCTGGACGGCGCGGAGCGGGAGGTGCTCCTCGCCCATGAGCGCGCCCATCTCGCCGCCCACCACTATCTGTTCGTCGCGGCCGCCCAACTGGGCGCCGCCGCCAACCCGTTCGTGCGCCCGCTGGCCTCCGCCGTCACCTACACCGCGGAGCGCTGGGCCGACGAGTACGCCGCCGCGGTGTGCGGCGACCGCCGCCGGGTGGCCCGCACGGTGGGCAAGGCGGCGCTGGCCGGCCGGCGTTCACCCGCCCGCCGCCTGCCGCCGGTGGCGCTCGGCCTGATCAGGACCCGGGACCCGCTGCGGTCCGCCGGGCCGGTGCCCCGGCGGGTCGCCGCGCTGCTCGCTCCGCCGCCGCGGCACCGTCTGGTGCTGCCCGCCGTCACCGCGGCGGTCCTGGCGGCCGCGGGGCTGGCGGCGTGGGAGGCCGCCCACGACCTGCACGAACTGCTGAGGCTCGCCGGGCGTTCCTGAGCGGCCCGCACCGCGCCGCGTCAGTCCTCGGCGCTGATCAGCAGGACCCTGAGCAGGCGGTTGAGCTCGGCGACCTCCTGCGGGGCCAGCGCGCGGAGCGCCTGTCGCTGCACGGTCAGTCCGGCGCCCACCGCCTCGTCGATCAGGTCGAGGCCCGCGGGAGTGAGGGTGACCCGCAGGCCGCGCCGGTCGTGGGGGTCGGGGGAACGGGTGACGAGTCCGGCGCGTTCCAGCTTGTCCAGGCGGCCGGTCATCCCGCCGCTGGTGAGCATCAGCGCCGCGGTCAGCTCCCGGGGGGAGAGGGTGTGGGGCTCGCCCGAGCGGCGCAGGGTGGCGAGGACGTCGAACTCGCCGCGGCCGATGCCGAAGCGGGCGTAGGCCTGCTCCATCCGGTCGCCCACCGACCTGGCGATCCGGTAGATGCGGCCGAAGACGGCCATCGCGTCGGTCCGCAGGTCGGGGCGGACCTGCGCCCACTGGCCGATGATCGCGTCCACGGCGTCCACGGGGTTCACCGCGTCCACGGGTTTCACGGCGTTCACGGCGTTCGGCCGGTCGGTCGTCTCGGGCTCCACGGCGCCCCAGTGTGCCACAGAAAGCTCACCGCCAAGTAGCTTGATACGAAGTTACTTGGCGCTAAGCTATCTCGTGGGGCGTCCCTGCCGGGCGGGCCGGCCGGCGCACCCACTGGAGGCATCCGTGCGTGTGATCGACTTCGACCATCTCGTCCTCAGCGTCGCCGACATCGAGCGGTCCCTCGCGTTCTACTGCGGTCCACTCGGCCTGGAGCCGGTCCGCGTCGACGAATGGCGCGCCGGGCAGGTGCCGTTCCCCTCGGTGCGGGTGAGCCCGACGACCATCATCGACCTGGTGCGCCGCCCCTCCGACGCTCCGCGCGGCTCCAACGTCGACCACCTCTGCCTGGTCGTGGAGCCGCTGGACTGGCAGGAGGTCGTCGACTCGGGGACGTTCACGGTCGTCGACGGGCCCGGTGAGCGGTTCGGCGCCCGGGGCACCGCGCTCTCGCTGTACGTCAGCGACCCGGACGGCAACACCGTCGAACTGCGCTGGTACCCGCGGGACGCGTGAGCCCGGCCTATCCCAGGGCCGTCCGCGCGGCGGCGAGCGCCTGCTCGGCGTAGCCGCGCCCGAAGAGGACGGCGTGCACCAGCAGCGGGAAGAGCTGGTGCGCCGCGATCCGCTCCGCCCAGCCGCCGGCCAGCGGGGCGGCGTCCTGGTAGCCGTCCAGCACCCGGTCCAGATGGGGGCAGCCGAACAGGTGGAGCATCGCCAGGTCGGTCTCGCGGTGGCCGCCGTGCGCGGCGGGGTCGATCAGCCAGGCGTGCCCGTCTGCGCCCCACACCACATTGCCGTTCCACAGGTCGCCGTGGAGCCGGGCGGGCGGCTCGGCGGGGCCGGCCAGCTCCGGCAGCCGCTCGCACACCCGCTCCACGATCGCGGCCTCGCCGTGCCGCACGGTGCCCTGGTCGACGGCCTGCCGCAGATAGGGCAGCACCCGCTGCCCGGCGTACCAGCGGGCCCAGTCCTGGCCCGGTGCCGCCGGTTCGTTGCGCATCGGGGCGAGGCCGATCCAGGCGTCGGCGGGGCCGCCGGGCGGCGGCGCGCCGAACGCGGGGGCGCCGGCGGCGTGCAGCGCGGCCAGGTCGCGACCGAGGCGTTCGGCCGCCGCGGCGGTCGGCCGCCCGGGGGCGACCAGGTCGATGACCAGCCAGTCGTCGTCGTGCCCGCGCACCGCCGGCAGGCGCGCGGCGCCCGCGGCGGCCAGCCAGCGCAGGCCCGCCGCCTCGGCCCGGGCCGCCCCGGGGCCGCTGCCCCGTTTGACCACCACCGTCTCGCCGCCGTCGAGGACCGCCTGCGCCAGTCCTCCGGACAGCGCGCGGACGCCGGTCACCGTCCGGCCGGTCAGCCGGGCGGCCGCGGCGCGCGGGCCGCCGCCGTCCCCGGTGCCGCCGGCCGTCATGCGGCGAGGCGGTCGCGCACCCAGGCGAGCAGCCCGTCCATCGCGGCCTCGGTCATCGCCAGGACCTCGTCGAAGCCCCGGGGCCCGTCGTAGTAGGGGTCCGGGACCTCCAGGTCGCCGTCGGCCGCCGGGTCGAACGAGCGGAACATCCGGACCCGCTCGGGGTCGTCCACCAGGCGGCGCAGCGCCTTCTCATGACCGCGGTCCATGGCGAGCAGCAGGTCGGCGTCCAGGTGCTCGGCGTCGATCTGGGCCGCGACGTGCCGGGTGGGGTAGCCGTTGCGGGCCAGTACCGCGCCGGCCCGCTCGTCGATCGGCTCCCCGGCGTGCCACGGCCCGATGCCGGCGCTGGTGACCCGGACGGTGCCGGACAGCCCGGCGCGGCGCAGGTGCTCGGTGAAGACCAGGGCGGCTGTCGGTGAGCGGCAGATGTTCCCGCTGCAGACGAAGCAGATGTGCACGGCGCCAGGGTACGGGGGCCGTTCCGCGGCCGGGCCGAGGGGGCGGGCGGGCACGCTCCGCGGCGTCCGGGCCTCCCCCCGCCGGCGGGTGCGGGAAATCCGTGCCACACCTCTTGACACTCCGCTGACTAAAGCGCTTCAGTATCCCTCGCTAAAGCGCTTCAGTCACGTTTGCGGCAACGCAGCGTGAACCACGACAGTCACGGAAGGCGGAAGCGTGCCGGAGCATCGCGTCACCATCGCGGACGTCGCACGGGCGGCGGGGGTCTCCCAGACCGCCGTCTCGTTCGCGCTCAACGGGCGCCCCGGTCTGGCGGACGCCACCCGCGCGCACATCCTGCGGGTGGCCGAGGAGATCGGCTGGCGGCCCAACGCCAGCGCCCGGTCGCTGTCGACCCGGCGCGCGCTCGCCCTGGGGCTGGTCTTCAACCGCCCGCCCGAGCTGTTCGGCGCGGACCCCTTCTTCCCGTCCTTCATCGGCGGGGTGGAGACCGTGCTCGCCCCGGCGGGCCAGTCCCTGGTGCTGCACGTCGTGCGGGACGACGCCGGGGAGACCCGCGCCTACCGGCGACTGGCCCAGGAGGGCGTCGTCGACGGGGTGTTCGTGACCGACCTGCGCCGCGACGACCCGCGCCTGCCGCTGCTGGAGGACCTCGGCCTGCCGGCCGTGACCCTCAACCGCCCCGAGAGTGCCTCACCGTTCCCCGCGGTGTGCCTCGACGACCGGCCCGGCATCACCGCCGCGGTCGGCCACCTGGCCGGGCTCGGACACCGCCGCATCGCCCATGTGGGCGGGCCCGGCGCGTTCCTGCACGGCGCCAACCGCCGCGCCGCCTGGGCCGACGCGCTCACCGCGCACGGGCTGCGCCCCGACCTGTACGCGGAGGCCGACTTCACCGCCGCGGGCGGCGCCGCGGCCACCGCCGGACTGCTCGACCTCGCCGAGCGGCCGACCGCGATCGTCTACGCCAACGACGTGATGGCCGTCGCCGGGCTGTCGTTGGCCGTCCAGCGCGGTCTGCGGGTGCCGGAGGACCTGTCGCTGACCGGCTTCGACGACACCGAGATCGCCGCCCATCTCCACCCCGCACTGACCACGGTGCGCACCGACGTCTTCGGCTGGGGCCGGGCCGCGGCCCGCTCCCTGCTCGCCCTGGTGGCGGGCAGCACGGTCGAGGACGTCGTCCTGCCCCCTGCCGAACTGGTGATCCGCCAGTCCACCCATCCCCTCCCCGCACCACCCGGCCGGCGTGCCGGTCCGGCCGACGGGACCGGCCGGCCGCACGCCGACGACGCGAGATCGGAGACACCATGAACCCCAAGATCACTGCCATCGCCGCAGTCCTGGCCCTCGGGGCAGGTCTGACCGCCTGTGGCGGCGGAGCAGGCTCGGCCAAGGCCGCCACCACGGCCCACGGCCCGATCAAGATCTGGTACTCGAACAACCCGCAGGAGATCGCCTGGGGCAAGCAGGCCGTGGCCGCCTGGAACGCCGCCCACCCGGGTGAGCGCGTCACCGCCGAGGAGATACCGACCGGCAAGTCCTCCGAGGAGGTCATCGGCGCCGCCATCACGGCGGGCACCGAGCCCTGCCTGATCTTCAACACCTCCCCCGCCTCGGTGCCGCAGTTCCAGCAGCAGGGCGGGCTGGTCCCGCTCAGCGACTTCCCGGACGGCGCCTCCTACATCGAGGCGCGCACCGGCAGCCGCGCGGCCCAGTACAAGTCGCCCGACGGCAAGTTCTACCAGCTGCCGTGGAAGGCCAACCCGGTCATGATCATCTACAACCGGAAGGAGTTCGCCAAGGCCGGCATCGACGCGAACAACCCGCCGCTGAAGACCTACGACCAGTTCCTGGCGACCGCCGGAAAGCTGGTGTCCTCGCACGCCGCCAAGTACGCCATCTACCCGGCGCCGACCAGCGAGTTCTACCAGTCCTGGTTCGACTTCTACCCGATGTACATCGCCGAGAGCGGCGGGAAGCAGCTGGTCGAGAAGGGGAAGGCGACCTTCGACTCCGCCGCCGGGGACGCGGTCGCGCAGTTCTGGCGCACCCTGTACGCGAAGAACCTGGCCGGCAAGGAGCAGTACAACGGCGACGCGTTCGGCGACGGCACCGCCGCGATGGCCACCGTCGGACCGTGGGCGATCGCCAACTACCAGAACAAGGTGGACTGGGGCGTGGTGCCCGTCCCCACCTCGCAGGGCACCCCGGCCGGGCAGGTGCAGACCTTCCCCGACGCGAAGAACGCGGCCATGTACGCCTCGTGCAAGAACCGCGGCACCGCCTGGGACTTCCTGAAGTTCGCCACCAGCAAGGAGCAGGACGGCAAGCTGCTGTCCCTGACCGGCCAGATGCCGCTGCGCGCCGGCCTGCAGGGCGCCTACCCGGACTACTTCGCCAAGAACCCGGCCTACGCGGCCTTCGCCCAGCAGGCCGAGCGCACCGTCGAGGTGCCCAACGTGGCGAACTCCATCGAGATCTGGCAGGCGTTCCGGGACGCCTGGTCGAAGTCGGTGATCTTCGGCAGCGCCGACGTCCGGCAGTCGCTGTCCGGCGCCGCGCGCAAGGCCGACTCGCTCGCCTCCGCCTCCTGAGGCACCGGTGATGAGCACCTTCAGGTCCGGGCCCGCCCGCCGTCGCGCGGCCTGGACGACCCTGCTGCTCGGCCGCCAGCCGCTCGGCCTGCTGTTCTCGGCACCGTACGCGGTCTTCGTGGCGGCGGTGTTCGCCTATCCGCTCGGCTTCGCCGTGTGGATGTCGTTCCACAAGTACTTCTTCGCCGCACCGGGAGCGGTGGTGGACCGGCCCTTCGTGGGGCTGCGCAACTACGCCACGGTGCTGGGCGATCCGGACGTCCGCCAGGCGTTCGGCAACATCCTGGTCTTCCTCGTCGTCAACGTCCCCCTGACCGTGGTGCTCTCGCTCGTCCTGGCGACGGCGCTGAACTCGGCCGTCCGCTGGAGCACGTTCTTCCGGGTCGGCTACTACGTGCCGTATGTGACGGCCAGCGTGGCCCTGGTCAGCGTCTGGCTGTTCCTGTTCGGCCACGACGGGCTGGTCAACCACGTGCTGGGGCCGCTGGCGCCGGACCCGTCCTGGCTGATCAACTCATCGCTCGCGATGCCCACCATCGCGCTGTTCGTCACCTGGAAGCAGCTGGGGTTCTACATCCTGCTGTACCTGGCGGCCCTGCAGAACATCCCGCGGGAGCTGTACGAGGCCGCGAGCATCGACGGCGCGGGGACCTGGCGCTCGTTCCGCTCGGTGACGGTGCCGGGGGTGCGGCCGGCGACGACGCTGGTGGTGCTGCTGGCGCTGATCACCGGGGCCAACCTGTTCACCGAGCCGTACCTGCTCACCGGCGGCGGTGGGCCGGACGGCGCGTCGAACTCCCCGGTGCTGCTGATGTACCAGCGCGGCATCGAGCAGAACCGCCCGGACATCGCCTCGGCGATCGGGGTGCTGCTGGTGCTCGGGGTCCTCGTCGTGTCGTTCGTCAACCGCCGCCTGCTGGACCGGGAGTGACCATGGGTGACGTCCGTCTGACCGCCGCCGCCGCACCGCCGGCCGCTTCCCGGGCCGTCCCCCGCACCGCCGCGCGCCGCGGCCGGCGGGGGGCGCCCCGGCGGCTCGCCTTCGCCGGGCTGCTGCTCGGGGCGCTGCTGTTCCTCTTCCCCTTCTACTCCATGATCGCCGGATCGCTGCAGATCCGCGGCGACGCCTCGGTGGGCGGAGTGCTCCCCCGCCCCGGCAACCTCACCCTCCACAACTACCGCCGCATCGACTCCGCGATCGACCTGGGCCGCGCCCTGGTCAACTCGGGCATCTTCACCGGCGGCGTCATCCTGGCCACCGTCGTCTTCGGCGTCCTGGCCGGATACGCGATGGCCCGGCTGCACTTCCGCGGCCGCGGGATGCTGTTCAACCTGATGCTGCTGGTGCAGGTGGTGCCCTTCCAACTGCTGCTGATCCCGCTGTACGTGCTGATCGTGCGCGACTACGGGCTCGCCGACTCCTATCTGGGCATGATCGCCCCGTTCGCGATCAACTCGACGGCGGTGTTCATCTTCCGCCAGTACTTCCTGCAGATCCCCCAGGACATCTTCGAAGCCGCGCACATCGACGGGGCCGGCGAGGTGCGGATCCTGGTCTCGATCGCGCTGCCGCTGGTGCGACCGGCCCTGCTCACCGCCGTCCTGCTGACCTTCATCGGCCCGTGGAACGAGTTCCTGTGGCCGTTCCTGATCACCAAGCAGCACTCCATGCAACCGCTGGCCGTGGCGCTCGCCGACTACATCACCACCTCCTACGCGCGGGCCGCCAACCCGCTCGGCGCGGTCCTCGCCGGCGCCTGTGTGCTCGCCGCTCCGGCGGTGGCCCTCTTCACGGTCTTCCAGCGTCACTTCACCTCCACCGACCTCGGCTCCAGCACGAAGGGCTGACCTCCTTGACCTCCCCTGCCACCTCCACCGCGATCCCCTACGCCCTGACCCGCCTCGGCGTGGTGATGGCCCCGCAGCCCGGCGACCCGCTGGAGGCCGAGGGGGTGCTCAACCCGGCCAGCGGGCGCACCCCGGACGGCCGGCTGCACCTGCTCCCCCGCATCGTCGCCGAGGGCAACGTCTCCCGGGTCGGCCTCGCCGAGGTCACGCTCACCGACGGCGTGCCGACCGGGGTCACCCGCCGCGGCGTGGTCCTGGCGCCCGACGAGGGCTGGGAGCGCGGCCTGTCCAACGCCGGGGTCGAGGACCCCCGGGTGACGTATGTGCCGTCGCTCGGCCTCCATGTGATGACGTATGTCGCCTACGGGCCGCTGGGGCCGCGGCTGGCGCTCGCGCTCTCGGAGGACCTGCGGCACTGGCGGCGGCTCGGCCCGGTCCACTTCGCCTACCAGCCGGGCCTGGACACCGACCTGAACCTCTTCCCCAACAAGGACGCCGTCTTCTTCCCCGAACCGGTGCCGGGCCCGGACGGCGAGCCGTGCTTCGCGATGCTGCACCGCCCGATGTGGGACCTCGGGTGGATCCGCGAGGGCGAGGGCGTCCACCTGCCCGCCGGGATCACCGACGACCGTCCCGGCATCTGGATCTCCTACGTCCCGGCCGGCCTGGTCGCCGAGGACCCGGCCGCGCTGGTGCGGCTGTCGGACCACCGCCTCGTCGCGATGAGCGAGCACCCCTTCGAGCGGCTGAAGATCGGCGCGGGCCCCGCGCCCATCCGGGTCGAGGAGGGCTGGCTGCTGCTGCACCACGGCGTCGACGGGCAGCTCACCGACGGCTTCGGACTGCAGCAGCAGGTCCGCTACACCGCCGGCGCGATGCTGCTGGACCCGCGGGACCCGGCCCGGGTGCTCGCCCGCACCGCCGAGCCGCTGCTGGAGCCGGAGACCGAGGAGGAACGCGAGGGCGTGGTGGGCAACGTGGTCTTCCCCACCGCCATCGAGGAGGTCGACGGGGTGACCTACGTCTTCTACGGCATGGCCGACGCGCGGATCGGCGTGGCCCGCCTGGACCGCCTGGCCTGACCCGACCGCTGCCGCCGCCCCGCCCCTCCCCGGGGCGGCGGCAGCCTCCGCCCGCCGACGCCGCGTCACCTCCCCCGCCGCCCAAGGAGATCCGTCCCGTGCGCAGACACCACCGGCTCGCCCTCGCCGCCACGGCGGCCCTCGGCCTGCTCGCACCGCTGCTGCCCGCCGCCACCGCGGCCGCCACCCCCGCGCCGCCCGCTCCGCTGACCGACCTCGCCCACCTCGACTCGCTCACCACCACCGTCCGGCCCCCCGTCCTGCCCGGCCACCGCACCTACGGCCAGCAGGCCGAACCCGGCCTGGGCGTGCTGTGGGTGTACGCCGACCGGACGGCCGACGGCTCCTACCGCCCCACCGGCGGCGGCGCCTACGACCCGGTCCGCGACACCTACGGGCAGGGCGCCTACGACGCGGACGACATCGCCCGCGCCGCCGTGGTCTACCTGCGGCACTGGCGCGCCGACGGCGACGCCCACAGCCGCGACGAGGCCCGGCAACTGCTGCGCGGGCTGACGTACCTGCAGACGTCGGCCGGCCCGGACGCCGGGAACGTGGTGCTGTGGATGCAACCCGACGGCACCCTCAACCCCAGCCCCACCCCGAAGGACAGCCCCGACCCGTCCGACGCGGGCGCGTCCTACTGGCTGGCGCGCACCGTCTGGGCGCTCGGCGAGGGATACGCGGCGTTCGAAGGCGGCGACCCGGGGTTCGCCGCGTTCCTCCGCGCCCGCCTGGACCTGGCGGTCACCGCGCTGCGCCGGGAGGTCCTGGTGCGGTACGGCACCTATCGGATCGTCCACGGGGTCCGCGTACCGGCCTGGCTGATCGCCGACGGCGCCGACGCCTCCGCCGAGGCGGTGCTCGGCCTGGGCGCCTACCTGGGCACCCCCGCCGGCCGGGCCGACCGGGCCGCCCGCACCGCGCTGTCCCAACTCTCCGACGGGATAGCGGCGATGGGCGCCGGCGGCCCGCGGCAGTGGCCGTACGGGGCGCTGCTGCCCTGGGCGCTGTCCCGTTCTGACTGGCACGCCTGGGCGGCGCAGATGCCCGCCGCGCTCGCCGTCGCCGCGGGCGCCCTGCACCGGCCGGAGCTGCTGCGCTCCGCGGTGCCCGACGCGGCCGTGTTCACCCCGGCGCTGCTGACCGCCTCCGGGCCGGACAACGGCTGGCTGCCCACCCCGGCCGACGGCTCCCAGATCGCCTACGGAGCCGACGCCCGGGTGCACGGCCTGCTGGCGGTGGCCTCGGCGACCGGCTCACCGGGGCTGCGGCAGCTCGCCGGCATCGCCGCCGGCTGGTTCTTCGGCCAGAACCCGGCGGGTGTGGCGATGTACGACCCGTCGACCGGCGTCACCTTCGACGGGGTCGGCGCGGACGGGCAGGTCAACCGCAACTCCGGCGCGGAGTCCACGATTCACGGGCTGCTCACCATGGAGGCGCTCGACGCCGACCCGGAGCTTGCCGCCCTCGCCCGGGCCGCGGCGCGGATCGTGCACCGCGACGGGCAGCGAGTGGTGGAGGCGGAGTCGGCGATCCCCGGCGGCGCCGCCTCGGTGGTCCGCCCCACGTCGGCGTGGACCGGGGAGGCCCAGTGGAGCGGCGGCGCGTACGTCGCGGCCGGTCCCGGCTCCACGCTGACCTGGCACCTGCCCGCCGCGGACCGGCCCCGGCTGCTCCAGCCGGTCGCGCTGCTGACCGCGGGGTCGGCCGCCACCACCCGGTTCGCCACCGCGCGGGGCCCGCTCGGCGTCCTGCGCTACGGCGCCGTCGGCGCGCAAGGAGACGCACCGGCGGCCGGGGAGTTGCTGCCGGTGACCCTGCCGGTGGAGATACCCGCGGGCGCCGGCACGGTCACCGCCACCACCGCCGGCGGCACCGGGGACCTGGACGCGCTGCTGGTGGCTCCGGAGGTCGCCGAACTGGTCACCGCGGGCGGCGGCCACGCCGTCGCCCTGCTGCACAGCGCCGCCCGTACCGCGTCGACGGTCACCGTCGAACTGCCGGGCAGCGGCGCGGCGGTCGCCCGCAGTTACGACGCCTCCGGCCGCCTGCGGCACACCGCCGTGCTCGGCGCGGACGCGCCGGTGGCCGTCACCGTACCGGCCGGCGGCTTCGCGGTGGTGACCCGATGAGCCCGCACCGCGGCGAGGCCCGCCCCTGGTGGCAGGACGCCGTCGTCTACCAGATCTATCCGCGCTCGTTCCAGGACGGCGACGGCGACGGCATCGGCGACCTGGAGGGCATCCGGACGCGCCTGGAGCATCTGCGGCGGCTCGGCGTGGACGCGGTGTGGCTCTCCCCGATCTATCCCAGCCCGGGGGTCGACGGCGGCTACGACATCGCCGACCACTGCGCCGTCGACCCGGTCTTCGGCGACCTGGCGGCCTTCGACCGGCTGCTCACCGAAGCACACCGGCTCGGGCTGCGGGTGCTGCTGGACTGGGTGCCCAACCACACCAGCGACCAGCATCCGTGGTTCCGCTCCTCCCGGCTCGATCCGCACGGGCCGCACGGCGACTGGTACTGGTGGGCCGACCGGCCGCCCAACGCCTGGCCGAGCGCGTTCGGCGGCCCGGCCTGGACGTTCGACAAGCAGCGCGGCCAGTACTACCTCCACCTGTTCACCCCGGCGCAGCCCGACCTGAACTGGAACGCCCCCGGAGTGCGCGAGGCCATGGCCGAGGTGCTGCGCTTCTGGCTGGACCGCGGCGTCGACGGCTTCCGCGCCGACGTGGTGCACCTGATCGGCCGCGACCCGGCGCTGCCCGACCTGCCGCCGCGCGCGAATCCGGGCCTGAACGACCTGGTGGCCGGCTACCGCGATCCGCGCACCCACACGCTGCTGCGGGACGTGCGCCGCCTGCTGGACTCGTATCCCGGGGAGCGGGTGATGGTCGGGGAGGTCTCCCTGGAGCGCACCCGCGACGTGGTGGCCTACCTCGGCACCCCCGAGGCTCCCGAACTGCACCTGACGTTCGACTTCTCCCTGCTGGAGGCGGACTGGGACGCCGGGGCGTGGCGGCGGTGCATCGCCGCCGCCGAGGAGGCGCACACCGCGGCCGGCACCTGGCCGACCTGGGTGCTCTCCAGCCACGACGCCTCCCGCCACCGCACCCGCTACGGCGGCGACGAGGACGCCGCCCGCGCCGCCGCCGTGCTGCTGCTGACCCTGCGCGGCACCCCCTTCCTGTACGAGGGCGAGGAGTTCGGCCTGGAGGACGCGGTCGTGGACGCCGAGCACGCCCGCGACCCGCTGGGGCGTGACCGCAGCCGCGCCCCGATCCCGTGGACCGCCGACGACGGGCACGGCTGGCCGTCCACACCGTGGCTGCCGTGGCCGCCGCGGGCGCGGGAAGCCAACGAGGCCGTGCTGCGGGACGATCCGGGCAGCATCCTGCGGCTCTACCGGCGGCTGCTGGCGCTGCGCCGGGCCGTTCCGGTGCTGCACCGCGGGGATCTGACGCTGCTCGACTCCCCCGCCGGGACGCTGGCCTACCGCCGTCATCTCGGCGGCGAGGAGCGGGGCGCGCTGTGGGTGTTCGCCAACTTCACCTCCGTCGAACGAAATGTGGGGTACCGCGGGACGCCGGTGCTGTCCTCGGCGCGCACCGCGCCGGATGTCCGGGCCGGCGGCGACGGTCCGCTGGTGCTGCCGCCGCGCTCCGCGGTGATCGTCCGCGACGCCGTCCGGTGCGGGTGAGCACGGCGGTCACAGCGGATCGGCCTCCTCCACCGCGCCGTCCACCCGCAGCCAGCGGGTGATGCCGATGTCGTGCAGGAACGGCACATCATGGCTGGCCACGATCAGGGCGCCCTGGTAGGACTCCAGGGCGTCGGCCAGCTGCCGGGCGCTGTCCATGTCCAGGTTGTTGGTGGGCTCGTCCAGGAGCAGCAGGTGGGGCGGCGGTTCGGCGAGCAGCAGGGCCGCCAGGGTGGCCCGGAAGCGCTCGCCGCCGGAGAGCGTGCCCACCGGCTGGTCGGCCCGGCGGCCGCGGAAGAGGAAGCGGGCCAGCCGGGCCCGGACGGCGTTGCCGGTCGCCCGCGGGGCGAACCTGCCGACGTTCTCCGCGACCGTCAGGCCGTCGTCGAGCACGTCGAGCCGCTGCGGCAGGTACCGCAGCGGGACGGCCACCTCCACCCGCCCTTCCAGCGGGGGCAGTTCACCGGCGATGGTCCGCAGCAGGGTGGTCTTCCCGGATCCGTTCCGCCCGACCAGGGCGACGCGTTCCGGCCCGCGGATCTCCAGGTCGGCGTGGACGCCGTGGCGGGCGCGCAGCGCGGACAGGGTCAGCACGGTGCGGCCCGCAGGTACGGAGGTCTCCGGCAGGTCGATGCGGATCCGGCTGTCGTCGCGGACCGCCTCCACCGCCTCGGACAGCCGCTCCCTGGCCTCCTCCAGGCGCTCCTGGTGGAGGGTCCGGTGCTTGCCCGCGGACACCTGCGCCTGCCGTTTGCGCTCGTTCATCACCACCCTGGGCTCGCGCTTGGTCTCGTACATCTTCCGTCCGTAGCGGACCCGCCGGTCGAGCTTGACGCGGGCCTCGGCCAGCTCCCGCTTCTGGCGGCGGACGTCGGACTCGGCGGCGCGCACCATCCGCTCGGCCGCCTCCTGTTCGACGGCCACGGCCTCCTCGTAGGCGGTGAGGTTGCCGCCGTACCAGCGCACCTGGCCGGCGCGCAGGTCGGCGATCCGGTCGACGAGCGAGAGCAGTTCGCGGTCGTGGCTGACGACCAGCAGGGTGCCGCGCCAGGTGGTGACGGCGTCGTAGAGCCGGTGCCTGGCCTGCCGGTCGAGGTTGTTGGTGGGTTCGTCCAGGAGCAGCACGTCGGGGCGGCGCAGCAGGAGCGCGGCCAGGCGCAGCAGCACCGACTCGCCGCCGGACAGTTCGCCGATCCGCCGGTCGAGGGGGATCCCGGCCAGTCCGAGGCGGTCCAGCACGGCGCGGGTGCGCTCCTCGACGTCCCAGTCGTCGCCGATCCGCGCGAAGTGCTCCTCGCGGGTGTCACCGGCCTCGATCGCGGCCAGGGCGGCCCGCACCGGCGCCACTCCCAGGGCCTCCTCGACCCGCAGGCCCGCCGCCAGGGTGGCGTTCTGCGGCAGGTGGCCGAGTTCCCCGGCGACCGTGACGGTGCCGCGGGTGGGGGTGAGCTCTCCCGCGACCAGGCGCAGCAGGGTGGACTTGCCGGAGCCGTTGACGCCGATCAGGCCGGTGCGGCCGGGGCCGACGGCCGTCGACAGACCGGTGAGGACCTCGGTGCCGTCCGGCCAGGTGAAGGCGAGGTCGGCGCAGACGACGGACGGGGTGGGGCTGGTGGAATCGGACATGCGGTGGCCTCCGCTCGGGTCGTGGTCAGGGGATGACGCGTCGGACACCGAGCAGGGGTGAGGCCGGGGAGGAGGAGAGCGCCGAACAGCGCCTGAGGCGCCGCGATGCGCCGAGGAGGCACAGGGGCCGGCTCCGCCGAGGCACGCGCACCCGCCCACACCATGCGGTGGGCCCGGTGTCACGGTGGCCTCAGATGAGCAACGGACTTCTCCGATCGACGGCGGCGCCTACGCGTCGGACGCTACACCGCCCCGCCGGGGCCCGCATCCGGATTACCGGTGATCGGAAACGACCTTGGGCGGCCGCTCAACGGGCCGTAGTGTGCCGGTGTTTGAGCGACCGCTCAACGAGGTGCGCTCCGGGGGGCCGGGTGAGCGGGGGGACACGCGCACGGCTGCTCGACGGTGCGCTGACCACGCTCGTCGAGCACGGGTTCGCCGGGACGTCGCGACGCGGCGGCCCAGTTCATCGGCCAGGGACAGATCACGATGAGCCCGCTGGTGGTGGCCTCGCTGGCCGCCACGGTCCGCGACGGGGCCTTCCACCAGCCGGTCATCCTGCCGGACCAGCCGCAGACGCCCGCGCCCCGGCGCCTGCCCGCGGCCACCGGCGCCGCGCTGCGGCAGGTGATGCGCGCGGCCGTGGTCCACGGCACGGCGACCCCGCGCCTCGGCGACCTGCCGCGCACCGGTGCCAAGACCGGCACGGCGGAGGTGGGCGACGGCACCAACGGGTGGTTCACCGCGTACGACGACGACATCGCCGTGGCCGCCCTGGTCGAGGGCGGCAGCTCGGGGGTGGACTCGGCGGGCTATGTGGTCCGCGCGCTGCTGACCGCCCGCTGAGGGGCGCCGCGCCGCGGCGCCCGCTCGTGATTGTGTTGGATTCCGTGCATGGTGCCAT